>CAXTNN010000399.1:0-3085 GCA_964245545.1 uncultured Acetobacteraceae bacterium | reverse complement strand
ACAGGAAGCCGTGGCAAGTATAGGCCACGCGCGGCACCCCGGCGGCCCGCGCGGCCAGCCGGGCCAGCAGGCCGCTGATCGGCATGTGGCCGTGCACCAGGTCGGGCCGCTCGCGGCGCAGGAGGGCGACCAACGCCCGGAACGCGCGGATTTGGCCCGGCAGCGACAATCGCCGCACGAACGGGGCCGGCTCGATGCGAAACCCCTCGGCCCGCACCTCCGCCAGCAGCGGCCCTTCCGCCGCCACGCCCACCACCTCGTGCCCGCGCGCGCGGATGCCGCGCATCAGGGGCAGCAGGAAATGGCGCAGCGAAAAGTCGACGTTGATAACCTCGACTACTTTCAAGGCGGGCTCACCCGACCTTCGAGATGGCCCACTTCACCTGCTGCGGGCCATCGGGGTGGCCGGTGAGCACCACCTGTTCGCACCGTTTTGGCTCGTTGCCGCCGAGATAGATGCTTTCCTCCAGCGTCATCCGCGCCCCTTCCGCGCGCAGCCGCCACCCGGCGCCGGAGGGAAGCCGGAACAGCACGGCCTCGCCATCCTGCTGCAGGCTGGCATGCACCGCCGGGTGCAGGTGGAAGCGCAGGGTATAGGGTTGCGGCGTGGCGCCCTCCACGGCGTCCTCGCCGCGCACGTCTTCCCCGCTTTCCGCCAGATACAGCCGTCGCCGGTGCACGGCGCCGAAGGGCTTGAGATAGCCGTCATGGCTCGCCTCCAGCCAATGCGCCCCGTTTGCCTCCTGCCGCTGCGCTTCCACCTTCTCCGGCTGTCGGCCCAACCCGCCGGGCTTGAGCTCGGACGAGTTGGTGTCGGCGATCACCAGGGTGGAATGGGCGGCCGTCGCCCGGGTGGCGTCGCGCCATTGTGGCCCGGCGGCCGGTGCACCGCCGCAATTTACGATCAGCCGCTCCCGCCCCACCGACAGCTCGAGCGACAGGGTACCGGCATGGGAAAACCGGTCGACCCCTGGCGGCGGCGGGCGGCCGCAATCCACCACCAGCACCGTCCGGCCCGCCTGCATGCGCTGGAAGCCGCCTTCCGCCAGGCTGTGCGGCGAACGGCCGGTGCGGCCCGCCTGCGCCAGCACCAGGTCGATCAGGCCCGTGGTGTCTTCCTTGCTGCCGTTGAACAAGGCAAGGTTGCCATCGCCGTGGCGCATGGCGCGCAACGCCGGGCTCATCCGCTCGATGGCGTTGGCCAGCGGGGCCGGGGGCTGCGCCTGCGCCGCCTGCAGCAAGGCCCGCATCTCCACCAGGTCCTGCAGCGCTGCCAACTGGGCGGCCGGGCTGCGCTCGGCGTGGCAGCCGTCGGGCAGCACTTGCCGCGCCAGTTCCTGCGGCAGGAAGCGCAGCGCGCGGGTGAGGAACGAGGCCTGGTCGGGGAGGGCGACGGCGGCGGCAACCAGCCCCTTCAACGCCGTCAGCGCCCGCGCATCCATCTCCTCGGCCGGCAGGTTGGCCGCCAGCGCCCGCGCATCGCTCACCAGGCGGGACATCATCCGTTGCCGGAACGCATCGTCGGCGGAAGCGGCGAAGAAGTCGTAATGGCCGAGCCAAGCCGCCAGGCGCGCACCCGCCACGTCCGGACGCTGCGCGATCGGGTCGGTGGCGGTGGCCAGCCAGTCGGCCAGCAGGGTGCGTGCGCGCGTACGCGCCGGGTCGGTGCCGAGGGCGCGCAAATCGCGCAGCCAGGTGAAGCCATGCGCCGCCGCGCGCAGCACGGGGGATCCGGCGGTTTCGCCCCAAACGCCCGGCCGCAGCGCCAGCAAACCGCCGCCGAGCTCCAGTTCGCCCCTGACCAGCCGCGCCCCTTGGTTGGCGTCGCCGGGCCATAGGTCGCGCACCGGCAGCATCGGTGCGTCCGGCACCCGGCCCACGCGCAAGTTTGGCAGCCGCGCCATCACGCGCCGCGCGTCCCGCATCCAGCGCAGCCCCATCAGGCGGCCGGGCGCAGCGCTGAGATCGCGGCGCGGTAATCCGCTGCGCCATAAACGGAGGTGCCAGCCACCAGCACGTCACACCCGGCAGCCAAAAGTTTGGGCGCGGTCTGCGCGGTCACCCCGCCATCGGCGACGATGTGGATGCGCCGCCCGGTCGCCTCCACCATGGTCCGCAGCGTGCGTATCTTCGGCAATGTGGTCTCGATGAAGGCTTGGCCGCCGAAGCCCGGGTTGACCGTCATCACCAGGATGGCGTCCACCAGGTCCAGCACCTCAGCCACGGCCGCCGCGGGGGTAGCCGGGTTGATCGCAACGCCGGCCGCCTTGCCCAGCGAGCGCACAAGCTGCAGCGAGCGGTGCAGATGCGGCCCGGCTTCGGCGTGGATGTGGATGTGGTCGGCTCCGGCCTCGGCGAATGCGGCGACGAACGGGTCCGCCGGTTCGATCATCAGGTGCACGTCGAACGGCAGCCGCACCGCCTGGCGCACGGCCTTCACGGCGGCGGGGCCGAAGCTCAGATTGGGGACGAAATGACCGTCCATAATGTCGAGATGGAGCCAGTCGGCTCCGGCCTGTTCGGCGGCCACCGCCTCGTCGCGCAAGCGGCCGAAATCCGCCGCCAGCAGACTCGGGGCGATCAATGCAGTTCTTGCCATATTGGCCTGCGTTCTAGTGCCCGCGCAGCCGTCAGCACAAGCGAGGCTTCATCGCCGTATCAGCCGCGCAACGAAGAATCCATCCATCCCGCCCCGCTCCGGCCACAGCCCCGGATGCGTGCGCATGCAGCCGTCTGGCGTCAGCGCCTCCGGCAGCGCGGCCAGCTCGCCGGCACCGAACGGCTGCGGGACGAGCCCATGGTCCAGCGCGCCCCCGACCTGCTGCGGACCCTCCTCCGGCTGCAGCGAGCACACGGCGTAGATCAGCCGGCCGCCCGGGCGCAGCAGGGATGCGGCGGCACGCAGCAGGGCGGCTTGCTGGTCCGCCAGCGTCTGCACGTCACGCGGGCGGCGCAAATGCGGGATGTCGGGGTGGCGCCGAATGGTCCCGGTGGCGCTGCAGGGTGCATCGAGCAGCACGGCGTCGAACGGGGCAGGGGGGCGCCATTCCAGTGCATCTGCCTGAACCACGGTGGCCGGCTGATC
>CAXTNN010000398.1:0-3111 GCA_964245545.1 uncultured Acetobacteraceae bacterium | reverse complement strand
GGCCGGGCGCTGGGCTGGGCGGGCACGGGGCAGGTGGAGGGGCTGCATCAGGCGCTGCTGAGCTGCTACCGCCGGCCCCGCCGCGTGTTGCTGGCAATGGGCTGGCATAGCACCTCGTGGCTGCTTGGCGGCGTGGAGGTGTGCCTGGCGCTGCACGTCCTCGGCCACGACACCAGCCTGGGCAACGGGATGGTGATTGAAAGCCTGGGGCAAGCGCTGAAGGCGGCGGGCTTCGCCGTGCCCGGCGCCCTGGGTGTGCAAGAGGGAGGCTACATCGTGATCTGCCAGGCCTTTAACTTGTCACCCGAGGTGGCCATCGCTTTGTCCCTGATCAAACGCCTGCGGGAGGTTGTGCTGGGCGTGCCCGGCTTGGTCACCTGGCGGGTCCTGAGCACGCGGCAGCTCCCCGTAGACGTGCAAGCCAGCCTTGAGGCATCACCTTGAGCGGCGGGTCCTGGACGCACTTGATGGTCCGCCCCCTGGTGCGGCCAATGATTGGCACGCGCATCCGGCCCAACCATCTCACCACTCTGCGGCTGCTGTCGGGGCTGGCGGCCTGCGGCTGTTTTGCGGTCGGCAGCCAGGGCGGCATGGTTTGGGGCGGCGCGTTGTGGCTGGTCTCCGCCTTCCTGGATCGGGCCGACGGCGAATTGGCACGGTTGGGCAAGCTGATGAGCCCCGGCGGCCATATTTATGACTACTACACCGACAACCTGGTCAACGCCTTGTTCTTTGCCGCCATCGGCGTCGGCCTGCGCCAGAGCTGGCTGGGCGTCTGGTCCGTCCCGTTGGGACTGACGGCTGCCGTGTCCATGGTGCTCTGCGGCATCGTTTCCGAGCGGCTGGAGCGGCTCAGCCCACCTGATACGCGGGCCTATTCCGGCCGTTGGGGCTTCGATCCGGATGACGCGCTCTACCTCATGGGCCCGCTGGCCTGGCTCGGTTGGCTGAGCCCGATCCTGGTCGGCGCCGCGATCGGGGCCACGGCCATGCTGGTCATCACGGCGATCCGGCTGCGGCAGCTCACGCCCCAGCGGGTTTGACCGAGTGATCCCGGCCGTGCTGAGCCGCATCGCCGCCTGGTGCGGGCGGCGCGCCGGGCTGGTGCTGCTTGCCGCGCTGCTGCTTGGCGCCGCCAGCCTCTACGCCGTGTATGACCGGCTCGGGGTCACCACGGATACCGGGACCTTGTTCTCCGCCACCCTGCCCTGGAAGCAGCGGCAGGCCGAGTTGCAGGCGGCGTTTCCCCAGGGCGAGGACCTGCTGGTCGCGGTGGTGGATGCGGCCATCCCGGAGGAGGCGGATGCGACGGCCGCCGCCCTGGCCGCCGCCCTCAGCCGCGACCCGCGCCATTTCACCTCCGTGCGCCGGCCCGATGCGTCGCCGTATCTCGCGCGCAACGCCTTCCTGTTCCTGGACGCCAAGCCGCTTGGCGACCTGCTGGACAAGACCGTCGACGCCCAGCCGTTCCTCGGCCAATTGGCCGCCGACCCCAGCCTGCGCGGCCTGGTGGCGGCATTGTCGCTGATCGCCGAGGGCGTGCAGCACGGGGAGGCCAACCTGGCGCCGTTCGACCCGGCGTTGCAGGGCTTCCACCAGGCGCTCGCCGCGGCCGACCCGGCCAGACCGCTCTCCTGGCAGACGCTGCTGGCCGGGCCGGTTGCTTCCCTGGCCGGCAAATACCGCTTCGTGCTGGCCAAGCCGGTGCTGGATTACGGCGCCTTGCAGCCCGGCGCCGCCGCCACGCAAGCGATCCGCGACGCGGCGAGCCAATTGGAGTTCGTGCGCTCGGGGGCGGCGCGGGTGCGCATCACCGGCTCGGTGGCCCTTGATGACGACGAGTTCGCGACGGTGGTGCATGGGGCGGCGGGCGGCCTGATCGGCAGCCTGGCATTGGTCACAGTATGGCTGCTGATCGCCACCCGCTCCTGGCGCCTGGTGGTGCCGATCGTGTTGACGCTGCTGCTGGGGCTTGCCCTCACGGCGGGGTTCGCGGCGCTGGCGGTGGGCACGCTGAACCTGGTGTCGGTCGCGTTTGCCGTGCTGTTCGTCGGGCTGGCGGTCGATTTCGCGATCCAATTCACCGTCCGCTTCCGCGAGGCCAGCCTGGCCACGCGGGACCGGGTGGCGGCGCTGGGCGGGGCGGGGCGGCAGAGCGGCGGACAGATCCTGGTCGCCGCCCTCGCCACCGCGGCCGGCTTCCTCGCTTTCACGCCCACCTCTTTCGCCGGGGTGGCGCAACTCGGGCTGATCGCCGGGGTGGGGATGCTGCTGGCGTTCACCTGCACGCTGACGGCGCTGCCCGCCTGCATTGCCCTGCTCCGCCCGTCGGCCGAGGCGCAGGAGGTGGGCTTCCGCTGGGCGCGGCCGATCGATGCCGCCATTGCCCGCCATCGCCGCCTGGTTTTGACGGCCACTGCCCTGTTGGCCTTCATTGGGGCCGCGCTGCTGCCCTGGCTCGGCTTCGATGGCGACCCGCTGCACACCAAGAACCAAGCCACCGAGTCGGTGCAGACGCTGAACGACCTGGTGGCCGACCCGGTCACCAACCCGTACAGCATCGACGTGCTGACCCCTGGGATCGCCGCCGCAGCCGCGCTGGCGCCAAAGCTGAAGGCCCTGCCGGTTGTGGACGACGTGCTCAGCATCGACAGCCTGGTGCCGGACGACCAGGCGCAGAAGCTGCCGCTGATCGCCGACGCCGCCTCCATCCTGACCGTCACACTCAGCGCACCTCCTATGCCTCACCCGGACGTGGCGGCGTTGCGCCTGGCGGTGCAGGCCGCGTTGCCGGACCTCACCGCCTCCCTCGCCAGCCTGCCCCCCGAGTCTCCGTTCCGGGCCATCGTCGCCGATCTCGGCCGATTGGCGGCCGCCCCCGATGCCCGCCTGCTCGGCGCCGACCAGGCGCTGACCCGCTTCCTGCCGGAGCAGCTTGACCAGTTGCGCACCGCGCTGCAGGCGCAGGCCGTGACGCGCGAAGACATCCCGGCCGACCTCGCCCGCGATTGGGTGACGCCCGATGGCCGCGCCAAGCTCCAGGTGCTGCCGAGCCGGGCGGCGGCGGCGAACAGCGCCGGGCTGCAGCGCTTCGTGGCGGACGTCTCCGCC
>CAXTNN010000397.1:0-3122 GCA_964245545.1 uncultured Acetobacteraceae bacterium | reverse complement strand
ACGCTGCGGTCCAGCGGGTCGAGATGGCCGTCTCCATCGCGGGCGGCGGCGCCGCCGCGGGGAACCCGCCGCGTGTCCTGCGGCCGCAGCCGGCGGGCCCGGCGCTGCACCCGGTTGATGCCGAACAGGAAGTAGCTGACGGCACCGGTTATGGGCGCGAACCAGGCCAGCCCGATCCAGCCCACGGAGGACGCCACCTCCCGCTTGCGCAGCAGCACGTGGACGGTGACGCAAGTCGCCACGATGACGCCAACAGCGAACACGACATCGGCGCGGACGCGGAGCAGCAGGGGGAGAAGGTCGTTCACGGAGGCGGTTTAGACCGCGGTCGCCCTGACGGAAACCAGTCAGGGCGTGAATTGCCATTTCAGACAAATCTAGGCCAGAACCCTTCCGTGGACGGAACCGTCCTACAGCGTCCAGCCGCCGTCGATCACCAGGGCCTGGCCGGTGAGGAAGCGGGTGTCGTCGGAGGCGAGATAGACGGCCAGGGCGGCGATTTCGTCCGGCGTGCCCAGCCGGCCCATGGCCTGGCGCGCCACGAAGGCGGTGCGGGCTTGTTCCACCCCGCCGGCGGCCACGGCGTTGGCGGCGATGCGGTCATCCAGCGACGGCGTTTGGATGGTGCCGGGGCAGATTGCGTTGCAGCGCACCCCGCGTGCCACCGTGTCGGCCGCAACGGATTTGGTGAGGCCGATCACCGCCGCCTTGGTGGTGCCGTAGATGCAGCGGTTCGGCGCGCCTTTGATCGAAGACGCGGCCGACGACATGTTAATGATCGACCCGCCGCCTTCGTTCAGCATGCCCGGCAGGAACGCGCGGATGGTGCGGAACATCGAGCGCACGTTTAGGGTGAAGGCGAACTCCCACTCCGCCTCGGTGGCATCCAGCACCGTGCCCTGATGGACGAACCCGGCGCAGTTGAACAGCACGTCCACCCGCCCGGCCTGCTTGGCGGCGGCGATGATGTCCGCCGGGTCGGTCGCGTCCAGCCTGTGGGTGCGGATGCGGTCGCCGGCGATCTCGCCCAGCTTGGCCTCGTTGAGGTCGGTGGCGATGACATGCGCGCCCTCGGCGGCGAACGCCAGCGCGGTGGCGCGGCCGATCCCCTGGGCGGCGGCGGTGACAAAGGCCGTCTTGCCGGCGAGGCGATTGGTCATCCGGTGGTCTCCTGGCGCTTGGCGCTGTTGTGCGCGGTTTTCCCCATCCTCTCAGATGGCGATGGCGCGTCAACGCCCCCGGGGCCGGGATTAGAGCCGTGAGCCATGAAGCCCAACCAGCAGCTCTTCAAAGGACTGGCAAAAACCCGCCGTGTCGAACAGCGGCGAGGCCGCGATGCCCGTCTCAAGCCTCGCCTTCACGCCCTGCAATCTCGCCCGATCCTGCGCAAGGTCGAGCACAAGGGCCTCGTAAGCCGCAAAACTCCCGGTGATGAGGTCCGCCAAGCCGATGGTGCGAAGCAAGCTTCCCGCCATCCGGGCCGCAAACGGCTCGCCCGCACGGGTAACCACGGGCACGCCGCACCAGAGCGCGTCGCTAACGGTCGTGCCGCCGTTGAAGGGGAAGCTGTCCAGCGCCAGGTCAGCCAGGGCAAGCCGGGCCAGGTGGTCTTCGTAAGGCAGGGCTTCGGCAAAGATAAGCCGCGCCGGGTCGATGCCAGCGGCTGCGGCCGCCGCCCGCAGGTTGGTGCGGGCTTGCGGCGCCGCCACCGCGAGCCACAGGACGCTTGCGTCCACTTGGCCCAGCAAACGCAAGAACACTCCGAACAATGCCGGAGTGATCTTGTAGGCTGCCGAGAAGCACGCGAACACCAAGCCCGAAGCGGGCAGGCCGGCCGCTTCGCGGGACGGCGCCGGCTTGCGGGACCGCTTGTCGTCATTGGCCTGGAAGCAATGCGGCAGGCGCGCAACTGTTTCGCTGTAGTGCGGCTCGGCTCCCGGCGGGATGACGAACGGGTCGGCGATAATCGCGTCGATATAGGGAGCGCCGGTGGTGCCGGGATAACCGAGGTAGTTGACCTGCAGCGGCGCCGCGCGATGGGCGAAAATCCCCATTCGGCTGCCGCCGGTATGCCCCATCAGGTCGATGGCGATATCAATCTCCATCTCCCGCATGAGCTGGGCGATGGCGCTGTCCGTTCGGCCTGAAACATCGACAAACCGCTCGAACGCCGCGTGAACCCGGCGGCCGATCGGGCTGTCCTCCGGTTTTTGCAGCGAAATCGCGATTGGCTCGACCCGGCGCCGGTCGTGCCGCTCGAACACGCCGGCCATCAGGAACGAGGTCGCGTGGTTGCGGAAATCGCACGATACATAGGCCAATCGGAGCGTCCGGCCGGGCTTGGCGGCAAGCCTAGGGCGGCCAGCGCCGGTGCGGTCGCGCACATACGCCTCGGCGCACTGGCGCTGCACGGACGGGCGCTCGGCATGGGCCAGGCAGATCAGCGGAACTTCGGCGAGCCCGCCCGCCGCAGCCTGCGCTTCAACCGCTGCCACGGCGGCCGTGTAGCCGGCCCAGTCGCAGCCTTGCAGCGTGGCATAAAGCCGCTCTCCCGCCGCGTAAGGATGGTCCGGGCTGGCTTGCAGAAGCGCATCAAACCCGGCGGCCGCGTCCTGGTAGCGGCCGAGCTCGCTCAATGCCGAGGCGCGGTTATGCCGGGCGCTGTCCAGGCGGGGCTGCAGCGCCAAGGCGCGGTCGAACAGCGCCACCGCGTCGGCGGCGCGGCCCAGGCGCCAGGTGATATCGCCCAGCAACGCCAGCATGGCCGCATCGTCCGGGCGCTGCTTCAGGGCGGCCCGCAAGCAACCCTCCGCATCGCCATCGCGGCCGAGCGCCGCCAGCGTCACGGCGCACTCGTGCAGCAGGGGAGGGTCGCCGGCGCGGTCGAGGGCGGCCTGAACGGCAGCCAGCGCCGCCTCCGTCTGTCCCAACCGCGCCAGGCACGTGCCCCGCTTGGCATGCGCGGCCGCCGCGCCGCCATCCGCCGCCACCGCCGCATCGAAATCGGCCAGGGCGGACGCCGTCTCCCCCCGGTCCGCCAGCAACGCGCCCCGCGCCAGCCGGGCCGCCACCAGCATCGGCTCGGCCGCGACCAGCCGGTGCAGCGCCGCCAGGGCCTCATC
>CAXTNN010000396.1:0-3128 GCA_964245545.1 uncultured Acetobacteraceae bacterium | reverse complement strand
TCAACCGCCAGGCGACCGATAAGCCGCACGCCCGGCTGCGCCCCGGCGACGTGCTGACGCTGCCGACCCAATCGGGCGTGCGCGTGGTGCGCGTGCTGGCCTTGGCACACCGCCGCGGACCGCCGGCGGAGGCGCGCGCGCTCTATGAAGAAGTGGTGGAGCTTCCCTTGCAAGGGGGCTGAAACAGCGCCATACCGCCCCACTTGTTTGCCAGCCAGACCGCAGGAGCCTGCCCCCAAATGACCTACGTGGTCACTGAGAACTGCATTCGTTGCAAGTACATGGATTGCGTGGAGGTGTGCCCCGTCGATTGTTTCTATGTCGGCGAGAACATGCTTACCATTCATCCCGACGAATGCATCGACTGCGGCGTGTGCGAGCCCGAATGCCCGGCAGAGGCGATTGTGCCCGACAGCGATGACCGCGCTGCAGCCTGGGCCGAGACCAACCGGACCTTTTCCACGCAGTGGCCGAACATCACCCGTAAAGGCCCGCCGCCTGAGGACGCCGACGAGTGGAAGGACAAACCCGGCAAGGCCGAGCTTTTCTCGCCCAATCCCGGCAGCCCTTAGGGGTAGGTCTCCCTTCCCCGTAAACGGGAAAGCGGTGATGGCGCGTTCAGTCCTTCGACGGCCGCATTCTTAGGCTGACGTCACGTCTCAAACGTGATATAGTCGTGACCGGAAAAACGACGATCCTGTGATCGCCGCTCGTCCCAAACCCCTCACCGCACGGCCGCAGCAACTCATATCGCTGGGGCTGACCTGCATCGGAGACCCGGTCATGGCTGCAAAGCCTGGTAGCGCACGAACCATGCGTCCGCCCCGCCCGGCGGCTTCCGCGGACGCGGTGCACCTTGCTACGGAGTCGCATACCATCACCAGCAAAGCTTCCACGAGCCCGCACCCCGACGCTTCCGCGCCGGAGAGTTCCTCCGACGATGCGGAGCTTTACGCCCGCACCGCTCGCTCTGCCGCTCCAGCCGATGCGGCTGAATTGGACGAGGTTGCCGATCCGGCGGCTGAGTCCGAGCTTGCCGACGACCCGCTCGCCGCCCTGGCGCCTGACGAGGATCCGGATCTGGCCGCCCTCGCGGCTGACCCGGCGCTTGAGCTTGAGGAGGAGGTTGCCGACGACGATCTCGAGACCGTCGCGGTCGCCGATGACGTGGAGGAGGAAGAGGAGGAGGATGACGCGCTTCCACGCCCTTCCAACCGCGTCGCCCCGCGCATGCCGGGCCACATGCCCGGGGTTCCGAACCGCCCCATCGTCCACGCGCGGATGCCGGCCAAGGCCGAAATCTTCCAAGAGGGCGACCACGTGGTCTACCCGACCCATGGCGTCGGCAAGGTGGAGCGGATCGCAACCGAGGAGATTGCCGGCCACAAGCTGGAACTGATCCACATCACCTTTGAGGAGAACCGGATGACCTTGCGGGTCCCGGTCTCGAAGGCGCGCTCCGCCGGCCTGCGTAAGCTCGCCAGCCGCAAAATGTTCGATGAGGCGATGGCGATCCTGAAAGGCCGTGCCCGCATCAAGCGGACCATGTGGTCCCGCCGAGCGCAGGAATACGAGGCCAAGATCAACAGCGGCGACCCCTTGGCAATTGCCGAGGTGGTGCGGGACCTGCACCGCAACTCCGGCCAGCCCGACCAGAGCTTCAGCGAGCGGCAGATCTACGAGGCGGCGATGGATCGCCTCGCGGCCGAATTGGCGGCGTTGGACAAAACCGATAAGACGACCGCGGCGACCAAGCTGGGTGATTTCCTGAAGACGGTGTAGCGCACCGCCAACTATGGCTCCCCCAACGAAAAGCCCTCTCCCATTGGGAGAGGGCTGGGTGAGGGGCCAAGTTGCACCAATCAGCAAAACTTAGCAGGCTAACCCCTCACCCCGACCCTCCCCCGAAGGGAGAGGGAGTAAAGGAAGATGGGGATAGTCTGACTTACTGGCGGCGGCTGCCCGTCAGTTGCAGCAGCAGCATGAACAAGTTGATGAAGTTCAAATACAGGCTCAGCGCGTCATACACGCTGCGCTTGCCCGCCCCATCCACACCGTCGGCATAGGCATATTGTGTGTAGGTGAGCTTGATACGCTGCGTGTCGTAAGCGGTCAGGCCCACGAAGATGAGCACGCCGACGATGCTGATCATGTATTGCAGGCCGCTGCTATGGATGAACATGTTCACCACGCTGGCCAGAATGATCCCGAACAGGCCCATGATCAGAAACGAGCCCATGCTGGTCAGGTCGCGCCGGGTGGTATAGCCGACGAGGCTCATGGCGCCGAACGTGCCCGCGGTGATGAAGAAGGTGCGGACGATCGACTCGCCGCTATACATCAGAAAGATGGACGTCAGGCTTGCGCCCATGGCCGCACAAAACGCCCAGAAAATCGCCTGCACCGCCGTACGTGACAGCCGGTTCACGCCGAAAGACAGCACCAGCACGAAGGCGAGCGGCGCAAACACCGCCACCAGCGCCAGCGGCCCCTGGGTATGGACGAGGCCATACTGGGTCTGCACCAGCGGATAGAACAGGTTGATCAGCGACGTGTTGGCAATCGCGTAGGCAACGATGCCGGTCACGAGCAAGCCGGACGCCATCCAGTTGTAGACGCGGAGCATGTAAGCCCGCAGCCCGGCGTCAAGCACCGCGGCATTGGCAGTGCTTGCCGGCGCGTAGCTCCTAGTGTTGGGAGTGTAGGCCATAGCCTGAATTTCCTCGTAATGGGCACGGTGCCCGTTGGCAATTATCTTGGTTGAACCTGCGGCACGATCAAGCGAAATCCGTCAAGAATTGCCGCAGTTTAACCGCTATTCGTTCCGCAACTGAGACGCAGCCGACACTCTCAACGCGGCGGCAGTGCCGATATAGCCGAAGCCCAGCATCAAAACAACGCAACCCGCCACCGTGGCCGCCAGCACGCCGGGCAGGAACGACCAGGCTGCGTGCAGCAGGAAGTGCACCACAGCCCAGCTCAGCGCCGTGCCCAAGGCTGCCGCAATGACGCCCGCGGTGGCGCCAATTGCGCCGAACTCCACCATCCAGGCCGCCCGGATTTGCTGCCGCGTGGCACCCAGCGTCTTCAGGGTCACCGCCTCCGCCACCCGGCGGCGCTGCCCCGCC
>CAXTNN010000395.1:0-3163 GCA_964245545.1 uncultured Acetobacteraceae bacterium | reverse complement strand
GCCCTGGAGTCGTTGCCGGCCGAAATGGAAGAACTCCAGCGCCGCATCGCCCTGCTGCAGGGCAAGCTCGCCGAACCCGGCCTCTACGCCCGCAGCCCGGCCGTGTTCCACAAGGCTACAGAGGCGCTGCGCCAAGCCCAACAGGCCCTAGCCCGGGCAGAGGAGCAATGGCTGGAGCTGGAGCTGCTGCGGGAGAGCTCGGCAGGGTAGCGGCAACAACGCCGTGGCGAGTAAGTAGGGTGGGCTTCAGCCCACCAGCCCGCTCAAGCTGCCAACCCCAACCCGACGGGACCGAACAGAACCACAAACTGATGCCCAACGATCGCCGGAACCGGTTGGCGGGCGCATCCTAAGTCTTTACCGCCAATCTCCACGACCGCCAGTCCGACCTGCTCGTCCTCGGCATCAAGACCCTTCACAGCGCCATTCGCGCCACTCGTTCTACATCGATGCCCGGGTGGCAGTGCCAGACCGCATGCATTGCGTCTGGACGCTGCCGCCCGACGACTCCCATTTTCCGATACGGTGGCAGACGATCAAAGCAATGTTCTCGCGTCCCATGCCCCGGGAGGAGACTCCGCGCGCTTCGCTGGTTCGCAGCGCGAGGTGCTTCTCCCGGTGCGTGACGCTCGGCCTATACCTGCCTGGTTGGGCAATGAAGGATGCCGGACCGGCCTAGACCAGCGAGCGGTCATAACTTGCAACTGTGGCTTAAAGCTTATTCTACCTTGTTTCGCTTACGGCCTCAGGTGCTTCGCCCGGACAACGTCAGCGCCACCTTTTATGTCGGGACAACCCGTCAAGCATTCTTCAGCGCTGTTTCCAGGTCGCGGCCACCATAAAGAATGCGCAGGATGGTAACGGCATCCGTTTCGACAGTGAAGGCAACCGTCATCCGCCGTTCAAAGCCCGTGGTCCGTAAGCCCGGCCATAGGTCATCGCGTCTTGTCCCGCGTTCAGGGAAAACCCCAAGACCGAAGCAAAATGCCTCGATACGGTCTAGGTAAGCCAGGGCACGACTCGACCCTGATTGCCCGGCGATATAACGAAAGAGTTGGCGGAGATCTCCATTTGCCTCGGGCGAGAAGACAACGCGCCGTTTCACCCACGACCATCATTCAAGTCTGCCCGTAGGCTTGCAAAGACTCGCTCGGCTGGTATGCCCCGGCTTGGATCGGTCTGCATGACAGCGGCGACCGGCACCACCTCGTCGCGCAACCATCGTTCCACCGCGATGTCCCGCTCCTGCAAGGCTCGCAAGCCCGCTCGCACGACTTCGCTCGCGGTGGCATAGGCTCCAGACGCGACCAGGGCATCGATGTATCGAGCCTGTTCGACGGGCAGGCTGACGGTACGCTTGTCAGGCGCTGGCATGGCTCTCGGCCCTCCTTGCGTTGTCTATAGCGGAGGGTGTGAATTAATCATACTATTTGGTTAGGCGGTGTATGAAGCAACGGAGATGCCGGGCCAAGCCGAGCGGGCACTGCTGCAGGCGGAGGATCAATGGCGTGAGCTGGATGTGTTGTAAGGCATCAGCGAGCTCACAAGGGGTGAAGTCCGACGTTTCACAAATAACCCACAGCCGCTCTCGACCGCTGACCGGACATCGCGACTCGATCTGCCGACGGACCGCCTTGTCCAACAATCCGCGTACGGCTAGTTAGCACGAGACATCAAGAGTTGGGCAGACGCCCGGCGCCAACCTGCTTCCCGAGCAAGGTGGCTCCCTCAGTGAGGGGATGTGGCCAGACCGGCAACTATACGGGCTAAGCCGCAGCGTCTGTTCTCCTCCGAAACGAGGGCAAACGCATGACCACAGATCTCCTCCACTACGTCGGCGCCGACCATGCAATGGCGATTTCTACCCGGATCCTGCATGCGGATCGGATGGCGGACGTTGGCCATGGGGCCGTGCACGCCCCTATGCACACGAGCGTGCTCTACGGCTATGGATCTGCGCAGGAGCTTCAGCAGGTGTTTCAGGGCCACAAGCCCGGGTTTACCTATGCGCGCCAGGGCAACCCGACCAACGCGGCACTCGAAGCCAAGCTCAACGTGCTGGAAGAGACGCGCGCCACAATCTGCTTCGCGACGGGCATGGCGGCGATTTCGGCCACGTTCTTCGCCTTGTTGCGTGCCGGCGACCATGTGGTGAGCAGCCGTTTTGTGTTCGGCAACACCGCGAGCGTGCTCCGGACGCTCGAGCGCTTTGGGGTGGATGTCAGCTATGTCGACTCTACCGACGCCTCTCAGGTCGCGGCAGCGCTGCGACCCAACACCAGGCTCGTATTTGTGGAGACAATCGCCAACCCGCGCACTCAGGTGGCGGACCTTGTTACGATTGGCGATCTCTGCCGCCGAAAGGAAGTGGTCTTCATCGTCGACAACACGCTGACGACGCCTGAACTATTCAAGCCGCGGACGGTTGGCGCCAGCCTCGTGATCAACTCCCTTACCAAGGGCATCGCCGGGCATGCCGACGCCATGGGCGGAGCCGTGAGCGACACGGGACTGTTCTACTGGCGCAACTATCCCAACATCGATCCGCTTTACCGGGTCGGTGATCCGGCCAATTGGGGCGCAGTGCAGATACGCCGGAAGGGACTGCGAGACCTTGGCGGCGCGCTGCGACCGGAGGACGCTCATCGCATCGGCCTGGGCGCGGAAACTCTCCGCCTGCGGATCACCCAGACCAACGCCAACGCCGTCGCCCTTGCGCACTGGCTGCAGGCCCAGCCGCAAGTCGCCAATGTCTATTACCCGGGCTTGGCTTCTCACCCTCAGCACAGGCGCGCCACCGAGTTATTCGGCGGCCGCTATGGCGCACTGATCAGCTTCGACCTGACGGACGGAGCCGACACCTTCAAGGTTCTTGATGCCCTTCGGATCGTCGCGCTTTCGACTCACCTTTCAGACAACCGAACGCTGGCGATCCCGGTCGCGACCACAATTTTCTTCGAGTTGGGCGAGCCGGGTCGGGCAGAGATGGGCATAAGCCCAGGCCTCGTCCGCCTCTCTGTGGGGATCGAAGACATTCAGGACCTGCTCGCCGACTTCGCACAGGCCTTAGGTCAATCGGGCGCGCGGTAAGGCAATGTCGAATCCCGCCGAAATTCGCTGGACAATCGCAACGAGCATTCACCCACCGCACTCCCACACCCCC
>CAXTNN010000394.1:2713-3186 GCA_964245545.1 uncultured Acetobacteraceae bacterium | reverse complement strand
GGCAAGCTTCACTTGCTGGGCAACCTGCGCGTTGGCGTCGCGATCCTTGAGGTAGGCCGCCTCCTCCGGCGTCCCCCGCACGATCACGCGCCCTGGGATAGTCGCGAGCGGGCTGCCCAAGCCATTGAGCACCTCCGGGTTCTGCAAGTCGATGCGCGTCGTCCAGGTGCCGGACTGCAGCTTCGACTGGGAACGGCCGTATAACACCTTCTGTAGCCCAGCCGGCGCAATCTTGCGGACGAACACGACCGGCCCGTCGTTCCCGTCGGGAGCATACGTGTCCGCCGTCAGCGAGACATGCACCTCGAAGCGAGTGCGGATATCTGGATCCACGGGATTGCCCTGGTTAACCAATCCTTGTTGGACGAAGCTGTCGAGGTGCCAAAGGCCGGGGAGGCCCGCCGCGACCTGCTGCTGCACCACGCTTGGGGTGAAGCCCGCCAGGTCGGCGGTGGCAGGATCCTGGGCGACCG
>CAXTNN010000394.1:0-2703 GCA_964245545.1 uncultured Acetobacteraceae bacterium | reverse complement strand
GCCGGCGTGCCCGGCGCCGTTGCCACCGCCAGGGCCGGCGAAAGCACCGCAGCATAGACGAGCTGGCGGAGCATTTGGCGGGGGGGCTTGGAAGCAATGTCACGCACCGCAGTTGTCCTTTAATCTTGTTGCAAGACCGCGTTCTTTGACCAACACTAAGGCGAAGCGCTCAATCTGCCGAGACGGGCTGCGGTCGACGCAGCACGGTCCGGAGCAGGGTGACGTAGATCGCCCACACGACCGCGAGTTCGATCAGGAGACGGACGATGTCGAGCGAGTAGGTCAGCCCGGTTGCGGCCGCTCCCGCCTGCGGGCCGAGCATCTCGCGGGCGACCCCGGCTGCGTTGCGGACCGTAGCCGGGCCAGTAAACAGGAAGCCATACTCCACGAGAGAGGCTCCGAAGCTGCAGATCGTGAATGGCGGGTATAGGACGATGATCACGCTCAACCCTAGAGCCAGGCAAAACGCAAGTTTGCGGGTATTGTCGAGCAAGAAAGCCTCCTGCATCTGTCCCGATCTCGGCGAGACCGGTGCTCGCAGCATCGGCATTTCCGAGGGGCAGTCGTTGCACCTGCTTGCGCTTGCTTGCCGGCGTGAGGCTGCATGGACCTAAGCGCGCGTGTGATCGCGTTGCGGGCGCAGGCGTCCGCCTGCCAGGCCCGGCACGACTCCGCCGGAGCGACCGCCGCCTACCGCCGCGCAATCTGCCTCTCGGCACGTCCGCCGCTACGCGACCGGCGGCGGGCAGCGGGCCTGAAGGTCGAGCTGGCTGTCGTGTGCCTCGGCGCCGGCCGACGCGCCTGGGCGTGGCGGCTGATCGGCAGCGCCACCCGCGTGCTGTCTACCATACCCGGCGCGGAGCGGGAATTGGCTCGCGCGCGCAATACACTTGGCACGCTGCTGAGCGGCGAAGCGCGGCATCGCGAGGCGGCATCCGCCTTTGCCAGCGCTGCGGACCTGATGGAGTCGCATGGCAGCATCGGCCCGGACGACCTCGCACTGGCCTGGCGCAACCTCGGGATCGCGCAATCGGCGCTGCACACGCCGCAGCAGGCGGTGGTCAGCCTGCATAAGGCGCTGGCCACGCCAGCATCGCCGGCCGAGCACACGGCGGCGCGCTACAGCCTTGCCAACGCGTATTGCAGCTTGAGCCAGTATGGAGCAGCAGCAGCCCTCTACCGAACGCTGCTGGAGGACATCGGCGCAGCGTGGCGGCCGCGGCTGCTGGGCAGCCTGGCGATCCTGCGGGAGCGCACGGGGGAGCTGGCTGCCGCAGGGTCCTTGTATAAGCAGGCGGTTGCGGAGCTTGGACGGGCCGGCGTGGACCGGGACGTTTTGGCGCCGGTGCTGATCAACGCGGCCGATTTTGCGCTCTCGCTCGGCGACAGGACGCGAGCCCAGCAACTGCTGGAGAAGGCCCAGCGCTGGGCGCGGGCGGGCGGCATGTCCGAGTTGTCCTACCTCGGCATTTTGGCGGGGATGCGGCTGGCGCGTGGACGCGTCCGCGAGGCGCTATCGACCTACCAACGTGCCGCGGGCGTTGCGGCGAGCGTCGCCGGACCGACGAGTTCGACGGTACTGGCGATGCGACGCTGCGTCGTCGATCTTGAATGGCCAGCCGATCCTCCCGCCGCCTACGCCGAGCTGCGGGCAGCGCTCGACGCTTGCCACGCGGATCCTGGCGATGCCCAGCCAGCCGTCGCCCGCGCCACCCTGGGCATGATGGCGTTCGAGTTGGGGCGAGTGGACGAGGCGCGTGCGATCGCGCGCGCCAGTTTGCTCGACGAGGTGGCGATGGGGATTGCAGAGCTGCGCTGGCGAGTCCTGTTGCTGC
This sequence comes from uncultured Acetobacteraceae bacterium, assembly GCA_964245545.1. Lineage (GTDB taxonomy): Bacteria > Pseudomonadota > Alphaproteobacteria > Acetobacterales > Acetobacteraceae > LMUY01. Next base: position 868 of record CAXTNN010000394.1, on the reverse strand, counting down.
TGGGGCGCATTGAGGCGGCTGACGGACGGATGGCCGCGGCCAATTTGATGGGTAAGATAGCGGCGGAGGCGCTGTGCCGGCTGGGCGCCGACCACGCCGCGGCCGGTGGCGCGGGACGGGCCTACCGGCGGGAGCGGTCGCCGGCGTTCCAGCAGCTGGCGGATTGGTTGGTTAAGTGCGATCGGATTCCCGAGGCATGCCAGGTGCACGAGGCTGGGCTTGCGGACGAGCTGTTTGACAGCGTGCAACGGTCGGAAGACCGCCGCCCGCCCACGACTAGGATCCCGCTCTCGGCGACCGAGGAGCGGCTGTCACGCCGGTTCGACGCCGCGGTCGGCTCGTTGGGTGGCGACGCCGCGCTGGAACTGACCGCCGCCGTGCGGGAACGGGAGCGCCGGCTCGGGGCCTGGTTGGATGAGGTGGGAGCGGAGGCCTGGATTCCAATCCCGTCGGCGTCGCCGGCGGCGGTTGAAACCGGCACGCGTCCCGGCACCGCCGTGCTCCGCTACATGCAGCACGGCGGCGGCTATCGGCTGGCGCTCCGGATCGGGACCTGCACAAGGCTGCTTGAATTGCCGGGATCGCTCGCGGAGCTACGGCAGCTCTGCTTTGCCTTGCGGAAGGGCATTGCTGGATGGGATACCGAGGTAGCGGAGGTCGCCCGCCGCCTCCACGAGCACCTGGTCGCACCCGCCACACCATTCCTGGCCGGGCTGCGCGCACTGCGGATCGTACCCGACGGGTCGCTGCGCTACGTCCCGTTCGCTGCCCTGACGGACGGGACGCGGTTCCTCGTCGAAGATTACGCCCTGAGCATGGCAAGCGAGGCCTCAGTTCCTCAAGAGCGGCAACGCCCGCGATCGGGGTG
>CAXTNN010000393.1:0-3201 GCA_964245545.1 uncultured Acetobacteraceae bacterium | reverse complement strand
TGACGTGCGAGTGGAAGGACCACCGCATCAACATCATCGACACGCCGGGCCATATTGACTTCAACATCGAGGTGAACCGCTCGCTACGGGTGCTGGACGGCGCCGTGTTCATCATCGAGGGCGTGGCGGGCGTGCAGCCCCAGTCCGAGACCAACTGGCGCCTGGCCGACCGCTACAACGTGCCGCGCATCATCTTCATCAACAAGCTGGACCGCACCGGCGCCGACTTCTACCGCGCCTTCGACACGCTCAAGGAGAAGCTCGACATCGTGGCGCTGCCGCTGCAGCTCCCAATCGGTGTCGAGGACCAGTTCGTCGGCGTGGTGGACTTGGTGGAGATGAAGGCGATCGTTTGGGAAGGCGGCGAGTTGGGCGCCAAGTTCCATGACGAAGCGATCCCGGCCGATTTGGTCGAGAAGGCGAAGGAATATCGTCAGACTCTGCTCGACACCGCGCTTTCGGTCGATGACGAAGGCATGGAAGAGTATTTCGACAAAGGCGACGTGGCCGCCGCCACCCTCAAGCGCGCCATCAAGAAGGGAGCCATCTCCGGCGCCTTCCGCCCCGTGCTGTGCGGTACTGCCTTCAAGAATAAGGGCGTGCAGCCGTTACTGGACGCGGTGCTTGACTACCTGCCCTCCCCCGTCGACGTGCCCGGCATCTCCGTGGCCGCCGAGGAGGGCGAGGAGGACGGCGAACATAGCGACCGCCGCCGCATCAAAGCCGACCCGGCCGCCCCGTTCGCCGGGCTCGCGTTCAAGATCATTAACGACAAATACGGCACGCTGACCTTCGTGCGCGTCTATGCCGGCACGCTGAAAAGCGGCGACACGGTGATGAACACCACCAAGGAGAGCAAGGAGCGCATCGGCCGCATGTTCCAGATGCATGCCGACAAGCGCGCCGAAATCAAGGAAGTGCACGCCGGTGACATCGCTGCGTTCGTTGGCCTGAAAGACACCGCCACTGGCGACACGCTGGCCTCCGCCGATGACCCGGTGGTGTTGGAGCGCATGGCCTTCCCAGTGCCGGTGATCGACATCTCGGTGGAGCCGAAAACCAAGGACAGCGTCGAGAAGATGACTATCGGCTTGCAGAAGCTGGCCGGCGAGGACCCGTCGCTGCGGCTGAAGACCGACCAGGAAACTGGGCAGACCATCCTGTCCGGCATGGGCGAGTTGCATCTGGAGATCATCATCGACCGCCTACGCCGCGAATACGGCGTGGACGCCAATATCGGCGCGCCGCAGGTGGCCTACCGCGAAACCATCAGCAAGCAGCATATTGAGACCTACACTCACAAGAAGCAGTCGGGCGGGTCGGGCCAGTATGCCGAGGTGAAGGTGGTGTTTGAGCCGCTGGAGCGGAATCAGGGCATCGTGTTCGAGAACAAGACCGTCGGCGGGTCCGTGCCAAAGGAATATATCCCTGCGGTGGAGAAGGGCATTCGCGTGCAGGCCGACACCGGCGTGCTGGCCGGCTTCCCCACGGTGGATTTCAAATACACCCTGGTCGACGGCAAGTACCACGACGTGGACTCAAGCGCGCTGGCGTTCGAGATCGCGGCCAAGGCCTGCTTCCGCGAAGGCATGAAGAAGGCCAGCCCGGTCATCCTGGAGCCAATCATGGACGTGGAGGTGACCACACCGCAGGACCATGTCGGCGACGTGGTGGGCGACCTCAACCGCCGCCGCGGCATGATCCAAAACCAGGAGTCTGCCGGCTCCACAGTGACGGTGCGGGCGGGTGTGCCTTTGAAAGAGATGTTCGGCTACATCTCGGACCTGCGATCGATGACGAAGGGGCGGGCCTCCTTCACCATGCAGTTCCACCATTACGACCCGGTGCCCCGCAACATCGCCGATGAAATCATGGCGAAGTCTGCCTAGCACGAGGTATTGCCAATCGCCTGGTAATGTTACCCTCTTCCGTCTGCGGGAGAGGGCAGGGGTGAGGGTGGCGCAAGCGGAAGCAGTAGATGCCGGCTTCACCCTGCTCGAACTTCTGGTTGCTCTCGTCGTATTCGGGTTCGTGCTGGCCGGGCTCGTTGGCGGCCTGCAATTCGGCCTACGTGCGCAGGATACCCAATCCCGCACCATCGCCGAGGAGGCTGACCTCGGTGGAACAGATCGCCTGTTGCGCTCTTTGGTTGCGGAAATGGACCCTGGCACGGTGGAAGAGCCGCCGCACATCACCGGCGGGCCTCATACGCTAGCATTTGCCACCGATCTTGGCCGTGCCGCCGCCGGGCTGGGCCAGGATGGCAATGCTGATATCGGCTTTGGTGTCGACAGCCAGCACCGCCTGGTGCTGCGGTGGGAGCCGGCTATCCACGCGGTGCGCCTCCGCCCGCCGCCCGCGCCGGGCACCTCGGTGTTGCTGACCGGACTGGAAGGCATTGATGTCGCTTTCTGGAGCCATGGTCAGGGAGGCGCTGGAACTTGGACGTCTGCGTGGTCGGAACCGGGCTTGCCGCCCTTGGTGCGCATCCGCCTGCGTTTTCAAGACGGCCATCGCAGTTGGCCGGATATCATTGCACCCACTGAGAAACTGCCAGCCGGCGGATAGTGGCCGAGCGCCCAACCGGTGCGACGGAAGGCTTGCTGTTCCAGTCCGACGGTTCGCAGGCTAAGAAGCCGCGGACCCTGCCAGCAAACGGCAGGTCCGTCCGCAGGAACCTAGGCGTCCATAATGGTCGAATGTTGCAAGACTATCTGACTTGGTGGGCCGAGCAGATGCGCAGCTTGGTGCCGGAGCGGTTTGCCGCTGGCAGACGCTATGCTCATGCGCTTGTGCTGCAGACCACGGCCACCGGCTTGTCCGCTGCCATGAGGCGCGGCGGCGAGGACACCGTGTTGACTCCGGTGCTGTCCGGCAGTGAGCCGTTCCGGCGCCTGCCCGCAGCACGGCGGGGCCCCGCCGTGCTGCGCCTACCTCCTGGCACGCTGCTGGAGCAGTCGGTCAACTTGCCGCTGGCGGCGGAGCCGGAACTAGCGGCGGTGCTGCGCAATGAAATGGACCGGCTGACACCGTTTCGCGCCGAGAATTTGTTCTGGGATTGGCGGATCGAGCGGCGGGACCGCAGCAGCGGGCGCTTGCTGCTGCGTCTCCTCCTCGTCCCCAAGAGTGCGGTTGCGGCCGCACTGGCGGCGGCGGAAGCGGCGGCGGGTATTGAGCCGGAAGAAGAGGGCCGGGCAGCAG
>CAXTNN010000392.1:0-3221 GCA_964245545.1 uncultured Acetobacteraceae bacterium | reverse complement strand
GGGCAGCGCCGCCCGGCACAGCGCCGCCGACAGCGCCGCCACGTTCGGCACCGCACGCAACATCGGCTCGGCCTGGCTCAGCCGCCACGGCCGGGCATGCGGCCATAACAGCAGGTAGGCGATCTTGGTGCCGGGGGCGAGCCGCAGCGCCACATCCCCGCTGCCGTCCTTGTTCGCCCGCATATCCGCCGCCTCGATCTGCGCGAGCGGCAAGTTCAGCGTCATGGACAGCGCCACGCCAAAGCGGATGGCGACCCGGCGGTTGGTGACGGTATAAATCGTGCTGCGCCCGACCAAGTAGGCGAACAGCGCCACCAGCACCAACGTCAGCCCCGCCAACGCCGCGAATTGGGCCAGGCGGCGGGTGGCGGCGAGGTCGAAATGGCCGGCATGGGCGATGGCGAAGGAGGCGAGCAGGGCCGCGAAATACAGCGCCAGGGTGGGAAAACGCAAGCCGCGCCGAGCCAGCACGCGCCAGTTGGGTGCGCCCTGCCACAGCACGGTCTCCCCCGCCGGCGGCAGGCCAGGCAGGCCGCGCACCGGCTCGAAATCATGCTCGGTCATAGCAGCGGCCCCAGGCGGTCGGCGGTCGCAAACAGATGGCCGCTGGCGAAATACGCCATGATCCGATCCTCTTCGCGCAACGAAATCTCGTCCAGGCTTGCCGGCACCGGCGCTTCGGCAAACTGGCGTGCCAACACCGAGCGAACCCTCACAATGCGGCGCTTGCGGTTGAGCCCCACCAGGTTCATCGGCACCAGCACCTCCCGCCCATTCAGCGAGCACGTGACCTGCAGGTAGCGCACCAGCGTCTCGGAGCGGTCGATCCAAACGTCACTCACCGTGCCGATCGGCTCGCCTTCCAGGTCCACCACCAGCATGCCCTGCGGGTGCATATCCTCGGTTGCCAGGTAGTAGCCGCTGGCGACGCGGAGCGGCACGATGCGGGGCAGCCCGGTTTCGTACATCCGGTCCGGGTGCTCGTCGCGCATCGCGTAGGAGGCGGGGCCAACGCCCTCTTTCATCGGGTCCCCCACCGGGTCGAACGGCATGCCGGGCACGGGCATAGGCGGCAGCACGGGCTGCGGCTCCTCCCCCCGGCGCGGCGCGAAATACTCGCCACCATGGGGCAAGATAAAGCGCTTCGGCTTCGGGATCGGCGGGAAGGTGCCGAGCGCCCTGCCGCCATCCGGGTCAAGCGGGTAGCCCTCGCGCTTGTCTTCCATGCGCAGATACATCACGAGGCCAAAGAAAAACAGCCAGAACGCGTAGAGCGTGATCTGTGCCACATCGAAATAGCCAGTAATCGCACCACTCGGCATGGTTTCGTTTCCTCTATTCTTACTCTGCTGCCGGCATCGGATAGTTGGCAAGGGGAAAGCCGGGGCTGGCGCGAACTGGGCGCACCAGCGGGCCCATGGCGATCAAGGCGCTGAACAACAGCCCGATCTCCAGCAGGTAGACCGTGCTGTAGCCCGTCACCTCGCCCACCAGGGCCGGGCCGAATGCGCCGTGAGATGCCCAAGCGCTCACCGCGTCCCGCAACGCCCCGCTGGTGGCGATGGCGACGCCGGCCGCCAGCGCCTGCACTGCGCCCCACGCACCCAAAGCGAGCCCGCTGGCGCCATCCTGCACCAGACCCATGGACACGGTGAGGGTTCCGACCACGAACTGGCCAGCGCCAAAGCCGATGGCGGCGACGCCGCAGCCGAACAGCACCGGGCTTTCCATCGGCGCCGCGCAGATCACCGCGGCAAACGCGAACAACCCGGCCAGCACGCCGCTGGCCGCCACGCGATATGGGTCGCGCTGCCGGCTCAGGCCGCGCGCCGCCAACACCATGCCGGCAAGCCCGCCCACCGCCAGCAAGGCGGTGAGCGAGGTGGTGGACCCGACCGAGAGGTGCAGCACCTGGCCGCCATAGGGCTCGAGCAGGATGTCCTGCATGCTGAACCCCGCCGTGCCGAGCGCCACCGCGACCAAGCGGCGGCGCGCCCGCGGTTCGGCGGCATAGGCGCGCAGCGAGGCGTGAAAGGAGGGGCGCGGGGCGGCGGTGCGCGACGGGTCCCGCGCTTCCTGCTTCCACAGCGCCACCACGTTCACCACCATGGTGAGCAGCCCGGCGCCCTGCACCACCTGGATCAGCCGGAGCTCGCTGAAATGGTTCAGCACCAAGCCGAACAGCAGCGCGCTGCCCAGCATTCCCGCCAGCAGCATGGTCCACAGCAGCGCGGTGACTTTCGGGCGGGCGTGGGCAGGGGCAAGGTCGTTGGCCAGCGCCATGCCGACCGTTTGCACCGTATGCAGCCCGGCGCCCACCAGCAAAAAGGCGAAGGCGGCCGCGAACTGGCCCACCCACATCGGCGCGTTGCTGTCGCCCGACAGCAGGATGAGCGCGAACGGCATGATCGCCAGCCCGCCGAACTGGAGCAGCGTGCCGAACCAAATGTAAGGCACCCGCCGCCAGCCAAGCACCGAGCGATGCGTGTCGGAGCGGAAGCCGATCAGCGTGCGCAGCGGGGCGAAGAAGAACGGCAAGGAGACCATGATTGCGACCAGCCAGGCCGGGACCGCGAGCTCGACGATCATCACCCGGTTGAGCGTGCCGATGAGCAGCACCAGCGCCATGCCGACGGTGACCTGAAACAGGGCCAGCCTAAGCAACCTCGGCAGCGGCAGCTCGGCGGTGGCGGCCTCGGCGAACGGGAGGAAGCTGGTGCTTAGGTTTCGCCATTGCTGCGACAGCCGGCTCACCGCACCAGCTCCATCGCTTGCGAGGTGTAAAACCCGCCGCTCACCCGCTCCGTGCGCGCTGCCTGCCATGGTTGGAGCTGGCCCAGCAGCGCGCCGAGCTTGGCGGGTGCCACCGGCTCGATGGCCGGCGCCCGGTTGTTGCGCGGGAACAGCCGCCCCACCGCATGCATTGCCGCCAGCGCCGGGGTTCGCGGCGCGAAGGTGAACACCACCGACCGCTCGGTGCGGGATGCCAGCCCGCTCAGCACCCGGATGATGTCCGCCGCCTGGTAGTGGATCAGCGAGTCCATCGCCAGCACATGGTCGAAGCGCCCCAGCGCCGGGTCCAACATGTCGCCCACTTGGAACTGAACTCGCCCCGGCTCCTGCCCCGCGCTGCGGTCCCGCGCCAAGGCGACCAGCGTGGCGGACAAATCCACCGCCACCACGTCGGCGCCGCGCCGGGCCAGCGCCAGCGCGGCCGCCCC
>CAXTNN010000391.1:0-3262 GCA_964245545.1 uncultured Acetobacteraceae bacterium | reverse complement strand
CGGCGTGGCGCCGATCGTGCTGGTGTTCAACAACCAGATGTACGGCACGATCCGGATGTATCAGGAGCGCAGCTATCCCGGCCGCGTGTCCGGCACGGCGCTCACCAACCCCGACTTTGCCCGCCTGATCGAGGCGTTCGGCGGCCATGGCGAGACGGTGGCCACCACGGCGGAGTTCCGCCCCGCCTTCGAGCGCGCGCTGGCAAGCGGCCGCCCGGCGGTGATCGAGCTGCTGGTGGACCCGGACCAGATCACCAGCCGCACCACGGTGGCGGAGCTGCGCGCCGGCAGCGGCGTGGTGAAGCCAGCCCTGCCGGCGGCCGCGGCCAAACCGCTCCGCCCGGCGGCCCATCCGCGGCCAAAGCGGTAGGGAAGGGGCGTGACCTCCTGGTAGCGACCCACGCGTGCTGCAAGTGAGGGCGGTCACATCGGCGCTGCAACGACCGCCCTAGGCTTGCCTCATCGCGCCAATCGGGGGGCGATGTCGCTGCAGCCAGGAGACAAAAATGTCCGACGTGATCAACGGGCCGGATGCCGAGGCGCCTACGAAGCCGGCACCCATGCACGCCAAACCGGTGCTTGCCGAGGCGCGGGCACGGCCGGGGCGCTGGGCCGAATTGGCGCCCGCCCTGCGCGACAAGCTTGGCTTTCACCCGGATGACACGCCGGCGGTCATCACCTTCAGCAATTGGAGCCCCGATCCTTGGACGATTGTCGGCACCAACGGAAAGAACTTGGCGACCCTCTCCGACATCAATCTCTCCGTGATCAAGGCGGTCACCACCGCAGGAGCGGCAAGCCTGTACTGGACCCTCACCGTCAATGTCGCCTCCCAGGGGTGGACGTCGTCCGACCCAACCGAGCCGCAAGTTCAAGCGCGGCTGCAGGTCGAGTTGCTCAATGCGCAATCGGGGCTGCTGCAAAGCTTCGCGCCGCTGTTTTATGTCGAGTGCGGCCGCAACGGCATGCAGACTCTGAGCGAGACCTTCACCACCGACGTGTTCTCGCTGATTACCAAGGCCCACCTTTCGCTGAACGCAACCTTCTGGCCCTGCTGACTCCCAACCTGCAATCTCCCTCTCCCGCCGGCGGGAGAGGGTCGGGGTGAGGGTGGCCACGGCCGCACCCGGTTGCGGCTCAGGCGCGAAGGCCGCTGCCTGATAGCGTCGCTGCCTGCGAACCATTATGATCCCGCAGGGTCATTGGTGGACCCGACCTTGGGAGAGCCGGAAGCAATGCGGACCGTCTGCCTTCTGGGCGTTGTCCTGGCAGCCTCCTTGTCATCAGCGCGGGCTCAGACTTGCAGCAATCCCGTCGATCAAGCGGCCAGGACGGCCTGCGCCGATAACGAGTTTGCAGAGGCGGACGCGTCGCTGGAGAACGTCTATCACCGGGTTCTGGCGCGGCTTAAGGATACTGGCTCGGCAGGAACCAAGTTCATCGCCGCTCAGCATGCCTGGGTGGCGTTTCGAGAGGCCGCCTGCGCTTTCCGAAGCTCCGCGGCCGAAGGCGGCAGCCTCTATCCTGTGATGGTGGCGCATTGCCGCACGGAGTTCACGCGAGAGCGCACCGAGGGGCTTCAGCCCATGCTGCAATGTCCAATGGGAGACTTGGGGTGCCTCATTCCGGTGCATTGAGCTCGACCCGAAACACCTTGCCCATAAGGGTGACGGGGTGCTTGCCGACGCGCGGAACCATCTCCACCGTGTGCCAGCCTGCCCGCAGGTAAACCCGCTCCGCCGACGTGGTGTAAAGCCAAGCTTCGGGGATCGCCGCGCGCCGGCACGCCTCGTCGAACGCGGCGAGAAGGTGGGTGACGTAGCCGCGGCCGCGCGCTTGCGGAACAACGAACACGCCGGCGAGCCAAGGGGTGAGATCGGGGCGCTCCTCAAGGTCTCGGCGGGCCAGGGTGGCGGTGCCCACGGGCTGCCCGTCGGCGAGCAGGACGAAGGTTTGCGGTGCGCCGGTTTCGGCCACGCACGCGGCGTAAATCGCCTCCGTTTCCTCCAGGGTCCGCCCCCAGTCACGCCACCATTGCCGCCATAGCCAGTCCGCCACCACCGGCAACAGGTCGGGCCGCTTTGCCAGCGTGGTGACGGCGAGGGCGGGCGCTGCCATGCCGGCCTACTCCACTGCCTTGGCCCGGCCCCAGGGCAGGATGCGGCCGAACTCCGCTTCTCCGTCGATGAACTGGTGCTTCAGCGCGCCGAGCACGTGCAGCGCCAGCAGGCCGTACAGCACGTAAGCCAGGTCGCTGTGGATGGCGAACCAGGTGGCATGCACCTGCTCCTTGGTCGCCGGGTCGAGCGGAGTTGCAGAGTTTGGACGTTTCAAGGGTTTGCCTGTGCCTAGGGGTGGGCGCGGCTTGTCACGCGCCGCCGCAGGCCGGCAAGCACCCGGTGAGCGAGCACGGCCCAGGTGACCGGGGGCGTTTGTTGCCGCAAGGCGGTATTTTCCGCGGCCAGCGCCTCGATCCTGGCCTCTGCCCGCGCAAGCAACAGAGTGGCGCGTTCTCGCTCCCGGACGGCGAACTGCGCCCTTTCGACAGCTTCGTGCTCGCTTGCGCGGACGAAATCGTCATAGACGTTCGGCGGCATAAGGAAGCGGCTGCGCAGCCGGCCCCAATGTTCGTGCGCCACGTAGAAGCGATTGAGCCCGTCAACATAGGCGAATTGATAGCCGCTTTGGGTCAGCCGGTCTTCCAACGGTTGGTAGTAGTTGACTTCAGGGTCCGGGCCGTGCGCCTCGACCAGGATGATCCAGGGCCGCCAGCGTGCAAGGTTGAGGCCGAGCAACACGCTAAGCTCGCCTCCCTCCACATCCACCTTCAAGAAATGGATTGTAACCTCTTGGCAGTACTCGGCAAAAATGTCGTCCAGTGTTCGCGTAGGCACTGTGGATTTGGTGCTAGCCCGGCCAGCGGTCTCATGCACCCGCACCATTCCAGGCTCCATCGTCGAATAGGCGATTGAGCCTTCAATGGCGAAAAGATCACCGTCCCCTGTATGGGACCACGCGGCGACGTTAAGATTGATGTCACGCGGACGGGCGGCAGCGAGCATGCCGTAGACTCTCGCGTCCGGCTCAACGCTAATTCCCCGCCAGCCTTGTAAATAGAACAGTTTAGTGACTGATTCCGCGTCGGGTTCATTCGCGCCCACATCGACGTAAAAGCCATCTGCAACCTCGCGCAAAGCGCGGTGAAGCATGATGTCTTCGAGGTTTTGCGCATACGAGATCGTAGGCAACGGCCGTCCCCTAT
>CAXTNN010000390.1:0-3271 GCA_964245545.1 uncultured Acetobacteraceae bacterium | reverse complement strand
CCGGCAGCGCCGCCCGCTAGACCATGACCGGTTCGCTTTGGGTCACCTATCATAGTCTAGCTGTTGTTCCAGCGGCTGATTCACGGATCAGGTCGACCCGACCTTATCCGACCCGGCGCTAGCGCCTGATATCGGATGGCCTGCGTTTAAACGGGCGGGCGGGGCGCGGCGGTCGATCACCCGCTGCACCTTGCCGAGCGACCGTTGCAGCGTTCCCGGCGCTTCGACCACGACCCGCGTGGTTACCCCGACCGTGTTCTTGATGAAGTCCGCGACCAGCTTCGCTTCGTTCTGCAAGCCGGCGCCGTCCCACTGCTCGGGCCGGGCCTCGACGTGCACCGCCATCTGGTCCATGCGGCCCTCCCGGGTGAGCACGATCTGGAAGTGTCCACCACACCAACTGCGCGCCAGAAGCACCTCCTCGATCTGGGTGGGGAATACGTTGACGCCACGCAGGATCAGCATGTCATCAGACCGACCCGTCACCTTCTCCATCCGGCGGAAGCCGGGCCGCGCCGTGCCTGGCAGCAACCGCGTGAGGTCCCGCGTCCGGTAGCGGATGATGGGCAACGCCTCCTTGGTCAGGGACGTAAAGACCAGTTCGCCCGTTTCTCCCTCCGGCAGAACCTGACCGGTTTCGGGGTCTATCACCTCCGGGTAGAAGTGGTCTTCCCAGATGTGCAGCCCATCCTTGGTTTCCACGCACTCCTGTGCCACGCCCGGGCCGATCACCTCGGACAGCCCATAGATGTCCACGGCTTGGATGTTAAAGCTCTGCTCGATTTCCTGCCGCAGCGCGTTGGTCCAGGGCTCGGCGCCGAACACGCCGACCTTGAGCGAGCTGGAGCGGGGATCGAGGCCTTGCCGGACGAACTCGTCGAGGATCGCCAGCATGTAGCTGGGCGTGACCATGATGATTTCGGGCCTGAAGTCCGCGATTGACTGCACCTGGCGCTCGGTCATCCCTCCGGACATCGGGATCACCGCGCAGCCCAGCCGTTCCGCCCCGGCATGGGCGCCAAGGCCGCCGGTGAACAGCCCGTAGCCGTAGGCATTATGCACCTTCATGCCGGGCCGTGCCCCCGCGGCGTGCAGTGATCGCGCCATGACGTCGGCCCACATGTCGAGGTCAGCCTTGGTGTAGGCCACCACGATTGGCTTGCCTGTGGTCCCCGAAGAACCATGCAGGCGAGCGATCCTGTCCTGCGGCACGGCAAGCAGGCCAAAGGGGTAGTTGTCGCGGAACGTCGCCTTGGTCGTGAACGGAAATTGCGCGAGGTCTGGCAGGTGCCGGAAGTCGGACGGATGCACGCCGGCCCCGTCGAAGGCTGCGCGGTAATGGGGCACGTTCTGGTAGGCGTGGTTCAGCGACCACGCCATGCGCTCGCGCTGCAACGCTTGCACCTCGCCACGCGACGCCCGCTCGATGGGATGCAACACCTCACCCAGTGGACCGGCTGCGTTTGACACGGCTTGCTCCGTTCTTCGTTGCCTAACGAGAACTCGCTTCGGCAGCAAATGCAACAGAGCCGATCACCCGTGAATAGCCGCTTGAGTCACTGGAGCGGCGGGTAGACCACGCCCGTCAGCCGTTCCGACTCCGCCCATAGCCGCTCCCGTGCCGCCTGGTCCAGCGCGCGAGGCGCAGCTTTGGCCAGGCTGGGCGCGCCGCGGATTTCCTGGAACCCGTCCGGACCCCAATACTGCCCGCCCGCCACGCCGGGCATCGTTGCGGCATACAGGCCCGGCAGGGCACCCCGCGCCGCATCCTGCCCCAAAACTCCGACCAGCGCGTTCGCCACCGCGACTTTGAACTGCGCCATTTCGGTGTTCCGCATGAACCCGGTACTCGCCACTCCCGGATGCGCCGCCAGGCTCAGGAGCCGGGACTGCTGCGCGCGCGCCCGTTGGTCGAGTTCCAAGGCAAACATGAGGTTGGCCAGTTTGGACTGGCTGTACGCCGCGCCGCCGCGATAGCGCCGCTGGCTTTGCAGATCGTCAAAGTCGATCCGCCCGCTCCGGTGCGCAATGCTGGAGATCGCCACCACGCGCGGCTCCGGCGCCCGCAGCAATGCTGGAATGAGGAGCCCGGTGAGGGCGAAGTGACCGAGGTGGTTGGTCCCGAACTGGCGCTCGAACCCGTCTTTGGTCGCGGCGCGCTCGGGCTGCATCCCCAGTCCGGCATTGTTCAACAGCACGTCCACCTGCGGCAGCGTCTGGCTGACCCGTTCGGCGAAGGCGCGGATGCTGGCGAGGTCCGCCATGTCCACCAGCTCGATGATGGATTTCGCGCCCGGCAGACGGCTGCTGATGCGCTCCTGCACCGCCAACCCGCGCCCGTGGTCACGCACCGCCAACACCACGTGCGCGCCCTTGGCCGCGAGCGCCACTGCCGCCTCCGCGCCGATGCCGCTGCTCGCCCCGGTGACGACGACCACGCGGCCCGTTTGACCGGGGATGTCAGTCACTGACCATGCCGGCATAACCGTCTCCTCACGCCCATGCCGATATGGAGACGTGGGCGCGGCCAGCCAGTGACCGACTACCCCTTCTTGGGCGCCGGCATATCAAGCTTGATCGACAGCTCCTTCAACCGCGCCGGCGGCACCGGCGAAGGCGCGCCCATCATCAGGTCCTGCCCTTGCTGGTTGAGCGGGAACAGGATCACCTCACGGATATTCGGCTCGTCCGCCAGCAGCATGACGATGCGGTCGATCCCCGGCGCGGAGCCCCCGTGCGGCGGGGCGCCGTAGCGGAACGCCGACAGCATGCCGCCGAACCGCGCCTCCACCTCCGCCTCGCTGTAGCCGGCGATGGCGAAGGCCTTCACCATAATGTCCGGCCGGTGATTGCGGATTGCGCCCGACGACAGCTCCACCCCGTTGCAGACGATATCGTATTGATACGCCTTAATGGTTAACGGATCCTGTGTCTCCAGCGCCTCCAACCCGCCCTGCGGCATGGAAAACGGGTTGTGGCTGAAGTCGATCAGCCCGGTTTCCTCCACCCGCTCATACATCGGGAAGTCGGTGATCCAGCACAGGCGGAACGCACCCTGCTCAAACAGGTCCAGTTCGGCGCCGATGCGGTTGCGCACCGTACCGGCGAACTTGGCCGCCTCGTCCCGCGGCCCGGCGGTGAAGAACACGGCGTCCCCAGCCTGGAGCCCGCAGGCGCTGCGGATTGCCTCGGTGCGCGCCGGGTCGAGATTCTTGGCGATCGGGCCGCGTGCTCCCCCGCCTTTGGCCTCGGCCTCGAAAATGATGTAGCC
>CAXTNN010000389.1:0-3274 GCA_964245545.1 uncultured Acetobacteraceae bacterium | reverse complement strand
GGCTGCGGGCGCGCTTGACACTGGTCCTAGGGCTGGCGGTGGTGCTGTTCGCAGCCGCCCTGGGCATCCGGAGCTGCGAGGAGCCGCCGGTTGCGCCGGCGCCCGCCGTCGGCAGCCCGTGACCGGTTCAGTGCTCCGTCGCGGCGTTGTAGTAGCTCAAGTCGTAATAGCGCTGCGGGTCGGCTAAAGCCTTGTGCGGCGTGGCGTATTGTTCCCGAATGGCAATCACGTTCTTCACCCCTGCGACGTCGATCGCAGCCTTGCGATCGAAGCCCGTATGTGGATCCAGGAACACGTTGTATGATTTCGCGGCAATTTCAGCAGTCGCACCGGGCAGATGCTTCTCGAAGATGTCCAGCGCCTCTGCCTTGTTCGCCGGGTCGTAGAGCCAGGTGACTGCCGCGATATAGGCGCGGATGTAGCTGACTAAGTCGTCACGGTGACTAGGTGCCCAGTCCTTGCGCACGGCCGCGACCACGCCTTGGTAATGACCGAGCACCGATATGGCGGTGCCGAGATCATTAAAACCCTTCGCCGCCGCCAGGAAGGTGAAGGGCGGCACGGACAAGGTGCCGGCCTGCGACCCGGCGAGCAGACCGTCGAAGCGCTGCTGGAACCCTCCCGCCTTGACCAGCGTGTAGTCGCCGCTCGTCAGGCCGCGAACTTTCAGCATCTCCTCCAGCACGAAGGCGTAGCCGGTCGTAAACGCATCGACCGACAGTGTGGCACCCCGTAATGCGGCGAAGTTCTTGATGCCCGGAGCGGCCAGCAGGGACAGGAACCCGTTGTCGCTTCCCATCACTGCGACGATGTTGGGAGTGGCTTCGGTTTTGGCCTCGCCCTCGCCTTCCATGTAGGCGATCAGGTTGTCCACGGCGGTCATCGCGATGTCGAACTTACCGTCGATCAGGCCCTCCATCTGGGCGAGCGAGCCCGGGGTGGGAATCAGATGAACGTCCAGCCCATTGGCCGCGAAGAACCCCTTCTCCTGCGCAACCCAGATCGGCCAGACCGTCCCCGAATTGAATACGTCCACATCGAGCCGGTGCAGTGGCTGCGCTCCGGCCGAAAGCGAGCCAAGCAGGCATACCACGGACACAACGCATGATTGCACAACCTTCAGCATTGCATTTCCTCCCTTGCCCTCAGGCGTATGCCGTTCATCACCAGCTCTGCCAACAGGTGAAGCCGAACTCCACCCGAAGTGCGCGGAATTCTTGAGCAGCACGGGCTGATTAGACGCGAGCGTTTTCCAAGCCCGCACCACTCAACGATTGGGACGCGGGAGGCTCGCGATGTGGCCGAGGCAGACAGCGAGGTCCACCACATCGGCATAACGGCGCCCCATATCGGCGAGGTTGGCCCGATGGGGTCCCTCAGCCACATCGCCCACGCAATCCTCCGCCACCATGACGCGGAAGCCATAACTGAAGGCGTCGATCACGCTGGCCCGCACGCAGCCGGAGGTGGTGCAGCCGGTGACGATCACCGTGTCCACCTCTTGCCGCACGAACACCGGCGCAGCGGCGGTGTGAAAGAAGATGGACGGCGCGCTCTTGCACAGCACGACGTCGCTGTCGTGCTGGATGCGTGGATCGAGCTGGACTGCTTCGGCGCCGTGCCGCAATGTTTCCAACACCGGCGGGATCTTCCAATGCGGCGCGTCCTTCACCCCGTGATAGGCGGTGTAGCAGCTCACCACGGGCAGCCGGGCGGCGCGGGCGGCATGCAGCAGGGTCGCGGTGTTGTTCACCGCGCGGTCGGTGAGTTCCGCGCCGCCGAGCGGAAAGCGCGTATCGGTGAACGCGAGCTGGAAATCCACCACGGCGATACCGACCCGCTTGCCGAAGCCGATGCCGGCCCTCCCGTATCCGCGGCGTTCATATTCGTCCATTCGCGCACTCCCCTCGTTCGGCCTTGCCGGGCAAACACGGTGCCAGGGCGGGCAGCATCAATCGTCGAGCGCGTCCGGCATGACGATGCGTAGCACGGCCTCACGCATCGCGAGGTAATCGGCACCAGTACGAATTTCCCGGCTCTTGCGGGCGCGGGTGGCGAATTGCCGGGAAAATGGCAGCGCGATGCGTTCAATCACGCGGCCCGGTCCTGCTGCCATCACCACCACGGCGGTGCTGCAGAACACAGCCTCGTCGACGTCATGGGTGATGAACAAGATGGTCTTGCCGGTTTCATGCCAGATACGGATGATCTCCCGCTGCATCCGGTCCCGGGTCAATGCGTCCAGCGCGCCGAATGGTTCGTCCACCAGCAGGATTTCGCTGTCGTTGGCCAAAGCGCGCGCCAGCGCCACCCGTTGCTGCATGCCGCCGGAGAGCTCGTAAGGCCGCCGGTCCCGTGCCGCGGAGAGTCCGACCAGGTCCAGATAGTGGTCGACCACGCGGCAGCGTTCCGCGTGCGCCATGCCCCGGGCACGGGGGCCCAGCTCAACGTTGCCGAACACGGTGAGCCAGGGGAAAAGTGTGGGCTGCTGCAACACTACGGCGCGGTCGGCGCCGGGCTGGCGCACGGGCTTGCCGTTCAGCAACACCCGCCCGTGGGTCGCGGGGACAAACCCGGCAATGGCGTGCATCAGCGTGCTTTTGCCGCAGCCCGATGGGCCGACGACCGTCACGAACTCGCCTGCCGCGACAGTGAGCGAGACGTTGTCCAAGGCCTGCACCATCGCAGCGCCCCGCCCATAGCCGACGGACACGTTCTGCAGTTGCAGCAGGGCCGGGCCTATCACGGCCGTGGGCCGCGTGGCGGGCTCAGCCAGGCTCACGCCCGGCCTGCCCAGGGCACGACCAGACGCTCCAGCGCCACCATCAGCCAATCCAGCACGACGGCGATCACCCCGATCACGGCGATGCCGAGAAAGACGTAGCTGGTGCGCAGGTATTGGCTCGAGTTCAGGATCAGGAACCCCAAGCCGCTGGTGGCGGCCACGATCTCGGCGGCCACCAGGGAGCCGAACGTGACCCCCACGGTGAGCCGCGCCGCGGTAAACAAGGCCGGCAGCGTCGTGGGCAGAATGACCGAGCGGAACACTTGCCGCTCGGACAGGCCGAGCGAGCGTGCCACGCGCAACCGGTCTTCCTGCACGCCCCGCACGGCCGCAGCCGCCGAGACAATCATGATCGGCGCCCCCGACAGGAACAGCAACGTGACCTTGGACGCTTCGCCGATCCCCAGCCAGAGCACGAGCAGCATGTAGTAGCCGAGGGGCGGCAACGGCCGGAAAAAGCCGACAAACGGGTCAATCGCAGCGTAGATG
>CAXTNN010000388.1:0-3290 GCA_964245545.1 uncultured Acetobacteraceae bacterium | reverse complement strand
GCTGGCGGTCAGCAGCCCCATCACCAGCCCGCGCCGCCGCGCGAACCACCGGGTCGCCACCGTGGCGCCGAGCGCCAGCGCCACCACCCCCGTGCCGGTGCCCACCACGGCGCCCCAAAGCAGCGTCAACTGCCACGGCGTGCGCATGAGCAGCGTCAGCGCCTGCCCCGCCGCCAGCAGCAGCAGCGCCCCGCAGATGGTGCGGCGCAACCCGAACCGCTCCATCACCGCCACCGCAAACGGCCCGATCAGGCCATAAAGCAGGATGTTGACGCTTATGGCGGCGCTGATGGTCGCGGTAGACCAGCCGAACTCCCCCTGCAACGGCACGATCAGCACGCTTGGCGTCGCCCGGATGCCCGCGCCCACCAGCAGCACCAGAAAGGTGACCGCAGCGACAAACCAGCCATAGTGCACTCGGCGGCCATGCATGATGGGCTCTCCCTCTCTGCAGCGGATCACACTCTTCGCGCAGAATCTACGCCCGCGCGCCGCAAGGCCGCCCTGCTGCCATGGCTTGCCGCGGCGCGGCAGAGACGCCACCATTCCACCGTGCCAATTAGCCGATATCCTGGATTGTCCGTCATGCTCCGCCCGGTCGCCCTTGCCGTCCTGATCTCGCTGTGCGGCTGCGTCACCTCCAATGCCCAAGTGGGCGGATTGTCCGGCGGCTCGGCGGCCGCCCTCCCCTCCTTCGCCCCCCTGGTGAAAAAGGTGGTGCCTTCGGTGGTGAACATCGCCGTGACGGAAAGCGTCGCCTCCGACCAGCAGCTTCCGGCGGCGCTGCGCGGCACGCCGCTCGAGAAGCAATTCCGCGAACGCCTGCGCTCGCGGCGCGAGCAGGTGCAGGGCGCCGGGTCAGGCTTCGTCATCGACCCCTCCGGCATCATCGTGACCAACAACCATGTGGTCGGACATGCGGACAAGATCGTGGTGTCGCTCGCCGACGGGTCCGAGCTGCCGGCGCGGGTGATCGGGACGGACGAGCTGACCGACATCGCGGTTATCAAGGTAGACGGTGCGCCCGCGCTGCCCGCCGTCACCTGGGGCGACTCCCGCACGGTGGAGGTGGGCGACTGGATCCTGGCCGCAGGCAACCCATTCGGCCTTGGCTCCTCGGTCAGCGCCGGCATCGTCTCCGCGCGCGGGCGCGACATCGGCGCCGGGCCGTTCGACGACTTCCTGCAGATCGACGCGCCCATCAACCCGGGCAACTCCGGCGGCCCGACGTTCAACCTCCAAGGCCAGGTGATCGCGGTGAACACCGCCATCGTTTCGCCCACCGGCGGCTCGGTCGGCATCGGCTTCGCCATCCCAAGCGAGATCGTCGAGAAAATCGTAGAGGAACTTAGGGACAAGGGTCACATTGATCGTGGGTGGCTTGGGGTTGCCGTGGAAGACGTCTCCACGGGGGCGGGAACCGCCAAGCGGCGGAACGAGGGAGTTGGCATTGCAACAGTGGATCCGCGGGGCCCGGCGGCCCGCGCCGGCTTGCAAAGCGGCGACCTCGTGCTGTCCGTCAACGGGACGGGCGTCGACAGCTCGCATGACCTCATCAAGGCGGTCAGCGCGCAGCCGCCCGGGTCCAGCGTGACGCTCAAAATCCGCCGCGGCGGCAAGGCAATGGACGTCCAGGTCACGGTAGGGCGCCGGCCCAGTGAAGGAAATGGCTGATGCGCATCCTGGTGGTGGAGGACGATAAGGACGTCGCCGCCTTCGTGGTAAAAGGCCTGCGGGAGGCTGGCCACGTGGCCGAACACGCTGATAACGGGCGCGACGGCCTGTTCATGGCGGCCAGCGAAGCGTTCGACGCCATCATTCTCGACCGCATGCTGCCCGGCGGCATCGACGGCCTGCGCCTGCTGGAAACCCTCCGCGCCCAGGACAACACCACGCCGGTGCTGTTCCTCTCCGCTCTCGGCCAGGTCGATGAGCGGGTGCGCGGGCTGAAGGCGGGCGGTGACGACTACCTCACCAAGCCGTTTGCCTTCGCCGAGCTGCTCGCCCGCGTCGAGGCGCTGGCCCGGCGCGGCAAGGGCGAGGGACCGCAAACCAAGGTGGTGGTGGGAGACCTGGAGATGGAGCGCCTCTCCCGCACCGTCCGCCGCGCCGGCCAGCGCATCGACCTACAGCCGCGCGAATACCGCCTGCTCGAGTTCCTGATGAACCATGCCGGCCAGGTGGTCACCCGCACGATGTTGCTGGAAGGCGTATGGGACTACCACTTCGACCCCCAGACCAACGTGATCGACGTCCATGTCAGCCGCTTGCGGCAGAAGATCGACAAGCCGTTCAGTTCCCCCCTCCTGCATACCGTTCGCAATGCCGGATACATGCTGCGCGCCGAGTAAGCGCACCCGGCCATGAAGCGGGAACTGGCCAGCCCCTCGCCCCGGCTCTGGCGCTCGGCCGGGCTGCGGCTGGCGATGGTCTATGCCGTGCTGTTCGCCCTCAGTACGCTGGCGCTGGTGCTGTTCCTCTGGTGGGCCACCGCCGGGCTGCTGGACCGGCAGGTGGAGGCCGCCATCCACGCCGACGCCCAGGGCCTG
This sequence comes from uncultured Acetobacteraceae bacterium, assembly GCA_964245545.1. GTDB lineage: Bacteria > Pseudomonadota > Alphaproteobacteria > Acetobacterales > Acetobacteraceae > LMUY01. The sequence continues at coordinate 741 of CAXTNN010000388.1, read as the reverse complement.
TCGGAGCAATGGCAGGATGGCGGCATGCCGGCGCTGCAGACCACCATCGAGGACCGGCTGGCGGAAAACGCCGATGACGACGCGATCTACCTGCTGGTCAACCCCGCCATGCACCCGCTGGCCGGCAACCTGGCTGCTTGGCCCGCCGCCGTCTCGCAAACGGACACGTCCTACGAACTGACGGTGTCCCGCGCCGGCGTGAGCAGCATGGCGCGGGTGGAACGATTCGACCTGCCGGATGGCGGCCGGCTGCTGATCGGCCGCGACATCGAGACCCGGGCGCCCTTGCGCGCCCTGCTGACTTCGGCCTTGCTGTGGTCGCTGGTGCTGCTCGCCCTGCTCGGCTCGGTGGGCGGGCTGGTGATGCAGCGCCTGTTCCGCCGCATGATCGCCAGCGTGTCCGACACCGCAGCCGCGATTGCCCAGGGCGACCTGCGCCGCCGGGTGCGCCTGAGCGGGCGGCGCGACGAGTTCGACGGCCTGGCTGACACCATCAACGAGATGCTGGACCGCATCGCCCGGCTGATGGACGGGGTGCGCGAGGTGTCCAACAGCATCGCGCACGACCTTCGCACCCCCATCGCCCGCGCCCGCACCCGGCTGGAGGACGCCGCCGCCCACGCCGCCACCGCCGAGGACCTCCGCGCCGCCGTGTCCCGCGCGATCAACGATTTGGACAACGTGGCGGCAGTGTTCGACGCGCTGCTGCGGATCGCCGAGATCGAGGCCGGCGCCGCGTAG
>CAXTNN010000387.1:0-3299 GCA_964245545.1 uncultured Acetobacteraceae bacterium | reverse complement strand
GTTGTGCATCCCGCCGCACCTGCCGCCGCCGCCGCGGGGCCGCACCGTCGTGGTGGGCGCCGGCAAGGCGGCGGCAGCCATGGCGGCCGCCGTGGAGATGCACTGGCCGGCGAGCCGACCGCTTTCCGGCCTCGTCGTCACCCGCTACGGCCATACCGCGCCCGCCAACGTGGTCAGCCGTATTGAAGTGGTGGAGGCGAGCCACCCCGTGCCGGACGAAGCGGGGCAGGATGCCGCTCGGCGCATCCTGCGCATGGTGGCGGGCCTGGGCGCGGAGGATTTGGTACTTTGCCTGATCTCCGGCGGCGGCTCCTCCCTGTTGGCGCTGCCGGCTCCCGGCGTGAGCCTGGCCGACAAGCAGGCGGTGAACCGGGCCCTGCTGCGCAGCGGGGCGGGCATCCACGACATGAACTGCGTCCGCAAGCATCTCTCCGCCATCAAGGGCGGCCGATTGGCTGCCGCCGCGGCGCCCGCCCCGCTGGTGTCGCTGATTATCTCCGACGTGCCGGGCGACGACCCGTCCGTGATCGCCTCTGGCCCCACCGTGCCGGACGCCACCACGCTGGAAGAGGCAAAGGCGGTGCTGGCCCGTTATGACATAACGCCGCCACCTGCCGCCTTGGCCCGTTTGCAGGACCCGGCGGCTGAAACTCCCAAGCCTGGCGACGACGCCTTTGCCCAAACCGCCACGATCGTGGTCGCGACCCCGCAAGCCTCCTTGGAAGCCGCGGCGGACGTCGCGCGCCAAGCCGGCGTCACCCCGGTCATCCTGGGCGATGCGATCGAGGGCGAGGCGGCGGAGGTGGCCCGGGTGATGGCTGGGATTGCGCAGCATTGCGCCCGCCACGGCCAGCCCGCGGCCGCGCCCTGCGTGCTGATTTCCGGCGGTGAGACGACGGTGACGGTGCGTGGCCGCGGGAGAGGCGGGCGCAATGCCGAGTTCCTGCTGGGCCTGGCGGTGGCGCTGGACGGCCATCCCGCCATCCATGCCATCGCCGCCGATACAGACGGGATCGACGGCACCGAGGACAATGCCGGTGCCGTGCTCGCGCCGGACTCGCTGGCCCGCGCCGCAGCCCTGGGCCTGCGCGCCCGCCACCGGCTGGCCGACAATGACGGCTACGGGTTCTTCTCGGGCCTGGGAGACTTGGTGATCACCGGCCCCACCCTCACCAATGTCAACGATTTTCGTGCCATCTTGATCACACCCTCTCCCGCGGGCGGGACAGGGGCGGGGTGAGGGTGCGAAGCCGCGCATCCAGGCCCATGTCTCAAGCAGGCCCTCACCCCAGCCCTTTCCGGTAAGGGACGGGAGAGGGAGCTTTGCCGATCAAAGGCCCGACGGACAACGCCGGGCACCAGGAGACCGACCATGCTGCTCATGCCGCTGCCCGACCAAGCCGTGCTGGCCCGCCGGGCCGAAATCGTGGCGCGCCTGCGCCGCATCGTGCCCGGCGAGGGCGTGATCGATTCCGACATCGAGCGCCGGGCCTACGAGAGCGACGGGCTGACCGCCTACCGCCAGATGCCGATGGTGGTCGTGCTGCCGGAGACCACCGAGCAGGTGGTGGGCGTGCTGCGCGTGTGCCAGGAGTTGGGCGTGAAGGTGGTGCCCCGCGGCGCCGGCACCTCGCTGTCCGGCGGCGCCCTGCCGCTGGAGGATGGCGTGCTGCTCGGCATGGGCAAGTTCAAGCGCATCCTGGAGATCGACGTGCCGAATCGCTGCGTCGTGGTGCAGCCGGGCGTCACCAATCTCGGCATTACCCATGCCGTGCAGGACGAGGGCTTTTACTACGCGCCGGACCCGTCCAGCCAGATCGCCTGCACCATCGGCGGCAACGTGGCAGAGAACTCCGGCGGCGTGCATTGCCTCAAATACGGCCTCACCACCAACAACGTCATCGGCATCGAGATGGTGACGATGGATGGCGAGGTGGTCCGCCTCGGCGGCAAGCACATGGACGCCGCCGGCTACGACCTGTTGGGCGTGATGGTCGGCTCCGAGGGGCTGCTGGGCGTCGTCACCGAAGTGACCGTGCGCATCCTGCCCAAGCCGCCCGGCGCCCGCGCGCTGCTGCTCGGTTTCCCAACGGTGGAAGGCGCAGGGGATGCGGTGGCGGCCATCATCAGCGCCGGCATCATCCCGGGCGGCATGGAGATGATGGACCGCTTGGCCACGGAGGCCGCGGAAGCCTTCGTCCATGCCGGCTACCCGCTCGACGCCGAGGCCGTGCTGATCGTGGAACTGGATGGCTGCGAGGCCGAGGTGGACCACCTGGTCAGTGCCGTGGAGCGCATCTGCGGCGAGCACGGCGCCACCTCCTGCCGCACCAGCCAGTCCGAGGAGGAGCGGCTGCTGTTCTGGGCCGGGCGCAAGGCTGCGTTCCCCGCGGTCGGCCGCATCTCGCCTGACTACTATTGCATGGACGGCACCATCCCGCGCCGCCGCCTGGGCGACGTGCTGGCGCGCATGAAGCAGATGGAGGCCGAACACCGCCTGCGTGTGGCCAACGTGTTCCATGCCGGAGACGGCAACCTCCACCCGCTGATCCTCTACGACGCCAATGTGCCCGGCGAGCTCGAGCGCGCCGAAGCGTTCGGCAACGACATCTTGCGGCTTTGCGTGGAAGTGGGTGGCGTGCTGACCGGCGAGCACGGCGTGGGGGTGGAAAAGCGCGACCTGATGGGCTCGATGTTCGACGACCGCGACCTCGACCAGCAGCTCCGGCTGAAATGCGCGTTCGACCCGGGCAGCCTGCTCAACCCCGGCAAGGTGTTCCCCCAGCTCTGCAACTGCGCCGAGATGGGCCGGGTGCACGTCCATGCCGGGCAGACCCGTTTTCCCGAGCTGCCGCGGTTCTGATGGCGGTGCTTCGATGACCGTGTTTCAACCCGCCGACGCGGAGGAAGCCCAAGAAGTCGTCGCCTGGGCCGCCGCCGAGCGGCAGCCGCTTGAGGTGGTGGCAGGCGGCAGCAAGCGCGGGCTCGGCCGGCCGCCGCAAACGGACCACACCATTGAGCTGGGCCGGCTGAGCGGCATCATCGACTACGACCCGCCCGAACTGGTGCTGACCGCCCGTGCTGCGACCCCGATGGCGGCCATCAACGCGCAGCTTGCCGCCAGCCGGCAGATGCTGGCCTTCGAGCCGCCGGATTGGCGCGGCCTGTTGGGCGGAGCGGGGGAGCCGACCCTGGGCGGGGTGATCGCCTGCAACATGTCCGGCCCGCGCCGGGTCCGCGCCGGGGCTGCGCGCGACCACTTCCTCGGGTTTGCCGCCATCAATGGCTGGGGCGATGCC
>CAXTNN010000386.1:3099-3329 GCA_964245545.1 uncultured Acetobacteraceae bacterium | reverse complement strand
GGTGAACACCCGCTTGCCCGGCGCCGGGCCGCGCGCTGTCGGTGGCGCCGGGCAAGCGGGTGTTCCCCGCCATGGCGCCCACCATCGTGTTGCGCGAGGGGCGGCCGGCGTTTGCGCTGGGTTTGCCGGGCGGCTTGCGCATCTTCGGCTCGGCGATGCAGGCGGTGGTGAACCTGCTCGACCACCGCATGTCGCTGCAGGAGGCGGTGGAAGCGCCGCGGGTGTGGACG
>CAXTNN010000386.1:0-3089 GCA_964245545.1 uncultured Acetobacteraceae bacterium | reverse complement strand
CCCGGCATCCCGGAGGCGACGGTGAGCGCCCTGGCCGAGCGCGGCCACGACGTGCGCCGGGTGCGGCGGATTGCCGGGGGGATGAACGCGATTGCTTTCGAGGAGGATGGCCGGATGACGGGGGCGGCTTGTTGGCGGACGGACGGCACACCGGTGGCCGCCGCGGGCGGGCTGGCGCAGGCCGGCGTGCGGTTCGCGGCATGAGCCGGCACGTCGTGGTGCTGGACGCCATCAACACCGGGACGGCAGGGCGGATGGCGGCGCTGCTGCCGCCGGGCTGGACGTTCTCGCATGGTTCGGAGCGGAGCGAGGCGCATCTCCAGTCGATCATTGCGGCGGCGGATTACGCTGTGTCAGGCCAGATCGGCGTGTCGGCCGCGGTGCTGGGCGCGGCGAAGCGGCTGAAGCTGCTGCACAAATGGGGGGTTGGCACCGACAACCTCGACCTGGCCGCGGCGCGGGCGCTCGGCATCCCGGTGGCGCGCACCACGGGCAGCAATGCGGTGCCGGTGGCGGAGTTCACGGTGGGGCTGATCATCGCCACGCTGCGCCACCTGTCCTGGGCGCATGGCGAGCTGCGCGCGGGCCAGTGGCGGGCGCTGGGCCTGCCGGCGCCGAGCTACATGCTGTCGGGCAAGACGGTGGGCATCGTGGGGTTCGGCGCGATCGGGCAGGCCTTGGCGCGGCTGCTCGCGGGGTTCGGCTGCAGGCTGCTGTACCATCAGCCGCGGCAGCTCGATGCGGCGGTGACCGAGGGCTTAGGCGTCGCCTATGCGGGGCTGGACGAGCTGCTCGCCGGGTCGGATGTGGTATGCCTGCATTGCCCGCTGACGGAGCTGACGCGCGGGCTGATTGACGCGGCAGCCTTGGCCAAGATGAAGGCCACCGCGGTGCTGATCAACGTGGCACGCGGCGGGGTGGTGGTGGAGGAAGACCTGGCGGCGGCGCTGCGGGCGCGCACGATCCATGGTGCGGCCACCGACGTGTTCGCGGAGGAACCGCCGCCGCCGGACCACCCGCTGCTGCACCTGCAGAACTGCGTGGTGACGCCGCATATCGCCGCCGGCTGCGCGGACACGTTCGTGCCCACGGTGCAGCAGATGTTCGACAACTTCGCGCGGGTGGAGCGCGGGGAGCCGGTGCCGGAACGGGATCGGGTGGTTTAGGCTCCCCGCACCCCGGCCCTCTCCCGCTGGCGGGACAGGGAGTGCTTAGGAGAAGCCTTTGATGCGGATGCGTGTTGGGTTGGCGGCGCTGGTTTTGCTGGGTGCGGGCAGCGCCGGGGCGGCGGCCAAGGACGACCTGGTCATCGGCATTGGCGAGTTTCCCGCCAGCTTGCATCCCTCGATCGATGCGCTGCTGATCAAGAACTACGTGCTCGGCTTCACCGTGCGCACCATCACCAGCTATGACGCGAAAGGGCGCTTGATCTGCCTGCTGTGCAGCGAGGTGCCGACGCTGGAAAACGGGTTGGCGAAGGTGGTGGATGAGCCGGGCGGCGGCAAAGGCATGGAGGTGACGATCAAGCTGCTGCCGGACCTGCGCTGGGGCGACGGGCAGCCGGTGACAGCCAACGATGTCGCCTTCACGTTGCGCGTCGGCCGCGATCCGGGTGCCGGGTTCAGCAACTCCAATGCGTGGAGCCGGGCTGACCGCGCCCAGGTGGTGGACGACCACACGGTGGTGCTGCACCTGCCCAAAGTCGTGGTCTCGTACGCGCAGTGGGATCACGTGCTGCCGGAGCACATTGAGGGCCCGATCTATGCCCGCGCCCACGCGCCCGGCGACTACATCAACAGCACCGCCTACAACCGCGATCCGACCAATCCGGGGCTGTGGGATGGGCCCTATGTCATCACCAAGTACGATGTCGGGTCGCAGATCGTGCTGGAGCCCAACCCGTCTTGGCCTGGGGTGCCGGAAACCAATCATCGAAAGGCCGGCTTCAAGCATGTGGTGCTGCGTTTCATCGGCGACACGGCGGCGCTGCAAGCCAACCTTCTGTCGGGCGATATCGACCTCGACAACAACCTCACATTGGACCAGACGCTGGAGCTGCGGCGGCGCGAGCCGGACCGGTTCAACTACACGTTCTCGCCCAGCCTGACCTATGCCCATATCGACCTGCAAAAGGATAATCCTATTTTGCAGGATGCGCGCATGCGGCGGGCGCTGCTGATGTCGGTCGACCGGGCGACGCTGAACACCAAACTGTTTGGTGGGATGGACCTGGTGGCGACCAGTTTTGTGAGCCCGCAGAACCCGCATTACGACCCGGACGTTGCCGCCGTGCCGTACGATCCGGCGGGCGCGCGGACGTTGCTGGCGCAGGCGGGGTGGACGCCTGGCGCCGACGGCATCTGCCGCAATGCCGCAGGGGACCGGCTGTCGCTCGAATTCCTGTCCGCCTCCGGGTTTCGGGTCAACGAGCTCGAGATGGCGGTGATGCAGAGTGGGTGGCGGCAAGTGGGGGTGGAAACCAACCTGCGCTTCGAACCATCGCGCACGCTATTCGGCACCACGACCAAACACCGCGCCTACACCGGCCTGGTGCTATACACCTGGACCAGCAACGTGGGGGAAAGCCCCCGGCTCACGCTTGGCTCGGACCAGGTTCCCACGGCGGAAAACAACTGGGGCGGGGCGAACTTCCTGGCGTTCAGCAATGCGCGGTTTGACGCCGACATCGCAACCGCCGACAGCGATCTTGACCCGGTGCACCAAAAGGCCGCGTGGACCGACATGCAGCAAATCTACGCGCAGGACCTGCCAGCGCTGCCGCTGTTCATCACGGCCATTCCGCAGGCGCTGCCAAAATGGCTGGAAGGGTTCGGCCCGTCGGGAACCGGGCAGCCGTTTACGCAGCAGGCGGAAAACTGGCGGTCGGATTAGCGGCAGACGCAAGGGCCCTGGCGTTCCCGCAGCCAGTCAGCACCGGCTCTTCCACGCGCACACCCTGCAGCAGGTCAGCCAGCGTGGCCTTGCCCAGGGCCTGTTCCAGGGCCTGCTCGGCGGCCTGGAACGCCTCGCCCAGCACGGATTGCACGCGGCGGCCGATGGCGCAGCGGGGGTCGGGGTTGGCGTGGATG
>CAXTNN010000385.1:0-3337 GCA_964245545.1 uncultured Acetobacteraceae bacterium | reverse complement strand
CCTCAATGTCGCGCTCGCCCGGGCCCGGCTTGGCGACGCTGCCGGCGCCGAGCGCGACATTGAGGAGACCATGCGCCTGGAGCCGCGCCAGTTCGCCGCCCTTGAGGATCTGTCGCACATCGCTGAAGGGGCGGGAGACTGGAAAGGCGCATTCGCCGCCTGGCAACAGGCGCTTTTGCTAGATCCCAAAGCGCCCGGCGGAGAGGACCGCCTGAAGGATTTACACCGCCGCGCTTTTGGAGACGCGACTTAGTTCGGCAGAGTTCTGTCTTGCACCCGAAGGGGATAGTCATCCCTTTCCTGCGATAGGTGTTACACCGCAAGTCAAAGCTCAACCGTTGCGGCCTGCCGCAGCGCCCTATGCCGCGCTGCCCGACACAGGTCGCCGCCAAGTTGGCCGGGTTTGCAGGCTTCCTGCATGCAAACCCGACAGCACAAGACCGGCTAAGCGGGCGGTTCCGCCGCCGCGAGGCGGCTACAGGCCGCTCTTCACGTCCTGCGCACCGCGGGTGACGGCATGACCCGTGGCCGAGACGTCCTCGCCCACGCCCTGCGCGGTGTTGCAACTGCTCAACGCCAGGCTCATCGCCACCAGCAGCAACGCAGCGGCAGCCGGCCACACGCCCCTCGAAGCCGTCGTGGATCGCGCTTGATCGCCGTTACCCATGATGCACACCTCTTTTGACACGCCGGACCAACGCAAAAACTTACCTACAGTTGCAATGAACAGGCCTTCGCTCACCAACCCTTAACGCTTTCACGGCACTCTTGCCCGGTAACAAAGGTAACACGCTGCATGCGGGGGCTTACGGTTTTTCAGCGCTTTGGCGTGCTCGTGGCTGCCATCTCGGTGGTGTTCATTGCCGTAGCCGCAGCCCAGGTCGCCGTGCTGCGACAGACGATCTATCAGGAGCGCCGCACCAAGGTGCATGACTTGGTGCAGGCCGCCGACAACCTTCTCTCCATGTTTGACGCGGCGGCGCAGGCTGGGGATTTCTCGCACGAGGAAGGGCGGCGACGGGCGTTTCAGGCGCTGCAAGGCCTGCGCTGGGGGACCGCGGCGGACTACTACGGGGTCTATGGCGCCGGCCAGGCCAATGCCGGCGTCACCTACGTCCATGCCATCCCCGCCTACATCAACACCCCCCGCTGGAACTATCGCGACCGCCATGGCCGCCCCATCGTGCAGGACCTCATCAAGCTGGCCCGCGCCGGCGGCGGCTTCATGCAATACCTGGTGCCGCGACCCAACGGTGATGGCAGCGAAGCGCCAAAACTAGTCTACGTTGGCGCCTACGGCACCGGCGAGGACATGCTGGCGATCCAGGTAGGCGTCTATGTCGACGACATTGATGCCGCCATCGCCCGCAAAGCTGCCTTGGCGGCAGGCAGCGGGCTGGCAGGCGTGTTGCTCGCCGCCGCCATCGCCTTCAGCATAAGCCGCGGATTGACCCGGCCGCTCGCCACCCTCTGCGCCCAGATGGACCGCCTGACGGCGGGTGACCTCGGCGGCCCCATACCTTTCACCCGCCAGCGCAACGAGATCGGCCATATCGCGCGCAGCCTGGCACTGTTCCAGGACCGGGTGGCCGAAATGCGCCGGCTGCGTACTGAACAGGAGCGGCTGAAGGACGAGGCCGAAGACGGGCGACGGGCAGCCATGCGCCGGGTCGCGACCGACTTCGAGGCCAAGGTGGGCAGCGTGGTTGCCGCGGTCTCCCAGGCCGCCACGGAGATGCAGACCTCGGCGCGGCTGATGAGCGACACCGTGGCCGAAACCGCGCAGCGCAGCACGGCGGCATCCGCCGCGGCCAGCCAAGCCAGCTCGCATGTCGACACCGTGGCAGTCGCGGCCGAGCAGCTTTCCTGCTCGGTGTTGGAGATCTCGCAGCAGGTGCAGCGCTCGGCGGTGGTCGCGCAAAACGCCGTCACGCAAGCCGACCGCACGTCGGCGACCATCGGTACGCTGACGAGTTCGGCAGGCAGAATTCAGACCGTCGTGCACATGATCAAGACGATCGCCGACCGCACCAATCTGCTCGCCCTCAACGCCACCATCGAAGCCGCGCGGGCGGGCGACGCCGGCAAAGGGTTCGCGGTGGTGGCCGCCGAGGTAAAGGCGTTGGCCGCGCAGACCGGCCGCGCCACCGAGGAGATCGTTGTCCAGGTGCAGGCCATCCAACACGCAACTGCTGAAACGGTGGAAGCGATGTCCAACATCGAAGCCACCGTCGGCGAGCTGAACCAATCCGCATCCGTCATTGCTGCCGCGGTGGAGCAACAAGGTGTCGCCACGCAGCAGATCGCCGCCAATGTCGGCGAAGCCGCCTCCGAAACCCGCACGGCCACTCAGAACACTGTCCGCGCCATGCAGGGCGCGCAGACGGTCGGCGCTTCCGCACGAGGGGTGCTGGAGTCAGCCTGCGGCCTGGCGTCCCAATCCGGAATCTTGCGCGACGAGGTCGCCGATTTCCTTGCCGCGGTGCGGACGGCTTAGCAGGGTGCTGAAAAGTCTGGCGGTGTGTAATTCTATTCTATCACGTCATGGCTGGGCTTGACCTAGCCATCCACGCAGCGCCGACAATGCAGGCTAAGCATCTGGGGAAACACCATACCGCGCTTGGTGTAGCTGGGTCAGGGCGGACGTCGTGGATGCCCGCGTCAAGCGCGGGCATGACACCATGGAATGTTGTTCTATCCTGTAGGTATTTTCAGCAGCCTGTTAGAGCAAGTCCGCCATGACCGGATTCAGTCAAGCGGTGAACTTGCTCGCCAGACCAAGGGGCTAGAACAATGTCGGACGGGCTCGGTTCGCGGCCCATGCGTGGATCAGGCCGCCTGGTGGGTCATCGCCCGAATATCGGCCAGCAGCCCTGGACCCTTGGGGCTCCAGCCAAGCCACTCCCGCGTCAGCACGCTTGACGCCTACATGTCCTTGTCGACGAAGGCGGCGAGCCAGCCGAAATGCCCGGCCGCCTCGTCTGCGCTGATGGAGCGGACAGCAACGCCCGCCATCGCACCGATGGCCTCTTAGGCGCGAGCAGATGCGGCGCGGGCCGGTACCGTCTCTGAGGTCAGCCAGCTCGTGGCCAAGCTATCTGCATCCAGCCCCGAATTTGCAGCCCTGTGGGGGCAGTAACGACGTGCGCTTTAATCTTATGCCGAGGCCGCCATCCCGTTCAGGATCCATCGGGCTGGAATATTCGAGCTTTGCAATCAATGGCCGTCCGGACCTCGGCATGATTGTCTACAACCCTGTCGAGCCCATCATCGCGGAGCGCATCGGCGCGCTTTTGGCCTCATGATCAAGCGGCGTTGACCCTGATCGAGTATGGAC
>CAXTNN010000384.1:0-3356 GCA_964245545.1 uncultured Acetobacteraceae bacterium | reverse complement strand
ATCCAGCCGGAAGGCCCGGCGGTCGGGCGCGCCCTCCGGCGGCGAGCCGGTGCCGAGGCGCAAGCCGCCGGTGAACTCTGCTGCCACCCCCCACCGTCCCGATCCGCTGATGCGCGCCAGGTCCGCCAAGCGGGCGTTGCGCAGGCCGCGGCCGGGCACCAGCAGCGAGACCGCCTCCAACAGATTGGTCTTGCCGCTCCCGTTTGGCCCGGTGATCACCGCCAGGCGCGACCGCGGTCGCCAGGTGAGCGCCGGGTAGTTGCGGAAGTCGGTGAGGGTGAGGCGGGTGAGCTGCATGCGGCCTGCGGTGCCAGGAAGCGTCCACATTCGGCCGCCACGGCGTTGTGGCAAGAGGCTCGGCTGACGCTGAGGAGGTGGCAAGGGGCGGACGCGGCTGCTAAGACCGGATGAGCACGGCAGGGGAGGGCTTACCCTTGGACTTTACCATCGGTTGCACCCTTTCCTACTCGGTCAGCGTGCTCACCCCCTTCGTCTTCAACCTCGAAGCGGCCGAGTTCCCGCGCCAGCGCGTCCGCTCGGAGCGGCTCACCACCACGCCCGCGCTTGATCCGCCCGACCGCTTCCTGCAGCCGGAAAGCAGCAACCGGGTGCTGCGCTTCCTGGTGCCGCCGGGCCAGTTCAGCATCTCATATGATGCCGATATCGCGCTCGATCCGCTGATGGCCGACCCGACCGACGTGGCGGAGATCGCCGCCGGCTCGCTGCCGCTCGAGGTGCTGACCTACCTGAACGCCAGCCGCTATTGCCAGTCCGACCGGCTCAGCCGCTTCGCCAACCGCCAGTTTGGCCGCGAGCCGGCCGGCCACCAGCGGGTGACGGCGATCTGCAACTGGATCCGCGACAACGTGGATTACCAGGCCGGCGCCTCGGACGCGCTCACCAGCGCCTATGACACGCTGGGCGACCGCGCCGGCGTCTGCCGCGATTTCGCACACCTGGCCATCGCTTTGTGCCGGGCTGTCGGCATCCCGGCGCGGTATATCAGCGCCTATGCCTGGCTGCTCGACCCGCCCGATTTCCACGCCGTGTTCGAGGCCTACCTGCACGGGCCCGGCGGCGGCGCTTGGTACCTGTTTGACCCGACCCGCATGGCCGCACTCGACGGCCTGGTCCGCATCGGCGCCGGGCGGGACGCGGCGGACGTGGCGTTCTGCTCCATCTATGGCAGCGCGCAGGCCCAGCCGCCTTCGGTCTGGATCAAGGGCCCGCCGCCCGCTCCCATCCGCACCACGCAGGCGGTCAGCACGCAAGCTGGCTAGACCATGACCGGTTCGCGTCTGTTCACCGATCATGGTCGAGCCATTGTTCGAGCGGCTGATTCACGGGTCAGGCCGGCTCGACCTGACCCGATCAGACGCTAGTTGAAGGCGGACTCGCGCTGGCTGACGGCGTTGCTGGGCTTCCTTACGGCGGTCGGCCCGCTTTCCACGGACATGTACCTGCCGGCCTTCCCCGCCATCGAAGCGGATTTCGGCCTGGCCCAGGGAACTGCGCAGATCACCTTGGCGAGCTGGTTCACCGGCCTGGCGATCGGGCAGATCACGCAGGGGACGCTGGCCGACCGCTTCGGACGCCGCGCGCCGCTGATGGCGGGGCTGGTGCTTTACACCGTGGCGAGCATCGGCTGTGCCTTGTCTCCGAACCTGCCACTGCTGACCGCGATGCGGGCGCTGGCCGCGTTTGGCGGCTCAGCCAGCACAGTGCTGCCCCGCGCCATCGTGCGTGACCTGGCCGACGGCCATGCTGCCGCACGGTTGATCTCCCAACTCATGCTGGTGATGGGGGTGGCGCCGATCCTTGCCCCCACTTTGGGCGGCGCCTTGCTGACGGTGTTCACCTGGCATGCCATCTTCTGGGTGGCGGCCGCGCATGGCGCGCTGTCGCTGGTCCTGGTGATCTACCTGCTGCCGGAGACGCTCTCTCAGGACCGCCGGATCAGGCTTGGGCCGAGTGCGCTGCTCGCACGCTACGTCAACATCCTGCGGGAGCGCGGCTTCCTGCTGAACATGGGCCTCGGCGCCTGCGCGATGTTCGCCATGTTCGCCTATATCAGCGGCTCGCCCGCCGTGTATATCCGGCATTTCGGGCTGTCGCCCGCGGGTTATGGCGTGCTGTATGGCGTGTGCGCCGCCGGGTTCATCTTCGGCTCCCAGGTCAATCCGTGGCTGCTGCCCCGGTTCGGCATCCTTAACGTGTCGCGTTGGGCGCTGCGGGTGACCGCACTGGGCGTCGTTGCGCTGGCGTTCACGGCGTTTTCGGGCTGGCTCGGACTGGCCGGCATGGTGTTGCCGATTGTGGTTATCATGACGAGCTTCGGCCTGCTCCTGCCCGGTACCGCCGTCTTCGCCCTTTCGCGCCACAGCGCCCATGCCGGCAGCGCCTCCGCGTTGATGGGCACGCTGCAATACCTGCTGGCGGCCGTGAGCGGGTCCGCGATGGGACTGCTTACCGACGGCACCGCCCGTCCCATGGCGGTGCTGATGCTGCTGGGCGTCGGCTGCGCCCTGCTGCTGGACCTCGGGCGCCGTCCTTAGCTCGCAGGCGAGGCCAGGGGATCGGTCAGCGCGGCCAGCAGCACGGCCGCCGCCTGCGCCACGTTCAGGCTCTGGACCCGTCCGGCCCCCAGGATGCGCACCCGCCGGCGGCACGCCTCCAGACTCGCGGCGGAAATCCCGTGCTCCTCGTTGCCCAGCACCAGCGCCACCGGCCGGTCGCGCGGCAGGGTTTGCAGCGGCGCCGCGTCGGGGGTGAGCGTGGCGGCCACCGTGCGGTAGTGCATGCCCAAGGCCAGCAGCGCCTGGCGCAAGGTGCGGGTCTTGAACAGCTCCAAGTGCTCCAGCCCACCCTCCGCCGTGCGATAGGCGGCGTCCGACGGGAAGGCCTGCTCCGGCACCTCGTGGAACACCAGCCCGCCCGCGCCGAAGAACGCGGCGCTGCGGGCGATGGCGCCCAGGTTGTGCGGGTTACTCACCCCGTCCAGCACCAGCAGCAGGTTGGCGCGCGGCAGTTTCGCCGGGTCGAGCACCGCGATGCGCCGCGGCTCCGCCACCGCCACGATCCCGCCATGGTGCACCGACCCGGCGGCGCGGGCGAGCTCCGCCTCCGGCAGCAACCGGTAGGGCCGGCGCATCTGCGCCAGCACGGTGCAAAGCGGCCCGGCCCGGTCGCGCAGCGCGCTGGTGTAGAACAGCCGCTTGACCGCATCGGGCCGCCGGGCAAACAGGGCGGCGACGGCGTTGGCGCCGCAGATGCGATCTTCCTCCATGGCATCCTGTTCCGCTGCGTGACCCGGCCTGTCAACGGCGCTGGTTGCGCTTGGCGGACGGTGGGGCGAC
>CAXTNN010000383.1:0-3356 GCA_964245545.1 uncultured Acetobacteraceae bacterium | reverse complement strand
GAACCAGACTTAGCCCGTAAATGACTCTTGTCGGAAGCCCATCCCGCCACTCAGCGCTTCCCCGAAAGGGAGCGGGTGAGTTTGGTCAGGCCGCCCGGGCTGGCTGCAGCATGCGGCGGATTTGGGCGGCGCCGGCCGAGCCCTTCAGCGACTCCCGCCACATCGTCTCTGCGATGCGCTGGTGCGTCGCCACCGCCTCGTCCGCCCCCGTGATCATGGCGACACCGGTTTGCACGCTCGGCATTCCGTCGGCGCGGAACGGGTTGATCGACAAGGTGGCCCGGTCGCGCGACCGGAGGATTTTGAACGCGCTGGTGGGCTCGACATGGGGTAGCACGCCAAATTGGAGGCCCATCGGCTCGGCCTCCATCATGGTGGCGATGCTGGCGATCTCGGCCGCCGCAACTTGTCGGCAGCGCCGCCGCAAGGGCTCCGGCAGGTCAACCGTGGCGGCCACCCCGCCTTCCAACAGCCTTTGGATGCTGGCGGTGGAGATGATGGCGATGATGCCGGGCCGCCGCATGGCATACATCCGCTTGCGCGCCGCCATGATGCCCTGCACCTGCTCGATGGTCGCGCGCAGGTTGCTCCGCTCGGCTTCGGATTGCTCGACGGCTTCGTCGTAGGCCTCGGCCAACACGGCATCAAACGAGTCCGACGTTGTCAGGTAGCAAAGCGGCCCGAACACCTGCAGGATTTGGTCGGCTGATTCCTCGGTCTGCCGGATCCGTTCGAAATAGCCGACAGGGCGGTTGTAGTACTCGACCCCAATCCCGAGCAGCGACAGCGGCGATATCTTAAGCAACTCAGCGAGGCGCTTGACCGTGTCAAGCTTGATGACTTCGCCCTTTTCGTAACGGTAGAGGGCTGCACGAGAAACGCCGAGCCGAGCGGCAATTTCTTCGGCTCGCAACCCGGATTCCAACCGGTACGCCCGAAGTTGCTGCCCTATCTCGGTAAAACGCATACTTTCGTACTCCCAGCGAGTCAGCCCAGACCCCATTTTCGCGCCAACAACGCCGCGAACCCCCGATGCGCCAGCACGCCATGGTAACAGCGGCGAGTCACGGGCGGACTAGACCAGTTTTCTTGCCGCGGATCAATCACAGTGTCACCCAAAGGAAATTGTTACAATCAACGCCGGCCTCGCTGCGTTCTCAAATGGTGAGGCGCCAATGCAACGCCGTTCGGGAGCCCGACGCTTCGAGCACTCGACTGACGCCCCGGGCGGCTGCAACCACCTTGCTGATACGCTATCACTGCGACCGTTAAGCGAGAGTTAACTCATGGGTCCGGGTATTTTGCCATCTTAGCGTTCATCATTTCCCGCCTGTTTCAAGCAATCCCGGTGCTGCTCATCGTGGGGCTGATCGCCTTTGCCCTGTTCGCCTTTGTGGGTGATCCGGTGAATATCATGCTCGGCACGTCCTACACGGAGGCCGACCGCATCCGCGTCACCCACGAGCTCGGCCTCGATCAGCCGTTCTTGGTGCAATATGCCAAGTTCATGTGGGCGGCCCTGCATGGTCAGTTCGGCGTCAGCTATCGGTTGGCTAGGCCGGTCGCTGCCCTCATCGCCGAGCGCCTACCCGCCACGGCCGAGCTTTCGCTGACGGCGGCGGTGCTGGCGCTGGCCATCGGCGTGCCGGCCGGGGTTTATACCGGCATCTATCGCAATGCCTGGGGCTCCCGGCTGGTCATGGTGGTGAGCCTGCTCGGCGTCTCGCTGCCCACCTTCCTGATCGGAATTCTGCTCATCCTGGTGTTTAGCGTGCTGCTCGGCTGGCTGCCATCTTATGGGCGGGGCACCACGGTGGCCCTTGGCGGCTGGACCACGGGTTTCCTGACCGTCTCCGGGCTCAAGGCGCTGGTGCTGCCCGCCGTCACCCTGGGCTTGTTCCAATTGACGCTGATCATGCGCCTGGTCAGGGCCGAAATGCTGGAGGTGTTGCGCTCGGACTATATCAAGTTCGCCCGTGCCCGCGGCCTGCCCAACCGGCTGATCCATTTCGGCCACGCGCTCAAGAACACCCTGGTGCCCGTCATCACCGTCGCCGGGCTGCAACTCGGCGGGATCGTCGCCTTCTCCATTGTCACCGAAACCGTGTTCCAGTGGCCCGGCATGGGCTTGCTGCTGGTGCAATCGATTCAGGTCGGCGATATCCCGGTGATGTCCACCTACCTGCTACTGGTGTCGGTGCTGTTCGTCATCATCAACTTGGTGGTCGACCTGCTCTACTTTGCGGTTGACCCGCGGCTGCGCGTCACCCGTGGGGCCCCGGGCGGCCGATGAGCGCCAGCACCGCGCTCGGCCGGGCGCTGGACAGCGACCTGCTTTACGCCTTCCGCCACTCCCCGACTGCGATCCTCTCCACCGCCGTCGTGGTGGTCTGCTGCGGCGCCGCGTTGCTGGCGCCGTGGGTAGCGCCCAGCAATCCCTATGACCTCGCCAGCCTCAACCTGATGGACAGCTTCCTGCCGCCCGCGTTCATCGGCGGCGCGGGCAGCAGCGCGGTGCACCTGCTTGGCACCGACGACCAGGGGCGGGACCTCCTCTCTGCCATGATCTACGGCGCCCGCCTCAGCCTGGAAGTGGGGCTTTCAGCGGTGCTGTTTGCCCTGGTGGTCGGGGTAGCGTTCGGCCTGCTCGCGGGCTACGCCGGCGGCGTCCTGGACGTGCTGCTGATGCGGGTGGCGGATGTGCAGTTGACCTTTCCCGCCATCCTGATCGCGTTGCTGGTGGATGGCGTGGTCTCGGTGGCGCTGCCCTCGGGGCTGCATGCCCGGCTGGAGATTGCGGTGCTGGTGTTTGCCATCGGCATCAGCCGCTGGCCGCAATTCGCCCGCACCGTGCGCGGCTCCACCCTGGTGGAGCGGGGGCGGGACTACGTGCTGGCCGCCCAGGTGATCGGCCTGTCCGCTCCGCGCATCATGCTCAGCCACATCCTGCCGAACGTGGTCGGGCCCGTGGTGGTGATCGCCACCATCAATATTGGGCTGTCCATCCTTGACGAGGCGACGCTGTCGTTCCTGGGGGTGGGCCTGCCGCCCACCCAGCCGTCACTGGGCACGCTGATCAGGGTCGGCAACGACTTTCTCTACAGCGGCGAGTGGTGGATCGCCGTTTTCCCTGGCGTGATGCTCGCCGCCCTCGTGCTGGCGATCAACCTGCTGGGCGATTGGCTGCGGGATGCGCTCAATCCGCGGTTGCGGTAGGCTTGCGACCCGAGATGACCGCGCTCCTCGAACTCCGCTCCATCTCCGTCGAGTTTCCGACCCGGCGCCGCGTGCTTACCGCGCTCGACCGGGTTTCGCTCGCCGTCGCCCCCGGGGAAATCCTCGGCGTGGTGGGGGAG
>CAXTNN010000382.1:2942-3357 GCA_964245545.1 uncultured Acetobacteraceae bacterium | reverse complement strand
CCATTGGCACTGAACACGACCCGGCGCGGCGCCGTCGCCCGCAACAGCCGGCGCAGCACGACCGCGGCATAGGGCAGGTCATCCAGCCGCCGCCGCGGCGCCCCCGGCAGCCGCTCCAGCACCCGCCGCGTGGCCGAGCCGATCACGCCCGTCAGGTCCCGCGCCTCGTCCTTGCCGATGGTATAATGGTGCACGATGGCCAGGCTGTAGCCGGTTTGCGCCATGTGGATGCGCGCCAGCGACCGCCACGCGCCCCCGACCAAATAGAGGTCCTGCGCGGGCGCCTCGAACAGCCAAGGCACGGTCGCCAGGTCCGCCTCCGCGATTGCGCGGGCCCGCACCATGTCCGCCTCCGCCCGGTCCGCCAGCCGGATCACCCCCAGCGGCAGCGTTTGCGACAGGCTGGGCCGGCCGG
>CAXTNN010000382.1:0-2932 GCA_964245545.1 uncultured Acetobacteraceae bacterium | reverse complement strand
CCTCCAGCGAGCCGCCGCCGATATCGGCCAAGAACCCGCTCGCCTGCGGGATGCCGCACAGCACGCCGGCGGCGGCCAATTGGGCCTCCTCCTCGCCGGTGAGGATGCGGATGACCGCGCCCGGCATGCGCTCCTGCAGCGACTGCACGAACGCCGGCCCGTTGGCGGCATCGCGCACCGCCGCGGTGGCAAGCACCTCCAGCGGGTCCGCCCCCATGGCACGGGCAATCGCCGCGTAGCGCCGCATCACCACCAGGGCGGCCGTCACCCCCTCCTGGTTGAGCAGCCCCGTGGCCTCCAACCCCCGGCCCAGCCGCAGCAGCGCCCGCTCGTTGAAGATGGTCACCGGGTTGCGGCCGCAGCCCTCGAACACCACCAGCCGCACGCTGTTGGAGCCGAGATCCACGAGGGCGCTCCGGGGCGCCAGGTGGGAAGCGGCCACCCCGCTCAATCCTGGCTCACCCGGTCTTGCCGCCGATGCACCGGCATCACCCCCGCCGCCGGCACCACCGGCCCGTGCAGCGCCGACCCCCGCCCGGATAGCGACGGGTTAGTCATGAAGTAGTCATGCGCGGACACCGCCTTGGCGCCCGTCCCGACCCGGTGCCACGCGCCATCGGCATTGAGCTCCCAGGATTGCAGCGTGTCTTTCAGGTTCACCACCATGATCTGGTCCAGCACCTGCGCATGCACCGTCGGGTTCAGGATCGGCACCATGCTTTCCACCCGCCATTCCATGTTGCGCGCCATCCAGTCGGCGCTGGAGATGAACACCAGGGCCTGTCGCGACGGCAGCTTGTGCCCGTTGCCGAAACAGAAGATCCGGCTGTGCTCCAGGAAGCGCCCTATCATGGATTTCACCCGGATGGTCTCGCTCAGCCCTGGCACGCCGGGCCGCAAGCAGCAGATGCCGCGGATGATGCACATCACCTTCACGCCGGCCGCCGAGCATTGGTACAGCTTGTCGATCAGCGCGTCGTCCACCATCGAGTTCATCTTCAGCCAAATCCCCGCCGGCCGCCCGGCGCGGGCGTGCGCGATCTCCGCGTCCATCAGCGACATCAGCCGGCTGCGGATGGTGAGCGGGCTGAACGCCAGGCTGTCCATCCGCTCCGGCCGCGCATAGCCCGTCATGTAGTTGAACAGCCGCGCCGAATCGCGGGTGAGGTCGGGGTCGCAGGTGAAAAACGACAGGTCGGTGTAAATCCGCGCCGTGATCGGGTGGTAGTTGCCGGTGCCGAAATGCGCGTAGGACCGCATGCCGCCGCCCTCGCGCCGCACCACCAGGCTGAGCTTGGCATGGGTCTTTAGCTCGCGGAAGCCATACACCACCTGCACGCCGGCCGCCTCCATCGAGCGGGCGAGCCGGATGTTGGCCTCCTCGTCGAACCGGGCGCGCAGCTCCACCATCGCGGTGACCGACTTGCCCGCTTCCGCCGCCTCGATCAGCGCCTTCACGATCGGGCTATCCCGGCTGGTGCGGTACAGCGTCTGCTTCACCGCCACCACGTTCGGGTCGGCCGCCGCCTGGCGCAGGAACTGCACCACCACGTCGAAGCTCTCGAACGGATGGTGGACGATGATGTCCTTGGCCCGGATGGCGGCAAAGCAGTCCCCGGCGAAATCACGGATGCGCTCGGGGAAGCGCGGCGTATAGGGCGGGAACAGCAGGTCCGGCCGGTCGTCCACGATGAGCTGCTTGAGGTCGGCCGCCCCCAGAATGCCGGACTGGACCAGCACCTCCTCGCCCGGGATGGTCTGGTCGTCCACCCCCAGCTCGGCCACCACCAACTCGCGCAGCTCGCCCGGCATGCCGCTATCCACGGACAAATGGATCGGGACACCGCGGCGCCGCCGCTTCAGCGCCGTCTCGTAGGAGCGGACCAGGTCCTCCGCCTCCTCCTCGAACTCCACCCCCGTGTCGCGGATCAGCCGGAACAGCCCGCGCCCGGTGACCGCGAAGCCGGGAAACAGTGCGTGCAGGTTCAGCCCCACCAGGTCTTCCAGCATGAGAAAGCGCACGGTGCTGCCCGCTTCGCCCGCCGGCAGCCGGATGAACCGGTCCACCTGCGCGGGCATCGGCAGCAGCGCGCTCATGCTCACGTTGTCCTCGTCGCGGTGCAGCTTGAGCACCATCACCAGGCCCATGTTGGGGATGAACGGGAACGGATGCGCCGGGTCCACCGCCATCGGCGTGAGGATGGGGAACACCCGGTCCATGAACCACGCCGCCAGCCACTCCCGGTCGGCATCGGTGAGCTTGGCCGGATCGCATACAACCAGCCCGGCGGCGGCCAGGAGCTGCCGCAATTCGAGCCAGGCCGTTTGCTGCATGGCCATCAGGGTAAAGGCGCGCGCCTGGATCTCCTCCAATTGCTGGCCCGGCGTGCGCCCATCGGCCGACAGCGTGCTCAGCCCCGCCTTGGCCTGCCCGATCAGCCCGGCGACGCGCACGGAGTAGAACTCGTCCAGGTTGGAGGCGCTGATCGACACGAATCGCAGCCGTTCCAGCAGCGGGTGGCGCGGATTCTGCGCCTCCTCCACCACCCGGTGGTTGAAGTCGAGCCAGGACAGCTCGCGGTTGATGAACCGCTCCGGGCTGTCGCCGGCGACCGTCGTGGGCGCCGGCACCGGGCGGATCGGCGTGACCTTGTTCATGACGGACGGCTTAGCAGACTCGGGTGCCGCAATCGACTGGCGCGACGCCGTGATCTTGCTGTCGACGCTGCCCGTTCTGTACCATACGCCGGCAAACGGGAGCGCCCTGCATGAAATATCCCTTTCTCGTGTTCCTCCTCGCTACCTTAGCCCGGCCGGCGCCGGGCATGGCCGCGGACGGCCCGGTGGTGGCGACCCCGTCGGGCGCCGTCCAGGGCAAGGTGGCGGAAGGCGTGGAGGCGTTCCTCGGCATCCCCTTCGCGGCCTCCCCCGC
>CAXTNN010000381.1:1775-3371 GCA_964245545.1 uncultured Acetobacteraceae bacterium | reverse complement strand
GTGCTGGCCCAGCACCGCGGCGAGCAGGTCAAACGCGCCCTCCCGCGTGGGGTCGGGCTTGGCGTCGGGCGTGGGTCTGGCCATGGGCGCGCTTCATGGCGCGGATCGGCGCCCCATGCTAGACGGCCGCGCCATGGACCTGCTTGATACCCGGCGGCCCCGCTTGCTGCTGGTGGCGTTCTGTCTGCTCACCTGGCTGCCCGGGCTGTTCATCCTGCCGCCGACGGACCGCGACGAAAGCCGGTTTGCGCAAGCCAGCAAGCAGATGATCGAAACCGGCGACTACGTCCGCATCATGAACGGGGACGAGCCGCGCAACCGCAAGCCAATCGGCATCTACTGGCTGCAAGTGCCGTTTGCCGCCGCCGCCGGGTCGCTTGGCGTGGCATCCGGCGATCCGATCTGGCCGTATCGGTTGCCCTCGCTGCTGGGCGGCTTGGCGGCCGTGCTCGCCACCTATGAGATCGGCCGCTCGCTGGGAGACCGCCGTGCCGCCTTGCTCGCCGCGGGCATGCTGGCGGCGTGCGTCATCCTTGTGGCCGAAACCCATCTGGCAAAAACCGACGCGGCGCTGCTTGGCGCTACGGCCGTCGCCATGGCGGTGCTGGTGCGCGCGGCCTTGCGCCAGCCGGTGTCGGCGGGGCAGGCGGCGCTGTTCTGGGTTGCGGTCGGCGTCGGCATTCTGCTCAAGGGTCCGATCACCCCCATGATCGCCGGCCTCACCGCCGCAACCCTCGCCCTCCTTCGCCGCCGGGCCGATTGGCTGCGCCCGCTGCGCCCGCTGGCCGGCGTGGCCCTGATGCTGCTGGTGGTGCTGCCCTGGTTCGTCGCCATCGGCGTCGCCACCCATGGGGCGTTCTTTTCCGACGCGGTGGGCGGCGACCTTGGCCGCAAGCTCGCCGGCGGTGACGACGCGCATGGCGCACCGCCGGGCTTCCACCTGCTGCTGCTGCCGCTGCTGGCGTTTCCCGCCAGCCTCCCCGTGCTGCAGAGCCTGCCCGGCTGGTGGCGCACCCGGCGGGATCCGGCAACGGCCGTGCTGCTGGCCTGGCTCATCCCCGCCTGGATCGTGTTCGAGGCCGTGCCGACCAAGCTGCCGCACTACACTTTGCCGCTCTACCCAGCGATCTTCCTGCTGGCCGCGCGCGGCCTTGCCGAGCCGGGGCGACGATGGGACCGGCTTGCGCGAATGATCACGATTATAACTACGGGGCTGATCGCCGCCGCCGCCGTCGCCTTGCCGGTGGTGCTCCACGCGAACGGCCTGCTGGCGGCTCCGGCCCTGCTGGCGGCGGCGCTGCTGGGCTGGCTCGCGCTGCAGCGGCCGCCAACGCTCGCCCTCGCCGCCATGCCGCTGTTCACGCTGAGCCTGCTGGGGTGGGAGTTGCCGCAGCTTGCCCCACTGTGGATTGCGCCGCGGGTGGAGCGCGCGCTGGCCGAGTCCGGCCTTGCGGGGCAGCCGCTGGCGGCGGTCGGCTTCCACGAGCCAAGCCTGATGTTTCTTGCCGGCACCGCGACGGTGATGGCGCCCGATGCCGCGGCCGGCGCCGATGACCTTGCCGATGGCCGGGCCGCCACTGCGCTGGTGGACGCGCG
>CAXTNN010000381.1:0-1765 GCA_964245545.1 uncultured Acetobacteraceae bacterium | reverse complement strand
ATGGCGGCGACCAGGGCTCACAGGAGAACCTGAAGAGCGCCGCCGAGGCCGCGCGCATCGCCTGCCCGACGCGGGCTCTGGCCACGCTGGACGGGTTCAACTACTCCCGCGGCCGCGCCTTGCATCTGACGCTGTATGCCCGCGGTGCTCGGTAGGTTGGGTCTCGGCATGTGCCTCCGGCTCGCCCGAGATGGAGGGCGCAGTCTGGGCCTTGCGGCGGCGCAGGTTGGCGCGCAAGGCGACCGCTTCGCGCTCGCGGCGAGCCGCCAACTCGGCCTGGGCGCGCGCCGTGAGGCTTGGCGGGTCGCCAGCCATCACAAGCCGCTCATCAACGGCCGGGCAGCGCGCGCAGCACGGCGTCGCGCGTGTCCAGGGGAGCGGCGTCAAGCGCTCGGCAAATCGCCCGCATCTGCCGCCGGGCCTCATACACCTGGTCCAGCAGCGACAGCACGGTCGGCAGCGCCTCCTCGTTCACGCTCAACTCGTCACGGAGCTCCACGATCAAGCGGATACGGGCGACGTCGATCGGTTGAAAGCGCCAGTCGCCGGGCACGCCATCCGGGCGCACCCAGGCGTGCTCGATCCAGCGTTGCACATCCTCAAGCCGCACGCCGCTGATCTGACGCGGCAGCATTTCCAACGTGATCATGCTCCCTCCCACCACTTGGCACGCCATCACTTGGCGCGAGCGAGGCCGGCGCGCGGATCCACCTCCGTCTCCGGAGACCACGTGCGCAGGAACGCTTCAAGTGCCTCGTCGGTGTCCGGCAGCACCACACGCAGCGTCACCATTTGATCACCGGCCGGGCGCGGCCCGCGCGCAGGAACGCCGCGGCCACGCAGCCGCAGCACGGTGCCGGTGTCGGACCGCTTGGGCACCGTCAGCGTGACAGGCCCCGTGACGGTGGGGACGGTGATGCGGGCACCCAGGACCGCTTCCTTCAAAGTGATCGGCACGTCGATCAGCACGTCGTCGCCCTCGCGGCGGAAATGCGGGTGGGGGCGGATGTGCACTTCGATCAGCGCATCGCCGCGCTGGCCGCCGACCAGGCCCTCGTTGCCCTGGCCGCGCAGGCGCAGGGTTTGGCCGTCCTCCATGCCGGGGGGAACGCGGACGTCCAAGCTGCGGCCGTCGGGCAAGGTGAGGCGCTGCTGCGTGCCGGTGATGGCGTCGGTGAACTCGACGGCGAGGCTGTACTTCGCATCACGGCCGCGGCTGGAGCGGGTGGCCCCTCCCGTGCCGCGCTCGTTCACATGGGCAAACATCTCGGCGAAGATGTCGGCCATGCCCGGATCGCCGACCGTGCTATAGCGCGCGCCGCCCGCCATGCCGCCCATGTCGGCATAGCTGCGGTAGCTCGGACGCTCCTGGCGCGGCTCACCGCTGGCGTCGATCTCGCCGCGGTCAAACCGGGCGCGCTTCTCGGGGTCAGACAGCAGGTCGTGCGCGCCAGAGACGGACTTGAACGTCTCCTCAGCCGCCTTGTTGCCGGGGTTGAGGTCGGGGTGATGCTTCTTGGCGAGCTTGCGATAGGCCTTGTGGATGTCCTCGGTGGAGGCATCCTTGGCCACGCCCAGGGTTTGATAAGGGTCGGTCATGCGGCGTCCACAAATACTCTAAGGCTGAAATGGATTGCTGCCGTGGGCGGATCAACCGGTTTGACAGACGGCGCACCAGTAGAGCCGCCGCCCCGCCATCGCCTCGGCCCGCACCGGGGTGCCGCAGACCCGGCACGGCTGGCCTTCCCGGTGCGCGACGTAGCTG
>CAXTNN010000380.1:0-3374 GCA_964245545.1 uncultured Acetobacteraceae bacterium | reverse complement strand
ATTCAGGACGGCCTGCAAGCCGTTCTCTGGCTGATGCGGAACGGCCAGCTGGAACCGGCCGCCCTGCGGACCCGGCACGACTGTTCGCCACGCCCGGCCGACACCGGCCTCATCGGCCGGGCCCTCGCCGAACACGGTTTGCGTCGCCGGCTCCCATAGGTGGCAGCGGCGGCACTCGGCGGCCTCCAGCGCGGCTTGGCGCAGCGGCGTGTCAGGCAGGTGGCCCAAGGTGGGAGGAGTGGCAGGCGGGGTCGCCGGCCGGTTGGGCTTGAAGGGAGAAATCACCGGCGTCTCCACCATGTTGGCCACACGCGAGGAGGCGGTGCGGATCAACTCTGGTATCGCGGCAGCCTCCGGCAGGTTGCGCCAGTATTTGCGAGGCATCTCCGAGGTCATGGCGCCGATCTTCAAGCGTGCCGGGTTGAAGATGCTGCTGTAGTAGGCGCGCCAATAGGCCTCCAGCCGGTCGTCGTCCGGCACCTCGGCACGGTTGGCGCCGGGGGTGAAGCTAAGCGCCTCGCCGTTCCAGTGGGCGCTGCGATAGGGGGTGAGAATCGACCACACCATGGTGGCGAAGCGCCGCACGAAGAAGGGCGCATTGGCCTCGACGATGAAGTGCTCCGGCTCGAACCAGGCGACGTAGCGGGTGCCCTCCGCCTCCGCCACCTCGCGGAAGCGGACAAAGGCGCGCATCTTGTGGGTGTCGCGTTGCACGGCATGCGCCAGGCGTTGCGCACGCTGCACCTCGGGGTCGGTCACCTGATCAAGCAGCCCCCGCTCGCCGCGGTGGGCACGGGCCAGCAAGCGGTAAAGCAGGGCGAAACGCGCCGGGTCACTGGCTTGAATGACCGTCTCGGCGTGCGCGACGAGGGCGCGGGGTACGTTTAAGGTTCCGGAGGGGGCGTCCGGCGGCGGCATGTCGGGCTCGGCTGCGAACAGGTCATCGGGGGCGCGGACGGACCAGACCACGTCTTCCGGGGGCACGTTGTCCAGCGCCAGGCGCCTGGCGGCGTCGCGCCAGCCGGCCCAGTCGACTTCGTGGGCGAGGATGACGCTGTGGGTCACGGGCGCCCACCCCTACCCTCTCCCGCCAGCGGGCGAGGGAGCAGGAAGCGACGCGGGCTCATGCGAACAGGTCGCTTTGCACCGGCTTGGGAGTGAGGGACTGGCGCAGCGCCGGGCTGTCGAGGGCGCCGCCTGGCTGGTGGCCGGCGGCCAGTACGAAGGGACCGATCTTGGCGATCGGCAGGCGCAGGCGGGCCAGGTCGTCCAGTCGCAGCCGGCGATAGCGGCGGGCACGCAGGATGGCGTTCACCGATTTCACCCCCATGCCGGGGATACGCAGCAGCGCCTCGCGCGCCGCGGTGTTCACGTCCACGGGGAATTGCTCGCGATGCGCCAGCGCCCAAGACAGTTTCGGGTCGATCGCAAGGTCGAGGTTGCCGACGGTGTCGGTGACCAGCTCGGGGGCGCTGAAGCCGTAGAAGCGCATCAGCCAATCCGCCTGGTACAGCCGGTGCTCCCGCACCAGCGGGGCGTGGTTGGGCGGCAGGCTGGCCGAGGCGTCCGGGATCGGGCTGAAGGCCGAGTAATAGACCCGGCGCAGCCCGTAGGCGCCGTAGAGGTTGGTGCTCATCCCCAGAATGGTGCGGTCCGAGCTGCTGTCGGCGCCGATGATCACCTGGGTGCTCTGGCCCGCCGGGGCGAAGCGGGGTGACTTGCGTTCTGCACGGGCCTCGTCGATGCGCAGCCGCATGCGGCCCATCGAGCGCTTGATGCCGGGCAGGTCCTTCTCCGGTGCCAGCGCGGCCAGGCTGCCTTCGGTCGGCAGTTCTACGTTGATGGAGAGCCGGTCGGCATAGCGCCCCGCTTCCAGCAACAGCGCCGGGTCGGCGTCCGGGATGGTCTTGAGGTGGATGTAGCCGCGGAAGCCGTGCTCCTCGCGCAGGATGCGGGCGACGCGCACCACCTGCTCCATGGTGTAGTCGGGCGTGTTGATGATGCCGGAGGAGAGGAACAGGCCCTCGATGCAGTTGCGCCTGTAGAAGCCCAGCGTGAGCGTGACGACCTCGTCCACGGTGAAGCGGGCGCGGCGCACGTTGGAGGAGCGGCGGTTGATGCAATACAGGCAGTCATAGACGCAGGAGTTGGTCAGCAGGATCTTCAGCAGCGAGATGCAGCGGCCGTCAGGCGCGTAGGCGTGGCAGATGCCCATGCCCTCCGTAGACCCAACGCCCTTGTCGGCGCCAACCGAGCTGCGCTTCTCGGTGCCGCTGGAGGCGCACGAGGCATCGTACTTCGCCGCGTCCGCCAGGATTTCGAGTTTCTTCAGCAGCTCCAAGCGGGTGCCCTCATCACTACGGCAGAACAAATGTAGGCCGCGTGAGTTGCGTTAAAACCCTTGCCGGCGAGTCGGCAAGCAGACTAGCGCGCGTCCGCCGCCTGCCAGGGATGCTGCCAAACGGCGGCGCGGACGTCCACGCGCGACGGGATGATGCGCAGGCGGGCGAAGGTGTCGGCGATCTCCTGCTGCTGGGCGATGACCTGGTCGTCCATCGGCTGCACCGCGTAAGCGCCCCGCAAGGCGGACACACGCTGCGGCGCCAGCGGCACGCCCGTCTCCTCCGCCAGCACCTGCGCCAGCGGCTCCGGGTTGGCGCGGGCCCAAGCGGCCGCCTCGTTGATCGTGCCCAGCAACGCCAACACGGTTTGCGGCTGCTGCTGGGCAAAGTCGCGCCCGGCCAGGAAGAAGGCGTTGCTGGGCGCGATGCCCTCGGCGGTGGTCAGCACGCGGGTGGCAGGGTCCTGCTGCGCGACGGCGAAGAACGGGTCCCAGATCGACCACGCATCCAGGGCACCGGCGCGGAAGGCGGCGGCGGCGTCAGGCGGTTGCAGGTAGACCGGCTGCACGTCGGCCAAGGTCATCCCCGCCTTGGCCAGCACCTTGACCACCACGTTGTGCGCGCTGGAGCCCTTGGTGAAGGCAAGCCGTTTGCCGCGGAGCCCGGCAAGGGCGGTAATCGGGCTGTCGGCACGGACCAGCACGGCCTCGCTGGCGCCGGACACAGGCTGGGCGCCGACATACACCAGGGCGCTGCCCGCCGCTTGGGCGAAAATCGGCGGCGTGTCGCCGGTGGCGCCGAAATCCACCGCCCCGGCGTTCAACGCCTCCAGCAGCGGCGGACCGGACGTGAACTCCACATAGCTGGCGGCCAAGCCTTTCTGCTCCAACAGGCGCTGCTTGCGCAGGATCACCAGCGAGCCGTTCTTCTGGTAGCCGATCCGCACCGGGCTGGCGGCGCGGGCGATGGCGGGGGCGGCAAGCAGCCCGGCGGTGGCGGCGAGCAAGGTGCGGCGGGTGACAGGCATGGGCA
>CAXTNN010000379.1:0-3471 GCA_964245545.1 uncultured Acetobacteraceae bacterium | reverse complement strand
TCTTTGACTGGGACCGGGCTGACCTTTCCGACCGGGCGCGGCAGATCGTGGCCGAGGCAGCGCAGGCCAGCACCCGCGTCCAGTCCACCCGCATCGAAGTGCAGGGCAATGCCGACCGGTCTGGCAGCCCGCAGTACAACCAGCGCCTCTCGCTGCGCCGGGCGCAGACGGTGGCGGCCGAGCTGGTGCGTGATGGCGTGCCAATGACCGCTATCGCCATCCAGGCCTTCGGCGATACGCGGCCTCTCGTCCCCACCGCGCCCGGCGTGCGCGAGCCGCAGAACCGCAGGGTCGAAATCATCCTGCGCTAGCCAGGCGGGCGGTCTGCGGCTTGCATTGCAGTGCGGACAGGGCTGCCGCAAAGTATACGCATGACGTTCGACACCACCGATCCTTTCGCCAGCTACCTGCCCGGTGCCTATTTTTGTGAGCTGACCGCGCGGGAGGGCGATGGCGGCGCCATCGAACAAATCCGCAGCCGGGTCCGCGCGATTGGGCTGGACGCGCTGCGATCGCGGGCGGCCAGCGCCGAGCACGACCTCATCGATCTCGGCATCACCTTCACCGTCTACTCCGAAGCAACGGCGATTGACCGCATCTTGCCGTTCGACTGCCTGCCCCGGGTCATCACCCCGTCCGAATGGCGCCATATCGAGGCTGGGGTGAAGCAGCGTGTGCGGGCGCTGAACGCGTTCCTGCACGACGTTTACCACGAGCAGCGTATCCTGCGGGAGGGCATCATCCCCGCCGCCCTGGTGCTGGGCAACCCCAACTACCGCCCGGAGATGCAGGGCTTCCGCGTCCGTTTCGACACCTACGTCCATATTTGCGGCATCGACATCGTGCGCGACCGGCATGGCGCTTTCTGCGTGCTGGAGGACAACGCGCGGACGCCCTCGGGCGTCTCCTACGTGGTGGAGAACCGCAACTTGATGCGGCGCAACTTCCCCGACCTGATGGCCGGGATGCGGCTGCGCCCGGTGGACGATTACGGCCGCCGGCTGCGGGCGGCGATGGGCGATATCGCGCCGGAGAGCGTGGCCAACCCGCAGGTGGTGCTGCTCTCCCCCGGCATCTTCAACTCCGCCTATTTCGAGCACGTCTTCCTCGCCCGCGAGATGGGCGTTCCCCTGGTGGAGGGGGCGGACCTGCTGGTCGAGGCGGAGCGGGTGTTCATGCGCACCACGGGCGGGTTGCGTCCGGTGCATACCATCTACCGCCGCATTGGCGACGACTTCCTCGATCCGACGGTGTTCCGCCCCGACAGCATGCTCGGCGTGCCGGGTCTGATCGGCGCCTGGCGGGCTGGCAACGTCACCCTTGCCAATGCCGTCGGCACGGGGGTTGCGGATGACAAGGCTGTCTACGCTTACATGCCGCGCATCATCCGGTTTTACCTGGGTGAGGACGCGATCCTGCCGAACGTGGAGACGCATATTTGCGGCGAGCCGGAGGGCTTGGCCCATACGCTGGCGCATTTGCCGGAGCTGGTGGTCAAGCCAGTGGGCGAGTCGGGCGGCTATGGCATCACCATCGGCCCGCGCGCCTCGGCCGCCGAACTCGAGGAGGTGCGGGCGGCGCTGCGGGCGAACCCGGCCAATTGGATCAGCCAGGCGCTGATCGACCTGTCGGTGGCGCCGACCCTCACCGGTGAGGGCTTGCGGCCCCGCCATCTGGACCTGAGGCCGTTCGCGATTACCGCGCGCGACACCTGGGTGCTGCCGGGGGGGCTGTCGCGAGTGGCGCTCAAGGCGGGCAGCCTGATCGTCAACTCCTCCCAAGGCGGCGGCTCCAAGGACACTTGGGTGTTGGTGGACGGATGACGGGCCATTTGAAAGGGGCCGAGCTGCTCGCCCGCTATGCCGAAGGCTTGTTCTGGATGGCGCGCTACCTGGAGCGGGTCGAGAACCTGGCGCGGCTGATTGATGTCACCCAGACGTTTGAAAGCCCGGGGCGCGAGGAAGAGGCTTGGGGCGCGCTGCTGCGCATCAATGCCGATGCGGATCGCTTCCGCGAACGCGGCGGCGCTTTGGAGGCGGGAGGGATCAAGCGGTTCTACCTGCTGGACCAGGCCAACCCGACCTCGGTTCCGGCATCGGTGGAGATGGCGCGCAGCAATGCCCGGACCCTGCGCCCGCTGATCTCGACCGAGATGTGGCTGCAGCTCAACGTCTTCCACCGCGAAGTACTGACGATCCAGCCGGAGGAGCTGGAGGGCGACCATCTGAATCGGCTTTGTGCCCGGTTGAAGGAGGGTATCCAGGCCCATACCGGCATCACCGAGGGCACCTTCTTCCGCGATCAGGGCTGGAACTTCTACATGCTCGGCCGCCTGATCGAGCGGGCGGACCAAACGACCCGGCTGCTCGACATCAAATACCACCTGCTGCAGGTCCGCGGCGATGAGGAACGCCGGGTCACGGAGCTGACGCAGTGGGGCGGCGTGCTGCGCGCGGTGGCGGGTTACCACGCGTTCCGCCGGGTCGCTCCGGCAGGCTTCGAGCCGGCGGATGTGGTGGAGTTCCTGCTATCCGATACCTCGTTTCCCCGCAGCGTGTCGCTTTGCGTGCGCCAGGTGGAGTGGCACCTGATGCAGCTCCGCAGCCGCTACAACCTGCGTGGCACCCGGGCGGCGCTGGAGCGGATTGAGGAGGTTCGGGTGGCGCTGCAGTCGACCTCCGCCGCCCAGTTGGTGCGCGGCGGGCTGCACGAGTTCCTGGACGCCATGCAGCGGGACCTGATCCTGTTGGCGGGTGAAATCGGCTACGCGTTCTTCCGCGACTGGCGCCCGGAGCCGGTGCAAACCAGCAGCCAGTCGCAAAGCCAGCTCTGATCTAATACCAGCGGCCGTCACTCTTGACCCGTCGTCGCGAGCCGCTGCTTGGCGGCGTGGCGATCCAGGGCCGCGGATAGGGTGCCGGGCGCCTGGATTGCTTCGTCGCAATGACGGTGCTGACGCCGGGAAGGGTCAACGGATGCGGCCGTTGGTGTAAACCTACTCTACCATACCGTGGATGATTTGCATGGCCCGGCGCAGGCGGAACAGGCCGCCGCGGACGTGGCCGCTCTCGCACATCGCCCGTCCGCGCGACCAGAGCGTGCGAGCGTGCGGAGGCATCGTGTCGGCCGTGTCCATGCGCGAGGCCAGGTTGATGCAATAGTCTTTGGTGTCAGACGTCACGGTGACGGGCCCGTCGGCAGAGCAGAGCGACGCTGCCAGAAACAGCGACGCCATGAGGACGGCGGCCTTTTGCATCGTCGAGACGATAGCTGACGCTGGCTCAGCCGGGGATGGTCCGGGCATGAAGAGATGGTTAACGGCCCTTGGCTCACTCTATCACGGCATCCGGGCTTAGGCTGATGCGCCCTCCGCTTGCGCCAGCAGCAGGCGGGAAGGCGGCGGCAGGGGAGAGTGCGCGGGGAGGGTCAGCTTGGCCCGTAAGCCGGGGGCCGCATCCTCCAGCACCAGCA
>CAXTNN010000378.1:2300-3473 GCA_964245545.1 uncultured Acetobacteraceae bacterium | reverse complement strand
CGCCACCACCTCCTCCACCGCCACTCGCTCCAGCCCGCGAAAACTCATCAGCTTGGTGAGCCGGCCGGTCTCGACCACCGACCCATCCGACCGGAGCACCTTGAGCGGCATGTTCAGCCGTGCCGTGCCCTGCTCCACCCGCCCCGTCAGCACGCGGCCGAGAAAGTTATCGTAGTCCAGGATGGAGGCGACCATGCCGAAGGGTGCCGCCGGGTCGAGCTGCGGCGCCGGCACGTGGCGCAGCACCAGGTCGAACATGGGGGCGAGGTCCTTGCGCGCGCCCTCCAGCTCGAGGTCGGCCCAGCCCTGGCGGCCGGAGGCGAACAGCATTGGGAAGTCGAGCTGTTCGTCGGTGGCGCCGAGGGCTGCGAACAGGTCGAACACTTCGGTATGGACTTCGTCGGGCCGGGCGTCCTGCCGGTCGACCTTGTTCACCACCACGATCGGCTTCAGCCCTTGAGCCAGCGCCTTGCCAACCACGAACTTGGTCTGCGGCAGCACGCCCTCGGCGGCGTCCACCAGCACGATGGCGCCGTCCACCATATTGAGGATGCGCTCCACCTCGCCGCCGAAATCGGCGTGGCCGGGCGTGTCCACGATGTTGATGCGGGTGCCGCGCCACTCCACGCTGGCGACCTTGGCCAGGATGGTGATGCCGCGCTCGCGCTCCAGATCGTTACGGTCCAGCGCCCGCTCGGCCACCTGTTGGTGCTCGCGGAACGCGCCAGATTGGCGCAGGAGCTGGTCGACCAGCGTGGTCTTGCCGTGGTCGACATGGGCGATGATGGCGATGTTGCGAATATCCATGCGTCTGCTATCGGGCTCGCCAAACGGGAGCCACGCCTGTCTCATGTTGCACGCGCACACATAGGGGCACGCGGGCGGAAATACGAGCCGAAAACGGGGTGGCGCGTGTTCTATGCGCCCCCCACCCTCCCCTC
The DNA here is from genome assembly GCA_964245545.1 of uncultured Acetobacteraceae bacterium. Taxonomy (GTDB): domain Bacteria; phylum Pseudomonadota; class Alphaproteobacteria; order Acetobacterales; family Acetobacteraceae; genus LMUY01. The sequence goes on along the minus strand of CAXTNN010000378.1, from coordinate 2,532 downwards.
GCCCAGCGGGAGAGGGCTTTGTGAAGCCAAAGGAGGTCAGCATGCCCAACACGTTCGAATTTACCGCCCGTGCGGCCGATGGCGGCGAGCTTGCGCTGGCGGAGTTCCGCGGCCGGGTGCTGCTGATCGTCAACACCGCGTCCAAATGCGGGTTTACGCCGCAATATGCCGGGCTGGAGGCGCTGTGGCGGCAGCATCGGGCGGCGGGGCTGACGGTGCTCGGCTTTCCCTG
>CAXTNN010000378.1:0-2290 GCA_964245545.1 uncultured Acetobacteraceae bacterium | reverse complement strand
CCACCAGGAACCGGGCAGCGCCGACGAGATCGCCACGTTTTGCACCGGCAAGTATGACGTGACCTTCCCCGTGCTGGCCAAGGTCGAGGTGAACGGCGCCAACGCCGACCCGCTCTACCGCTGGCTGAAGGGGGAGAAGACGGGACTGCTTGGATTGGGCGCCATCAAGTGGAACTTCACCAAGTTCCTGGTCGGGCGGAACGGACAGGTGATCGAGCGCTTCCCGCCCACCGCCAGCCCCGGCAGCCTGCAGGCGCCCATTGCGGCCGCCCTTGCCGCCGGGGCCGGCTGAGGCGCAACCTTGGCCGGCACAGGACGCTCTGTCGGTCCCGTCGCCTGAGGCCAGTTCCCTGAGGAATACCGAGTGATGGACATCGTTGAACATGCCGCGCCCGCTGCCGCGGCGGCCGACCCAGGCCGGGAGCAGCAGGGCCGGGAGCAGCGGGATGGGGGCGGCAAACGGTCCGTCATCGACGAGGCTCCGAAACGGCCCGGCGCCAAGGCGCTCGTCACCCTCGCCGTGCTCGCAGTGGCGTACACGCTCTACTTCGCGGCCGCCTTCCTGCTGCCGTTCACCCTCGCCATCGTGCTCTATCTGCTGCTGTCTCCGGCGATGCGCTTCCTCAGCAAGCGGCTGCATCTGCCCCGCGCCTTGGCCGCACTGCTGCTCATCATCGTGCTGTTCGGCTTGGTGGGCGGGGTGGCGGCCGCGATCTCTGTCCCCGCCACCGAGTGGGTCGGCCGCATCCCACAAAGCCTGCCCACCATCCAGCAGAAGCTGGGCTTCCTGCAGGCCCCGCTCAGCTACATCCAGCATGGCTACGAGCGGCTGAGCGGGATGATGGGGGGCTCTCCCTCAACCGGCCCATCCGCGGGTGGCGTGCCAGGTTTGTCGAGCCTGACGTCGCTTGGCGGCTCCCTCCTGGCCGGGGCCAAGAACATGCTGGCAGATGCCTTCACCATCCTGCTGCTGCTGTATTTCTTTCTCTACGCGGGGGACACGCTGCTGCGCCGGCTGGTGGAGGTGCTGCCCACCTGGGAGGACAAGCGCCGCGCGGTGCAGATTGCCAGCGAGATCGAGGACAACGTCGCCAGCTACCTGGCCACCATTACAGTGATGAACACCCTGGTCGGCACGCTGAACGGCGTCTCGGTGTGGCTGCTCGGCATGCCCAACCCGCTGCTGTTCGGCACACTCGCCTTTCTGCTGAACTATGTTCCCATCCTGGGCCCGATGACCGGGATCGGGGTGTTCTTCGTGGTCGGGCTGTTCACCTTCTCGCAGCCGCTCTTCGCCCTGGTGCCGGCCGGCATCTACCTCGCCATCCACGTGATGGAGGGCGAGACCATCACGCCCATGCTGCTGGCCCGGCGGCTGACGCTGAACCCGGTGCTGGTGATCGTTTCGCTGTTCTTTTGGGACTGGATGTGGGGCGTTCCGGGCGCCCTGCTCTCCGTCCCGCTCTTGGCGGTGACCAAGATCGTGTGCGACCACCTGCCCGGCTTAACCGCGTTAGGCCATATGCTTGGGGCCGACCGCGCCCATGCCGATGTCGGCTGATGCGCTGGCTCCTGATCCTGTTGCTTGTGGCCGCGGCCGGGCCGGCGAGGGCGCAAAGCCCGGCCATCACCAAGCCCCTGCCGAGGGCAACGGCGTATCTGCGGTTCGCCAACGCCCTGCCTGACCCGGCCCAGGTGCAGACCGGCTTCGCCGGCACCATGGCCCTGGGCGCTGGCGGGGCCGACCGGGTTTCGCCCTACGTCACCGACCATGGGGTGGTGGCCGGTGCCGTCACCTTGCGCATCCAAAGCGGGGCGCAGCAGGCGACCGTGGGGCTGACGGTCGCGCCGGGCAGCTTTGTCACCGTGCTGTTGCAGCCGGCGGGCGCCAGCGTTGCCGCCGTCAGCATCACCGACCATCCCGACCACGACGCGCTGCGGGCGCGGCTCAGCTTCTACAACGCGACCGCGGACTGCCCGATCGGGTCGCTGGTGAAGGCGTCCGGCGAACCGGTGTTCACCGAGGTGCCGCCGGGCGGGGTGGCAGCGCGCCCAATCAGCCCCGAGCAAGCCACGGTGGTCGCCGGATGCGCCGCCGGGCGAGCGCCGCCGCTGGACCTGGGCGAGCTCCCTGCGGGTAGTCTCACCAGCGTGTGGCTGATGCGGCCCGCCGGGTCCTTGGTCGCCTTTGCCGTGCATGATGGCATGCCACCGTCAGGCAGCGGATCATGAGAGCGACAGGGCTGATGCTGCTACTGCTGCTCACAAGCTGCGCCGCGCCGGACAGCGG
>CAXTNN010000377.1:0-3479 GCA_964245545.1 uncultured Acetobacteraceae bacterium | reverse complement strand
CCATCAGCAACGCCACCCAGCCCACCAGCGAGGGCACCACCCCCAAGGACAGCCGCTGGGGTTCGGCCCGTCTGGCGGCGTCGGGCAGCGCGAAGCCCCAGTGCACCCCGCCTAGAAACGCCAGGATCACCGCTCCGTAAGCGATCAGCGCCAGCAGGCCGCGTGCGTCGACCGGGTCTGCCGCCGGGCGCAACGCCAGCAGGCCGCAGCCAAGAAATGGCAGTAACCCGGCCAGGCCGAGCAGGAGGGCGAGGGGGGGCAGGGGTTTTTGCATGGCGGCAGCTTGCCACTCCCGCTTCCCCCCGCCCATTGCCTTCTGCACTTTGCCGCACGAAGGGTTGCGGGGGTAACGTGCACCATGATCCCCGCCATCGAAATCGGCATCGCCCTCCTGCTCATTCTGCTCAACGGCCTGTTCGCCCTCAGCGAACTCGCTCTGGTGTCGGTGCGCCGGGCCAGGTTGATGGTGCTCGAGCGCAAGCAGTTGCCCGGCGCCAGCACCGCGTTGTTCCTGTCCGAGGACCCGCAGCGCTTCCTGCCCACGGTCCAGGTCGGCATGACCCTGGTCGGGATCCTGACCGGCACGTTCGGCGCCGCCCGCCTCGCCCACCGCCTGCAGCCTTTGCTTGAAGCTGTCCCACTGCTGCAGCCTTTCGCCTCCGAACTGGCGCTGCTCATCACCGTGCTGCTCACCACCTATCTCACCCTGGTGGTGGGCGAGCTGGTGCCGAAGCAGCTCGCGTTGCGCCGCCCCGAACTGGTGGCCGCCCGTGTCGCCCGTCCGCTCGCGGCACTCACCCGCGTCGTGCAGCCCTTCGTTTGGGTGCTCGGCATCTCCACAACCCTGGTGCTGCGGCTATTCGGCGGCGGCCGCACGGAGGCCTCGCTCGTCACCGAGGAGGAACTGAAAGCGCTGCTGGCGGAGGGCGCCCAGGCTGGCGTGCTCGAAACCGGCGAGCGTGAGATGATCGAGCGCCTGCTCCGCCTTGCCGACAAGCCGGTCCGCGCCATCATGACGCCCCGCAACGAGATCGCCTTTATCGACCGCACCCACTCCCGCCGGGACATCGTGGTGGCGCTCAAGGGCGCCCCGCACAGCCGCTTCGTGGTTTGCGACGGCTCCGTCGACAACGTGGTGGGGGTGGTCCAGGCCAAGGACATCCTCGACCGGCTGCTCGGCGGCGGCGAGCTCTCGGTTTCCGCTGCGCTGCGCCAACCCATGGTGGTACCTGACACCATCTCCGCCCTGGACGCGCTGGAGCGGCTGAAGCCGGACCCGCTCGGCCTGGCTTTGGTGATGGACGAATACGGCAGCTTCGAAGGCATGGTCACCGCCGCCGACGTGCTGGAAGCCATCGTTGGTGAAGCGGGGGACCTGCGGCCCGGCAGCGCGCCGGAGGCCAACACCACGCCGGGCACCTTGGTGGTGGACGGCATGATGCCGGTGGACGAGCTCAAGGCCCGCTTGGCCCTGCCCGACCTGCCGGCGGAGGGCAGCTATCACACGGCGGCCGGCCTGCTGCTCGCCCTACTCCGCCGCGTCCCGCGCGTCGGCGACAAAGTCGTGTTCGCCGGCTGGCTGTTCGAGGTGCAGTCGGTGGATGGCCGCCGGGTCGAACGGGTGCGGGCCAGCCGCGAGGTGCTGGCCGAGGGCTAGCCTGCGATCGCACCGGGTGGAGTCACCCGGTGCGTGAATCGCCGGCTCAAATTACCCCGGCTTGCCAGCACCCGCCCCATCCGGCAGGAACCTCCCGCAGCCGTGAGGAGAGTTGGGTCCGTGGATACGTTGCAGGCCATCGTCATCGCCGTCGTCCAAGGCGCCACCGAACTTTTCCCCGTCAGCAGCCTCGGCCACGCCGTCGTCCTCCCCGCCCTGCTGCGCTGGCCGCTGGATCAGGCGGCACCCGCCTTCCTGCCCTTTCTCGTCATGCTCCATGTCGGCACCGCCGTGGCCCTGCTGGGCTATTTTTGGCGCGACTGGCTGGCGCTCGGCTTGGGCGTGCTGGGGGTGTCCGGCCCCGAGCAAACCCGCGACAACCGCCGCAAGCTGCTGCTGATCATCGTGGCCACCATCCCCGCCGTGGTGATCGGCTTCGTGCTGGAGCACGCCCTGCGCTCCCTGTTCGCCTCCCCCTTGATCGCGGCGGCCTTCTTGGCGGTGAACGGCGTCCTGCTGCTGTTTGGGGAGCGCCTGCGTGCCCGCGGCGGCCACCGCGAGATGGGCTCCATGACGGTGGCGGACGCGCTGGCGGTCGGCTTTTGGCAATGCACGGCGCTGATCCCCGGCATCTCGCGCTCCGGCGCCACGATTGTTGGCGGCCTGTTGCGCGGGATTGATCACGAGGGGGCGGCGCATTTCTCCTTCCTGATCGCCACCCCCATCATCATCGGCGCCACCGTGCTCGAAGTGCCGAAGCTGCGTCATGCCGACATCCCCGCCGGCATGGTCCAGCTTTCCGCCCTGGCCGCCGTGGTGGCCGGCGTGGTGGCCCTGCTCAGCACCGCGTTCCTGATGCGTTACTTCAAGCACAACGACAAATGGGCGCTCGGCCCCTTCGCCGGCTACTGCATCGCCGCAGGGATCGGCAGCCTGATCTACCTCGGAGTGTATGCTTGAGGCGTTTCGCGCCGCTGGCGCTGTTGCTGGCCGCGGCCGCCCCGGTCAACCCGGCTGCCGTCCCGCTCTCCCGCGACAACCTGCCCTGGTGGCATGCTCGGCACGAGGAGAAGCTTGCCGAGGCGCGCCGCGGCGGCATCGACCTGGTGTTCCTGGGCGACTCCATCACGGAGGATTGGGAGGAGCACGGCCCACCCCCCTGGCGGGACTTTGCTCCCGTCTGGCAGCGTTTCTACGGCGACCGCCACGCCCTCAACCTGGGCTTCAAGGGCGACACCACGGCCAGCCTGCTCTGGCGCATGCAGCACGGCGAAGTGGACGGTATCGCGCCCCGCGCCGCCGTGGTCCTCATCGGTGCCAACAACAATGGCCGCGTGCACTGGTCGGCCGAGCAGACGCTGGGCGGGATCGCCGCCGTGGTCGCCGAAGCGCACCGCAAGCTGCCCACCACGAAAATCCTGCTGCTTTCCGTGCTCCCCTCCGAGCGCTCTCCCTGGGTCGACGAGACCACGGCCGCCATCAACGCCGGCCTGGCCGCCCGCTACGGCGGAGGGCAAGACCCGGCGGTCACCTACCTGGACGTGACGGCGCTGTTCCTGCAGGGGGGACACCTGGACCGGTCCGCGTTCCTGGATGGTTACCTCACGCCGCCCGACCCGCTGCTGCATCCCACCGCACAGGCCCAAGCCCGCCTGGCCGCCGCCATGGAGCCGACGCTAGCCCGCCTGCTGGGTGACCGTCCGCACACCTGAGCGCGTGAGCGCCAGCGCAGCACCCGCATAGGTAAAGGCGCCGAGCAGGAACGGCGCCCCCGCCCAGGCCGCGCCGCCGCTGCGCACCGCGGCCGAGAACACCAGCGAGG
>CAXTNN010000376.1:0-3482 GCA_964245545.1 uncultured Acetobacteraceae bacterium | reverse complement strand
GGTAGAACGGCTGCTCCGGGGTGATCAGCCCGCCGAGCGCTCCCAGCATCGGGTAACCCGGCGGATACCAGTGCTCGCTGGCCCGCAGGTCGCCATGCGACCAGGCCCGAGCCGCTCGGAGATACCAGCCCTGATCACCCCACGCCGCCCACCCGTCCGGCACTCCCGTGGCATGGGGCCGGAACAGGTCTCGCCGATACGCGACGAGATACCGCAGCACGGCGAAGGCGGCGCACAGGGCGGGACCAATCCGGTCAGCGGCGCCAAGCACCCTCCAGCGGCCATCGCGCGACGCCAGGCCGGACCACGCCCAATGCCGCACCGCGGCACCGGAGGGCGCCACTTGATCTTGCAGGTCCAAACCGCATGCTCCGCGTCCGACACGCCATCGTTACGAAGCTGATGCCAGCGGCGGCGCGGCAAATCAAATGACAAACCCGCCGCAGGGCTGGGGCCGGCGCCTATACCGTCGGGTGCCCCTCCGCATGCGCCAGGATTTGCTTCCAGATCGACACTTCGTCGGTGCACAGCCACTCCATCGTCACCCGGCCATCCACCACGTAGGCATGGCTCAGCCCCATGACGTAGACCGGCGCGTTGGTCGGCGTGCCGAACCGGCCGAACCCGCTATGCGTGCCCTGCAGCGACCAGCGCAGCGCCACCCGCGCCGGCTGCCCCGGGTCGCTGTTGATCCGGGCGCTGTGCAGGGTGAACTCCGCGTCCGGAAACGACGCCAGGTAGCTGAGGTAGAACCGGTCGATGTCGCCATGGCCGTGGAAGCTCTCGCCGCCGGGTCCCTCCAGGCAAGCCCCGTGGAAATACAGCTCCCGGACCGCCGACAACTCCTTCACCCCCATGATCCGGCGCAGCCCGTCCGTGTAGCGCCGCACCTCCGGCGCGTCCTGGATCTCGGGCTGGAACCGGCCCGCCCGGTCATGCCGCGGCACGAAGAACGACACCCGGCCGGCAGTGCGCAGGTCGTCGGCCAGCATCTGCCGCGCCAGCTCCACCGGCTGCATGCCCAGGCACAGCGCAAACGCCGCCTGGTCCCGCACCAGCCACTCCTCCACCACCACCTCGTTCACCACCCAGCAATCGGCGATGATGCGCGTCTTGACCATGCGGCCGTTTGCCGGGCCATAGCTGCCGCTGCCGCTGTGGTGCATCACCGAGACCAGCCGGTGCGAGGACAGGAACGACCCGTCGTCATACCCGGTCCAAATCACGTCCTCCCCGACCAATTGCCGGTCCGGGAACTGGTGCAGCGTCTGCATGGTCTGCGACGTGACGCCCGCATTGGAGGTGGTGAGCCCGGTGGGCGCGCGCAGCAGGATGTCCGGCGCGTAGTAGCGGTCGAGCTTGCCGCCGATCCCCCGGTCCTCCCAAATCTCGCGGGTGATGCCGTAGATGAACTCCGGCACGTCCTTGTAGTGACCGGTACGCGGCGGCATGGGCAATCCTTTCAGCACGGGGCGCAGCCAGGGTCGGCTTGTCGCGGAGTGGCAAAGGGCATAGTCCTCGCCACCTCTGCGTGACAAGGCGAGGCGGGACAAAGCCGGTGACATACCCAGGGACACACGAACGGACATACGACGTGATCGTGGTGGGCGTGGGCGGCATGGGCAGCGCCGCCTGCTGGCAGCTCGCGCAACGGGGCCAGCGCGTGCTCGGGCTCGAGCGCTTCGACATCCCGCACAGCATGGGCTCCTCGCACGGTATCAGCCGCATCATCCGCCTGCCCTATTACGAGGACCCGGCCTACGTCCCCCTGCTGCGCCGGGCCTACGCGCTGTGGCACGCCGCGGAGGCCGCCAGCGCCGACACCCTGCTGGTCACCACCGGGTCGCTCGACGGCGGCCCGGAAGACGACCCATTGTTTCAAGGCGCCCACGCCAGCGCCCGCCTGCACGGGCTGGAGCACGAGGTGCTCACCGGGGCGGCGGTGAACGAGCGCTTCCCCGGCTACCGCATGCCGCCCCGCTACCGCTTCGTGCTGCAGGCGCAAGGCGGGTTGGTCGCCAGCGAGCGCGCCATCATCGCCCACACCCGCCTGGCGCAGGGGGCCGGCGCCACGATCCGCGCCCGCGAGCGCGTGCTGGGCTGGGAGGCGAGCGCTGGCGGCGAAGGCGTCACGGTGGAGACCGACAAGGGCCGCTACCAGGCCGGCCGCCTGGTGCTGACCGCGGGCGCCTGGATGGGCGAGCTCGCCCCCGTCCTGGCCGGCCAAGCCGTGCCGGAGCGGCAGGTCCTGGCCTGGCTGCAGCCCAACCGCCCCGAGCTGTTCACGCCCGAGCGCTTCCCCGTGTTCAACCTGCAGGTGGAGGAAGGCCGCTACTACGGCTTTCCCGTCTACGAGGTGCCCGGCTTCAAGTTCGGCCGCTACCATCACCGCAACGAAACCGGCCCGGCCGACTCCCTGCGCCGCGAGCCGGACGCGGAGGATGAAGCCATGCTGCGCCAGTTCGCCGAGCGCTACTTCCCCGACGGCGCCGGCACCACCATGGCCCTGCGCGCCTGCCTGTTCACCAACACGCCCGACGAGCACTTCGTGCTGGACCACCATCCCGAGTTCCCCCAGGTGGTGCTCGCCTCCCCCTGCAGCGGCCACGGCTACAAGTTCTGCAGCGTGATCGGCGAGATCCTGGCCGACCTCGCCACCGCCGACGGCGCCACCGCACACGACATCGGCTTCCTCCGCCTGCAGCGCCCCGCCATCGCCGTCCACACCCCCGCACGGCAGCGGCTCTTGGCCGTCTAGACCCCCCGTGCCACGCTCCCGCCTCCATCACGGGAGCCCTGCATGACCCGCTCGCTTCGCCTCGGCTTTGACATTGGCGGCACCTTCACCGACTTCGTGCTGTCCGACCCGGCGGGCGGCCCGCTTCGCCTGCACAAGCGGCTGACCACGCCCGCGGACCCGGCGGTGGGGGCGCTGGAGGGCATACGGCACATCCTGGCGGAGGCGGGCGCCGGCTTCGCCGACCTGGCGGAGATCGTGCACGGGACCACCCTGGTCACCAACGCCATCATCGAGCACCGCGGGGCCAAGCTCGGCCTGATCACCACGGCGGGCTTCCGCGACGTGCTGGAGGCGGGCACCGAGCAACGCTACGACATTTACGACCTGTTCCTGCGCTACCCCGAGCCGCTCGTTCCCCGCCACCGCCGCCTGGAAGTGGCCGAGCGCATCGACCGCGATGGCCGGGTGGTCACCCCTCTGGACGAGGACGGGGTGCGCCGCGCCGCGCGGACGCTGCGTCAGCAGGACGTCGCGGCGGTGGCGATCTGCTTCCTGCACGCCTACCGCGAGCCGAAGCACGAACAGGCGGCGGCGGCCATCGTGGCAGAGGAGCTGCCGGGCATCCCCGTGTCCGTGTCGTCGGCGGTGGTGGCGGAGATCGGCGAGTATGCCCGCTGCGTCACCACCTGCGCCAACGCCTATGTGCAGCCGCTGATGGCGACGTATCTGCGCCGGCTGGAGC
>CAXTNN010000375.1:0-3482 GCA_964245545.1 uncultured Acetobacteraceae bacterium | reverse complement strand
CGGCGGCCTGGCCGTGCTGCGCAAGGCGGACGCCGCCCCGCGCACCGTCGCCTTCAACGTGCAGGCGTTCCGCGTGGCAGTGCATCGCGGCACCGGCGAAATCCGCATCCTGCGCAGCGTGCACGCCGCTGACGCCGGCACGGTGCTGAACCCGATGCAGTGCCGCGGCCAGGTGGAGGGCGGCGTGGCGCAGGCACTGGGCGCGGTGCTGCACGAGGCGCTGCGAATCGGGCCGGACGGCGCGGTGAGCAACCCGGCGTTCCGCAGCTACCATATCCCCACCTGGGCGGACGTGCCGGCGACGGAGGTGCTGTTCGCCGAGACTTATGACCGCCTTGGGCCGCTGGGGGCGAAATCCATGAGCGAGAGTCCGTTCAACCCGGTGGGCGCCGCACTGGCCAACGCGCTGGCGGACGCGACGGGGGTGCGGTTCACGGCGCCGCCGTTTACAGCGGATGCGGTGTGGGCGGCGTTGGCGGAGAGCACTGAAGGTAGAGCGCTGGGGCGATAACGCGGACGACGTGAAGTGGCGCGTTGAATGTGGAGCGGTAGGGAGTGAGCCGAGCCAATGGGTCGGGGTTGTGCCTTTGCCTAGTGGCAATCGGCGCTGCGCCTGCTTCCGAACAATGGCTGATCGCGATAGCTTTGTTAAAGCGCCTGCCCAACCAGCAAGACGCGGTTTAATTCGTTTACAAGGGCTTCCGATGTGAAGGGTTTTGGGAGATGGCCATCCATCCCGGCATCACGGCAGTCTGCGATCTGTTCGCTAAAGACCTGCGCGGTCAAGGCGATGATTGGCACATTCCCATTCGGTGTGGGAAGGTTACGGATGCGTCGGGTCGCTGTCAGCCCGTCCATCCCGGCCATCCGTACGTCCATCAAAATGACATCAAAAAGCTTGGCTGTGGCAGCCTCGATCGCATCCTCTCCCCTCCCGACGCATGTTGGCTCGTGGCCAGCCGAGCGGAGGAATGCCGCCGCAATGTCCAGGTTCATCGCAATGTCGTCCACCACAAGCACACGAAGGCTGCGAGCGTTATGGCGGCCGGTCGTGGCAGCAGGCAGCGCCGTCGCCTGATAGGACGTTGTAGCAGGCTTTCCGTGCACGTCGTCTGCAGGCTCCAGTTCAGCGTAAGTCGGAAGCTGCAGCCGGAAAACGCTTCCCCCTTGCAGAGCGGGCTCGTAACCGATGCATCCACCCATGAGAGTTGCAAGCCGGGCTGACAAGGCCAAACCGAGGCCCGCGCCCTCTACGAGGCTGCACTCTGCACCCAGGCGCTCAAACTCTTGAAAGAGGTTGGCGCGACGTTCGGGTGGGATGCCAGGACCAGTGTCTGCAACGGTGATGCAGAACTCACGTCCAGCGCGACCGTACGGATGTAATCCTACCTGTACGGAGCCGGACTGCGTGAACTTCACTGCATTGCCGATCAGGTTCAGCAGGATTTGCCGCAGCCGCGTTCCATCCGCCACGACGTGGCGGGGAGTGTTTGGCTCTACCAGCAACTTCAATGTCAAGCCTTTGCCATCGGCTGCCGGCCTGAGCAGACCGAGACAGTCGCGAGCGACCTCAGCCACTTCAAGCCGCGCCGGCTTTAGTTCAAGGCGCTCCGCCTCGACGCTTGAGAGATCCAACACGCTATTGATCATCTCGAGCAGGTGGTGGCCGGCGCCAAGCATTGCGTCCAAGCGGGCGTCCTGCTTTGGGGACAATCCTCCTTCCAGCCGCAACAATTGCGCGTAACCCAAAATACCATTGAGGGGTGTGCGTAGCTCGTGACTGATACCGGCAAGAAAGCGGCTTTTCGCCTTGCTGGCCGCCTCGAGCGCACGGGTGCGCTCTTCTACCCGCCGCTCGAGGCTTTGGTTTGTCGCGGCCAACATGCGGTCCCGGGCCGCGATCCCCACCAGCATTCCGTCCAACGCGTGGGAAAGGCGGCGAAGCTCCTCTGCCCCGTTGATTTTAGGCAAACGGGCGGGGCCAAAGCAGCCGATTGCATCCGCAGCATCAGCAAGCTTCAATAGTGGCTGGCATATCGACCACGCGGTGATCCATCCCAGCAACGCCGCCACGGCAGCCAAGAAAAAGCCGCCGACCATCATTTCACGCCCGATCTTGAGGGCCGGGCTAAACGCAGCGTTGGCATCTTGCCGGATCAGTATTGTCCAGCCTACGCCAGGATAATCCTGGTAGCCAGTGGTTCGGCTTGCGCCAACAAGGTAGGTCGCGCCGTCTGGCCAGGTCTCAAGCGCATAACAGTCCCCGTACTCGGCAGTGCGCCAGACCGTTGACACGTCCGGTACGCTGGTTCCTTGCAGGGTTGGCGGCCCAATCAGGATCATGCCGGCTTTGTCCAATACAAGGACGTCCTTGCCGGCACTGCGAGCCACCAACGGGTCAAGCACTGACTGGGTGAGGCTGCGAGCCCAATCCCAGCTTAGATGCGCACCCACCACACCCTCCAGCCGGCCGCCAGCGTCCCTGACAGGAGCGGAGAAATCTACGAAACGCCAGGGCACACCATCTGGCGAGGCTCGAAGCTTCGCCGCCAGCAACGCTGCCTCGTGCAGGTCTCCGGCGTATGATGCAGTAAGACCAGCCTTGAACCAGGGCCTTGCCCCAACATTCACTCCCTCCAAAACCCCTTCCGTAGCCGCCGTGACGACTCCGTTGATGTCGGCAAACCCGATCCACGCGTATGCCGGAAAGGTCTGCTGCATTGCCTTAAGCCAGACACGACGCGAGTCGGTTGAGGTTGCAGTGGTGCCAGCGACCGTTGCAAGGATGTTAACATCGCGCCAGCGATTGGACATGCTCCGATCAAGCAGGTTCCGCACCTGCCCGGCATTGTTCGCCATTTGGGCGCCGATGTCGGCTTCAAGGCGGCGGCCGGTCAGGTGCTTGGCGGCGAAAGACCCGCAAAGGGCCACCGCTAGCGCCACCACTGCAAAAGCAAACGCAAGAATAGTCTGAAGCCGCATGCCGCTGTCACACTCCAGGGCGGTGAAGCTTCATCTTTCTGCCCTGCAGCAAATTTACACTGACAGCAGTAAACAAATAGCCAACAAGCGGTACTGGTGCGAGCGCATGCCCTGCTGCGATGCGCAGGTGACCAAAAGAAGCTTATTAAGCTTGCGTTAGCGATTTACAGCTACGATGAAAATGGCGGATATGGACAATACAGTCACGTTCGAAGCATGAAGCGAAACGCCTCAAGCATGCGAGTTCTTGTGGTTGAAGATGATCTGATTCGACGTCGTGCTGATGGATAATTCCATGTCGGACATGGACGGGATATCGGCTGCCGTGTGGCTTCGGCATCGGAAGGCGGCCAACCCGCCGCTCAAGCCGTCTAGCTCCCCCGATAACTCGAAAACGCCCCCGGGCTCACCAGCAGCGGCACGTGGTAATGCGCCTCCGGCTGGCTGATCCCAAACCGAACCGGAACCACGTCCAGGAACGGTACCTCCCCCTCCTGCGC
>CAXTNN010000374.1:0-3497 GCA_964245545.1 uncultured Acetobacteraceae bacterium | reverse complement strand
CCGGCAACAGCATCCGGCTGGCGCCCACCTCGTCGATCACGTCGATCGCCTTGTCCGGCAGCTTGCGGTCGTTGATGTACTTGGCCGACAGCTCGACGGCAGCGCGGATCGCCTCCTCGGTGTAGCGGACCTTGTGGTGGCGCTCGTAATTGGTCTTGAGCCCACGCAGAATCTTCACCGCATCTTCCACCGACGGCTCGTTGACGTCGATCTTCTGAAACCGCCGCACCAGCGCCCGGTCCTTTTCGAAGTAGTTGCGGTATTCTTTGTAGGTGGTCGAGCCAATGCAGCGCAGCGTGCCGCTAGCCAGCGCCGGCTTCAGCAGGTTGGACGCATCCATCGCCCCGCCGCTGGTCGCCCCGGCGCCGATCACGGTGTGGATCTCGTCGATGAACAGCACCGCATTGGGCTGCGCCTCGAGCTCTGTCACCACCGCCTTCAGCCGCTCCTCGAAATCACCCCGATACCGGGTGCCGGCGAGCAACGCCCCCATGTCGAGCGAGTAGATCGTGCTCTTCAGCAACACTTCCGGCACGTCGCCCTCGACGATGCGCTTGGCCAAGCCCTCGGCAATCGCGGTCTTGCCCACGCCGGGGTCGCCGACATACAAAGGATTGTTCTTGGTGCGGCGGCACAGGATCTGGATGGTGCGCTCGATCTCGTTCTCGCGCCCGATCAACGGATCGATCTTGCCGGCCGTCGCCTTTTTATTGAGGTTCACGCAATAGGTTGACAACGCATCCTGGTTACGCCGGCTGGGCTTTTCTTCCCGCTCACCCTCGCCCGTCCCTTCCGGCTTCTCCGCCGCTGCTGGCCTGGTCGAGGGACGGCCCGGCGCCTTGGCAATGCCGTGACTGATGAAGTTTACCGCGTCCAGCCGGGTCATGTCCTGCAGTTGCAGGAAGTAAACCGCATGGCTTTCCCGCTCGCTAAACAGCGCCACCAGCACGTTGGCGCCCGTCACCTCATCCCGCCCCGAACTCTGGACGTGGATGGCGGCGCGCTGCACCACGCGTTGGAACCCGGCGGTGGGCTTGGGGTCGCCAGGGCGCTCGGTCGCCAGGCCCGGCAGGTCCTTATCGAGGAACTCGCTCAGCTCCTGCCGTAATTTCTCTAAATCTACCCCGCAGGCGCGCAACACGGTGGCCGCGTCGGTGTCGTCCGCCAGGCCGAGCAACAAGTGCTCCAGCGTCGCATACTCATGCCGCCGCTCGCTGGCGAACGACAAGGCGCGGTGCAGCGTCTGCTCTAGATTGCGTGACAGCATGGTCGTTCGCTGCTCCTTAGGCTGGAACACACCTCACTGTAGATCAGCGAGGTTGTCGATCCCTTAACCGGCCAAACCCAGATGGGGAACCTGGCGGAGCTTTTCAGCCCTCACTCTTTCTCGATCGTGCACTGCAGCGGATGCTGGTTCTGGCGTGCCAAATCCATCACCTGAGTTACTTTAGTTTCAGCCACTTCGTAAGTGAAAACACCGCAAACACCGACCCCGCGCCGATGCACATGCAGCATGATGCGCGTCGCCTCTTCCCGCGTCTTCTGGAAAAACCGCTCAAGGACATGCACAACGAATTCCATCGGCGTGTAATCGTCGTTCAGCATCAGTACCTTGTACATCGCTGGCTTGCGCGTCTTCGGGCGCGCTTTGGTGACGACGCCGATGCTCGGTCCATCGCCACCACGTTTGTCGGAGTCGCTCATCGGAGGAGGGCCGCTTGGGTGGTCATAGAGGCAGCATATCGGAATGCGGTCGCGCGGGAAAAGCCCTCAGATCAACCCCCAGCGGCGCCCCACACCACAGCCGATAAAAGCAAAGGGCCCGGATGGGATGTCCGGGCCCTTGAAAGCAGTCCAGTTGCGAGCCGGTTAACCGATGCGGCTGAACTTGTCCGTGGCCACCGCGAGCCGCGCGCCCATCGGCGCAAACGCGCGTTCGGCCAGCTTCATGGTGCTCTCGGTGAGCTGTCCGGTCTGCCCCACGCTGCGCTCCATGGCAGACCGCATCATGCTGGCCTGCAGCTCGAACAAGTCCTTGAACGACTTCACGCCGCTCAGCGCCTTGAAGCCGTCGACAGTCTGTTCCATCGAGGTCTTGGCCGCTGCCGCCATGCTCTGCGTAAGGTCCTGCATGCCGCTCATCAGGATCTGGCTGGAGCGCAGGGCGGCCTCGAAATTGCCCTGGTTGAACGAGACCAACTCCTCCGTGGTCTTGATCGCCTTCTGCATGCCCTCGCTCAGCGCCGTCTGCGCCTGGTGCAGCCCGGCAGTGGCCGCGTGAACCCCGTCCTTGAGGCCGCTGACGGTACGGTCGATATTCTCGTGAGTGTCAGTCGCGATGTCCATTTGCCGCCTTCCCACTAAGTTGAAGCATGCCGGCGTACGATTGCTCGCTTATTGATCCCCGGCCGCTGCGCTGCAATGCAGCACGCAGCAGGTTTATGAAGCTCCGCGAACCCAGTCAACTTAAATTGTGCAATGCACAAAGAACACGTTTATGTTCTTTTCACATGCTGGCCCAACCGGCCGTTATAACGCGCTATAAATGCTGTTCTACCCTGGACATAGCGACTAACTCGCCTCTAGGCTCCGCCCGGTTGCAACTGAGCGTTGGAGGCATGGTGCGGCGGCACTTCAGGACCACCGGCATCCTTTCGGCCGTCACCATCATCGGTTGCCTAGCACTCGCCGCCATCGCCAGCCCGGCCGCCGCCCAAATCGGCTCGGATCGTTATGCCTCCCTCGTCATGGATGTCGGCACCGGGCAGGTGCTGGAAGCGGTGAACGCCGACGAGCCGCGCTATCCCGCCAGCCTCACCAAGCTGATGACCATCTACCTGCTGTTCGAAGCCCTGCGCGACCACCGCGTCTCGCTGAACCAGCCGGTGCCGGTTTCGCTGCATGCCGCCAGCATGTCGCCCTCCAAGCTAGGGCTGCTGCCGGGCACCGCCATCACGGTTGAGCAGGCGCTGCTCGGCCTGGTCACCAAATCCGCCAACGATGCCGCCGCCGCCCTCGGCGAACTGCTCGGCGGCGACGAAACCCAGTTCGCCCAGGTCATGACCCTGCGCGCCCGCGCGCTTGGCATGAGCCACACCACCTTCCGCAACGCCTCCGGCTGGCCCGACCCCGACCAAGTGACCACGGCGAGGGACCTGGCGGTGCTGGCACGCCACCTGATCCAGGACTATCCGGACGAATACCGCTACTTCAGCGTGCCAGCCTTCCTGTTTCACGGCCGGGTCATCCCGAACCACGACCACATGCTGCAGAGCTACCCCGGCGCCGACGGCCTCAAGACCGGCTACACCGACGCCTCCGGTTGCAACCTGGTCACCTCCGCCCTGCGGGGCGACGTGCGCCTGGTGGGCGTGGTGATGGGCGCCTCCAATGGCTCCGAGCGCGACATCCACATGGCCACCCTGCTGGACGCCGGCTTCGAGCGCATGGGCGTGCCAGTGAGCCGCGGCGAGCCGCGCACCCGCGTGCCGCTCCTG
>CAXTNN010000373.1:0-3539 GCA_964245545.1 uncultured Acetobacteraceae bacterium | reverse complement strand
GCTATGGCCGCCGAGCCGAAAACGCGGGCGCGGCTGTTGGCGATCGCCTCCGGCAAGGGCGGCGTCGGTAAAACCTGGCTGTCCGCCACCCTGTCGCGCGCCCTGGTGCTGGCCGGCCGCTCGGTTCTGCTGTTCGACGGTGATCTCGGCCTTGCCAATATCGACATCCAACTGGGCATCATGCCGGAGCGGGACTTGGGCTCCGTTACTTCCGGCCGCTGCAGCCTGCGGGAGGCGGCAATGGAGTATGCGCCGGGCGGCTTCTCGGTGCTGCCGGGGCGCTCGGGCTCGGGGGACCTGTCCAACATGGAGCCGGCCGCGCTCGACCGCGTCCTGCTGATGTTGGCAGCAGAGCAGTCCGTCACCGACGTCGTGCTGGATCTGGGCGCGGGGCTGGACCGCCCCACCCGCCGCATGGCCGCCACCGCCGACACCTTGCTGGTGGTAGCGACGGAGGAGCCGACCAGCCTCACCGACGCCTATGCGGTATTGAAGATGGCCGCGATCGACCGGCCGGGAGGAGACGTGCGCCTGGTGATCAACCAGGCCTCCAGCCCGGCGGCGGGCCAGCGCACCTATCTCACCTTGGCCAAGGCCTGCGCCACCTTCCTGGGGCGGCGGCCCGGGCTGGCAGGCATCATCCGGCGCGATGACCACGTGCGGGACGCGATCCGCCGCCAAGTGCTGCTGCAAGTGCGCCACCCAAACACGGGCGCGGCGCAGGATGTCGAGCGGCTGGCCAAGGGACTGCTGGCGTCCTGGTAAGCCCCGCCCCGTCCTACGCTTGCGCCGGGATGGCCGCCACCCTTATGTCACGCCGTCGGTGCCAAGGGGGCAGCGTGCGCTTGATCCGTGCTGGCCGCGACATGCGGGTGGACTTCTTTCGCGGCCTCGCTTTGTGGTGGATCTTCACCGACCACATTCCAGACAACTGGATCAACCAGTTCAGCCTGCGGAACTTCGCGATCTGCGATTCCGCGGAAGTGTTCGTGTTCCTGGCCGGGTTCGGCGCCGGGCTGGCCTATGGCCGGTCGATGGACCGGAACGGCTGGGTTTACGCCGCGGCCGACACGGCCAAGCGGGCCTGGACGCTGTATATCGCGCATATCTTCCTGTTCGTCGTATTTGCGGCCCAAGTCTCCTACTCTGCCACCACGCTGGACCGGGCGGACTACCTGGACGAAATCCACCTCGACGTGCTCGGGGAGCAACCGTATCGCGCCATGCTGGAAGCGCTTTGGCTGCACTTCCAGCCGGCTTACCTCGACATCCTGCCGCTCTACATCGTGCTGCTGCTGGTGTTTGCCCTCGCCTTGCCGCTGCTGCGCTGGCCGCAGGTGCTCGCCATGCTGTCGTTCACGCTCTATGCCGTGGCGCGAACCATGCGGCTCAACCTGCCGTCTTTCACCGGAGATGGCTGGTATTTTAACCCGCTCACCTGGCAGTTGCTGTTCATGGTGGGCGCTATCCTGGCCTACGCCCCCGCCGCGCAGCCATCCCGCGCCATCACCCGCACCTTGGATGTGCTAAGCGGGCTGGTGATCCTGTTCGGGCTGGTGCTGCAATTCGGGATTTGGAGCCACCCGGAGCTCTCGGCGCATTTGCCGGCCGCGCTGGACCGTATTCTGAACTCGGTGGACAAGGGCGGCCTGCATCCGTTCCGGCTGGTGTCCATCCTGTCGCTGGTCTGGGCAGTGGACCGCCTGGTTCCCGCGGGGGCGCATTGGTTGTCCAGCCGCTGGGCGGCGCCGTTCATCCTGTGCGGGCAACACTCGCTGCCGGTGTTCTGCAGCGGTATTTTCCTGTCGTTTTTGGGGCGGCTGTTCCTGGAGGAGGCAGATGGCTGGTGGGTCCAGCTCGCGGTCAACGCCACGGGCGCCCTT
Organism: uncultured Acetobacteraceae bacterium; assembly: GCA_964245545.1. Taxonomy (GTDB): domain Bacteria; phylum Pseudomonadota; class Alphaproteobacteria; order Acetobacterales; family Acetobacteraceae; genus LMUY01. Next base: position 1,656 of record CAXTNN010000373.1, on the reverse strand, counting down.
GCATTAGTTGGCGTCGGGCTGCTGTCCGCTTACTATCGCGAGAAGGGACGCCGCGTCCCGCAACCGCTTGCCGGGGGCGCCATGCCTTGAAGAAGCTTGCCCGATCAACCGTCCATCTTCTCGGCCGACTGACGATGGCGTTCGGGCTGATGGCTGCGGCCGCCGCGCCGGCTCTGGCGGCGGACCGTTGTGCGGCGCCGGAGGACCTCACCGCCAACAGCGCGCCGCTGCCCCATGTCGCCGCCGCACTGAAGCCTGGCGGCACGCTGGACGTTCTGACGGTCGGGTCGGCCACGGTGTTCAGCCCGGACGAAACCCTGAAGCCGGGCACCATCACCGGGCAGGCATTGGGCCTGGGCGCGGTCACCCGAACGTCCGACCTGCCGATGCCGTCCGACTCAGCCTTCCCGCTGCAAATGGCGCACGATCTCCAAGAGGCCAATCCGAAGCTGACCGTCAACGTCACAGTGCGCGGCGGCCGGGGCATGACCGCGGTCGAAATGGTGGACATCATCCGGCAGGAGCTTGCCAGCCACCACTATCAGTTGGTGATCTGGCAAACCGGCACCGTGGAGGCGGTGCACAACATGCCGGCCGGCGATTTCTACCAGACGCTGCAGGATGGCGCGGCGGCGATTTCCGCCGCGGGAGCGGACCTGGTGTTCGTCGATCCGCAATACAGCCGTTTCCTCCACGCCAACACCGACCTGGAGCCATACTCGCAGGCCATGCAGCAGATCGCCGCCTTGCCGGACGCGATGCTGTTTCCCCGCTTTGAGCTGATGCGCTACTGGGTCAATGAAGGGCAGATTGACCTGGAGCGCACAGCCAAGGGGCAGCGCCTATCGACGGTGGAAGCGCTGCACGTCTGCTTGGGCCAGCACCTTGCCGCCATGATCCTGCAGGCAGCGCATCAGGCATCCTGACCTCGCTGAGCCGTACCCAACCAGGGTCAGACCAGGCGAACAACCGCCGCCCAGTACGCGCCCCATGCCTCGTTCGCCCAGGCTGCCCCTTCATACATGGCTTCAGCGAAACACAGCGCCGATAGCGGTTCGACCCGGCGCAGGTAATGGGCCATTGCTGCCGGCGAGAGCGTGTTCCGAGCGACCGGCCTGTCGACCGGAAAGCCGGTGACGCCATCAATCTGGGGCATTGCCTGCATTGTCGCACACTCCCTCGGTCGCCTCGAAAACAGAGACTAGGCAAGGTTATGTGTCTAAGATGTGGCTCAATCCCTAACAGCGCGGTAAAAAAATGTGACCGGCGTATCATCCCACGCCGCTCAAGCAAACGTTAACGCAGAGGCAGTCCGCCGCCATTGTCGAGCGAAACAGAACCGTCGCGGGCAAAGGTGTAGGAGGCTGATTCCGGCGGAAAGTTCTGCAGGATGGTCTGCTTGAGGTAATCCACCCGCTGGTTGACCGCGGTGTTGTCGAGGTTGGCGAAGGCCGGAGCGACATGCACGTTGGCGACACGGCCGGCGCCAAGATCAATGGCAACGGTAAAGCCGCTGCCCGCGGGCGTCATCCGCCAGCGCGCTCCCTGCCCGGTGACATTGGTCCAGCGCTCGGCTGGCGGCAGTGATGCGGGTGGGAGCGGGGCCGGCGCGGGCGCGGCGGGAGTGACCACGGCTGGGATGGGCGGCGGAGCTGC
>CAXTNN010000372.1:0-3545 GCA_964245545.1 uncultured Acetobacteraceae bacterium | reverse complement strand
GAGGGGCCTCAGTTGCCAACGCCGCAGCTTGGGGCGCCGCAGCTTGGGGCGCATCGGCCATCGCCGCCGCTGCTTCACCCGCTGCCTCGTAACGGCAGAGCGGCGCGCCGACATCCACGTCCGAGCCTTCGGGTGCCAGCAGCTCCACCATGGTGCCGTCCGCCAGCGCCGGCAGTTCCACCACCGTCTTGTCGCTCTCGATTTCGACGATGGTCTCACCGCGGCGGAAGGCGTCGCCGGGTTGCTTGAGCCAGCCTGCCACGCGGCCGGTCTCCATGGTTTCGCCCAGGCGGGGCAGGGTGAGGGTGGCGATCATCGGCCGAGCAACTGCATCGCGGCCGATACGATCAGCTCCGCCTGCGGCACCGCGGCGGCTTCCAGCGCGGGCGACACGGGGATCGGAACGTCCTCACCGGCGATGCGGATCACCGGATCCTCCAGGTAGTCGAAGCATTCTTCGCTGATGCGCGCCGCCACTTCGGCCGCCACGCCCGCGGTGAGGTGGCCTTCGCTCACCACCATGGCACGGCCGATGCGCTCGACCGACTCTGCCACCGTTTCCATATCGAGCGGGTTCAAGGTGCGCAGGTCGATCACTTCGGCCTCGATGCCGCGCTCGGCCAGGCGGACGGCCGCGTCCATCGCCGTGTGCACCATGCGGGAATAGGTGACGATCACCACGTCCTGCCCGCCCCGCCGCACCGCCGCCCGGCCCCAGGGCAGCACGGGGGCGAGCAGATCAGTACGCTCCTTGCGGGCGTAGAGCGCCTTGTGCTCGATGAACACCACCGGGTCCGGCAGGGTCAGCGCGTGGCGCAGCAGGTGGTAGGCGTCGGCCGCCGTGGCGGGCATGGCCAGGCGCAGCCCGGGGATGTGCATCACCCAGGCTTCGAGGCTCTGCGAGTGCTGCGCGCCGGCGGAGCGACCAGTGCCGCCTTGGGTGCGCAACACCATCGGCACACCGATCTGGCCGCCGAACATGGTGCGGATCTTGGCGGCCTGGTTGGCAAGCTGGTCCATCACCAGGCCGAGGAAATCCACGTACATCAGCTCGGCCACCGGGCGCAGCCCCGTCATCGCCGCGCCCACGGCGACGCCCACAATGGCCGCCTCGCTGATCGGCGTATCGATCAGCCGGCCGGCGCCGAACTGGCCGATCAGGTCCTTGGTGACGCCATAGGCGCCGCCGTAGCGGCCCACTTCCTCGCCGATGACGACGATGCGCTCGTCCTCGGCCATCGCGTCCAGCAGTGCCTGGCGCAGCGCGTCGCGATAGGTGATGTCGCTGAGTTCGGTGCCGGCATCCATCGCTCAGGCCTTTGCCAAAATGCGGTCCAGACGGGTTTGCAGCGGCTCCGGCTCCTGCTCGCCGGGGGCAAATACGTCGCGGAACAGCGCGTCGCCGGGCGGGGCGGCGGCTTGCGCGGCGAACTCGATCGCGTCGTCCATCTCGTGGGCGATGGCGGCGTCGGCCGCGTCCAGCTCGGCCTCGGTAGCGCCGGCATCGAGCAGGGCACGGCGGGCGGCGAGCACCGGGTCTTTCTTGCGGCCCAGCTCCTCCTCTTCGGGCGTGCGGTAAGGGCTCTTGTCCATGCGGCCATGCCCGTAGAAGCGGAAGCACGACACGGCGAGGAAGCCCGGCCGGCCTGCGCGGGCGCCTTCAATCAGCGGGTCAGCCGCGGCGAACACCGCGCCCACGTCTTCGCCATCCGCCAGCCCGGCGGCCAAGCCCAGCGCCTCGGCACGGTGGCCGAACTCGACCATGCGGGTCGCCTGGTCCACCCGCGTGCCCATGCCGTATTGGTTGTTCACGCACACGAACAGCACCGGCAGGTCCCATAGCGCCGCCATGTTCATGCTCTCGTAGAGCACGCCCTGGCCCATCGCGCCGTCGCCGAAGAACGCCACCGAAACCGCGTCGATCCCGAGCCGGCGGTAGCTCAGCCCGGCGCCCACCACGTGTGGGATGCCGCCGCCGACGATGGCGTTGGCGCCCAGGTGGCCAAGCGCCATGTCGGCGATGTGCATGGAGCCGCCCTTGCCGCCGCAATAGCCCGCTTCCTTGCCGGCGATCTCGGCCATCATGCGCGCCGGGTCGGCGCCGCGGGCCAGAAAGATGCCGTGGCCGCGGTGATGGGTGGTGAAGCTGTCGGACGGGCGCATCGCCGCGCACACGCCGGCGGCCGCCGCCTCTTCGCCGATCGACAGATGCAGCATCGACCCGGCGGACAGGCCGCGCACATACAGCTCCGCCACCCGCTCCTCAAACGAGCGGATGCGCCGCATGGTGCGGTAGAGGTCGGTGAGCGGCAGGTTGGTTCGCGTGGTCAAGCGCTGATCTCCTCGGCTGGCGCGCGCAGCGGCTTCAGGGCCGTGTAGATATCGGTGTACCCCCAATAAATAAAAAAAAAACGCGCCTGGTTGGCCCCATTCGGTTCCACCCGGCGGCCCGGGCGCACGAAGGCGGTGATGCCCTCGTCGATGCTGCCGAACCGGCCTGCGCCGACGGCGGCCAGGATCGCGGCCCCAAGCGACGGCGCCTCGCTCACGTTCGGCACACACACGGGCAGCCCCGCCGTGTCGGCATGGATCTGCAGCCACAGCGGCGAGTTGGCGGCGCCGCCGCCCAGGATGATTTCGGAGGCGCCGAACCCGGCCTCGCGCATGCGGTCGATGATGGCGCGGGTGCCGAGGCCAATCGCCTCCATGCTGGCGCGGAACAGGTGCGGCAGCCCATGGTGCAATGTCAGCCCGGTGATGGCGCCGCGGGCCAGCGGATCGGTGTGCGGCGTGCGGTTGCCCTGGAAATGGTCCAGCATCAGCAGCCCTTCCGCGCCCGGGGGTAGGGCGGCCGCAGCCTGGTTCAGCGCGTCGAAATCCAGGCTGCCGCCGGCCAAGCGCCGCAACCAGGCAACGATGGAGCCGGTGGAGGTCTGCCCACCCTCCAGGATGTAGCGGCCGGGATAAACCGCGTCCTGATACGTTCCCCAAAGGCCCGGCACGTGGCATGGCGCCGCGCTGACCCCGAATTGCAGGTGCGACGACCCGGTGATCAGCGCCAACTGGCCCGGTTGCGCCACACCCAGCCCGATCATGCCGATCAGCGCGTCCGCCCCGCCTTGCACCACCAGCGTAGTGCGGGTGAGGCCCAGATGCTCGGCCGCTCCCTGCGTGAGCGGGCCGATCACCGTGCCGGGGGCGAGCACCTCCGCCGGCCATTTGTCCAGCAGCGCCTCGACGCCCAAGCTGCGCACCAGGCTTGCCGGCCAGCCGCGGCCAGCGGCGTAGTGCCAGCGGATGGCGGCGTTGTTCAGGCTGGCGGTGCGGCGGCCGGTGAGCCGCAAGGTGAGGAAGTCCTGGTATTCGCAAATGGTCGCCGCCCCGTCGAACACTGCCGGCTCGTGCCGCTGCAGCCAGAGCGCTTTTGGGATCATCCATTCTGCCGACACCGGGCCATGCCCGGCGCCGTTCACCGCCAGCGCAGCGTCTCCGGTGGCCAGCACGTCGGCGGCTTCGGGGCCGGCGCGCATGTCCATCCACAGGAT
>CAXTNN010000371.1:0-3563 GCA_964245545.1 uncultured Acetobacteraceae bacterium | reverse complement strand
AGCTCATAGAGGACCGTTACGGCCAGGGGCTAGAGTGGATTGAGGTGCTCACCCGGATTTACACCGAGCCGGAGGCGTTTGACTTCGCCGGGCGCTACTACGATCTGCGCCAAGTGTCAGGCAAGCCGCGCCCGGTGCAGCAGCCGCGGCCGGTGGTGCTGAACGCCGGGTTCTCGCCGCCGGGGCGGGACTTTGCCGCGCGCGCGGCGGACTTCCTGTTCACCACCTGCACCGACATCGAGGCTGGCCGTGCCCAAGTGGTCGACATGCGGGCACGGGCAGCGGCGCAGGGGCGGGAGGTGGGAGTGTTCACCACCTGCCACATTGTCTGCCGCCCGAGCCAGGCGGAGGCGGAGGATTATTACGAGCAGTACGCGGTGACCATGGCCGACACCGCAGCGGTGGACCGTTACGTTGCCGCAAAGTCCACCTTCTCTGGCTCGCACAGTCCGGAGGCCTACGCGCTCTACCGCAAGCGTTTCGCCGCCGGTGCGGGCACGTACCCGCTGGTCGGCACGCCGCGCCAGATTGCCGAGGAGATGGTGCGGATGGCGGAGGCGGGCTTCGCCGGCACCACCCTCTCGATGGTAAATTTCACCGCTGAGCTGCCATACATCATTGAGGCGGTGCTGCCCTTGCTGGAAGAGGCCGGGCTGCGTGAACGCCAGGCTGGGGCGAAGGGTTGACATAGACGCCGTCCCCTTTTCACGTTCCCCCTTCGACTCAGGAGTGATTGCTGATGCGCCGGCCGTTCGCCTTCCTTGTCGCTTTCGCTTTGGCGCCGCTGGCCGCGGAGGCGCAGATCAAGATCGGCACCATCGTCAGCATCACCGGGCCCACGGCGGCGCTCGGCGTGGGCTATGGCAACGCGGTGGCGCTGTTGCCAACCGAGATGGGCGGGCAAAGCGTGACGTATTTGGTGCGCGACGATGGCGGGGACCCGACCGCCGCCGTCACCATCGCGCGCAAGCTGATCACCGAGGACCATGTGGATGCGCTGATTGGCCCATCCACCACGTCGTCGGTGTTCTCGGTGCTGCCGGTCTCGACCGAAGCCAAGGTGCCGATGGTGGGGATGGCGCCCGTGGTGGTCGACGCGGCTAAATATCCCTACGGCTTCGTTGATGCGCAACCGATCAAGCTGATGGTGGCGGGCTTGGTTGAGACAATGCAGGCGCGAGGCGAGAAGACCGTGGGCTTCATTGGGTTCAGCGATGGGTGGGGCGACAGCGTTTGGAACGCGCTGAACACGGACGTCGCCGGCACCGCTATCTCCGTGCTGGACGACGAGCGCTACACTCGATCGGACAGCTCGGTGCAGCCGCAGGTGCTGAAGGCGATGTCGCACCATCCGGATGCGATCATGCTGGGCGGGTCGGCCACGCCGGGCGCGCTGCCGAACATTGCGCTGACGCAGCGGGGCTACAAAGGCCAGGTCTACAACAACCATGGGGCGGTCAGCGCCGATTACCTGCGCATCGGCGGGGCGGCGGTGGAGGGATGCATCGCGCCCACGGGGCCGCTGGTGGTGTATGACCAATTGCCGGACAGCAACCCGGTGAAGCCGGTCGCCACCGCATTCATGCAGCGCTACATCGACAAATACGGCCCGGCCAGCCGCAACGCCTTTGCCGGCTATACCTTTGACGCCGCGTTGATTATCCAGTCCGCCGTGCCTGCAGCGCTGAAGGCGGGCGCGCCCGGCAGCGCCGCGTTCCGGGAGGCATTGCGGCAGGGCATGGAGGCCGTGCACGAGTTGGTTGGCACCCATGGCGTGTACGACATGTCGCCCACCGACCATAACGGCATGGACGCCCGCTCGCGTGTACTGGTGCAGGTGAAGGATGGGGCGTGGCGGCTGATCCAATAGCGACCCACTTTTAGCCCATCATGGACAGCTCGATCCTCCTGCTGCTGCTGCAGGATGGCTTGACGACAGGGGCGATCTACCTGCTGCTGGCGATTGGCATCCTGCTGGTGTTCTCGGTGAGCCGGGTGATCTTGGTGCCGCAGGGTGACTTCGTGTCGTTCGCCGTGCTCGGCTATGCGGTGCTGCTGCAGGGGCGAGTGCCGGGCATGCTGTGGCTGCTGGACGGGGCAGCGGCAGCCTGCGCGCTGCTGGCGGTGCGGGGGCGCCATCCGGTCCGCACCGCCGCATGGTGGCTGCTGCCGCCCGCGGTCGCCACAGTGGCCGTGCTGGCGTGCGTGCGGCTGGGTGCCCCGGCTTGGGCGCTCGGCGTGGCGGCGGTGCTGGTGACGGCGCTGCTCGGTCCGCCAATGCACCGGCTGGTGTTCCAGCCGATGGCCAGCGCTTCGGTGCTGGTGCTGCTGATCCTGTCGATGGCGCTGCATTACGTGCTGCTGGGCCTGGCGCTGGTGCTGTTCGGGGCGGAGGCGTTCCGCACGCCCGCGTTTTCCAGCGCCACCTTCACGGTCGGCTCGCTCGATGTCTCGGGCCACTCGCTATGGGTGTTCGGCTGCTGCCTGCTGCTGGTGGCCGGGCTGAGCTGGCTGTTCCGCGCCACCTTGCTAGGCAAGGCGCTGCGGGCGACGGCGTCCAACCCGCTTGGGGCACGGCTGATGGGTATTCGGCGGGAGCAAACAGGCGCGCTGGCGTTCTTGCTGGCGGGAGCCATAGGCGGGCTTGCCGGGCTGCTGATCGCGCCGATCTCGCCGATCTCGTACGACAGCGGCTTTATCATCGGGCTGAAGGGTTTCATCGCCGCTGTGGTGGGCGGGCTGGCGAGCTACCCGGTAGCGGCGTTCGGTGCGCTGGCGATCGGCGTGGTGGAGTCGCTGTCGGCGTTCTGGGTCAGCACCTACTCGGCGCCAATTGTGTTCGGGCTGCTGCTGCCGGTGCTGGCCGTGCTTTCGTTGCGTGGACGGCAGGAGGATTGAGGCTGCTCCTAAGCCTTGGCTTGCCGCTGGCGGGATTGGTGGCCGGCGCGGTGCTGCTGCCGCCATTCTACGTCTCGCTGTTTACCTATGTTGGTATTGCGGCGCTGGTGGCGCTCGGCCTGGTGCTGCTCACCGGCATCGCGGGGCAGACCTCTTTTGGCCAGGCGGCGTTCGCGGGCGTCGGCGCTTATGCCAGTGCAGTGCTGACGGTGACGTGGGGGTGGTCGCCTTGGCTTAGCCTGCCGGTGGCCTTGGCGTTGGTCGTGGCGGTGGCGCTGGTGCTCGGGGTGGCGACGCTGCGGCTGTCGGGGCATTTCTTGCCATTGGGCACCATCGCCTGGGGCAGCGCGATGTTCTACCTGTTCGGCACGGTGCGGGGCCTGGGCGGGTTTAACGGGCTGGCGGGCGTGCCGCCGCTGCCGCCGTTCGAGACGCTTGGGCCGCGCTGGCTGCTCGGCTTCACCGGCTTGCTCGTGCTGGGCGTGTTGCTGGTCTCGCAAAACCTGCTGGACAGCCGCCACGGCCGGGCCATCCGGGCGCTGGCCGCCAGCCGCGCCATGGCGGAGAGCGTGGGGGTGGGCACGGGGGCGCTTACCCTTTGGGTGTTCGTGCTGGCGGCGCTGTATGCTGGGCTGGCTGGCTGGCTGTATGCCCATGTCCAAGGG
>CAXTNN010000370.1:0-3576 GCA_964245545.1 uncultured Acetobacteraceae bacterium | reverse complement strand
CAGCGCCGCCGTCACCCCCAGCGCCAGCACCGGCAGAGGCTGCCGGTCGGGGCCGGAGGGCAGCAGGCGCCAGCCCATCATCCAGAGGAACAGGCCCGCCATCAGCGTGGCCTCCGACACATCCGCCTTGGACTGCAGGAAGTAGTGGAACAGGCCGAGCGCGGCCACGGGGTAGATCAGCTTGTGCAGCCGCTTCCAGCCGTGCCCCAACTGCCGCAACGCGTGGTCGGTCGAGCTGGCGCCGAGCACGCCCAACCCGACCAGGGCCACCAATCCGACCTCCAGGTAGAAGCGCCGCAGGATCTCGCTGGCGACATGCAGCCAGGCCCAATTCTCGTCCCAAGCGTAGAGCGTCAGGTGGGCCAGCGCGTAGGCCAGCGCCGTGAGCCCGAGCTGGCGCCGCACCAGCATGATTCGGTGCCAGTTGAAGATGGTGCGGGCCGGGCTGACCAGCAGGCCGAGCAGCAGGAAGCGGACCGCCCAGAACCCGGTCTGATGCAGCGCCTCGTGGATCGGTCGGGCGCCCAGCACATGGGCCCACAGCGCGTACGCCAGCCACAGGCCGGGGGCCAGTTCAAGGGCGAGGGTGGCCGACTTCAACGGCGAGAACCGGCCGCTGCGGTCGTGCCAGGGCCAGGGTGTCTTATGCAGGCGGTGCGGCCGGGCCCGCGTGCCGGGCGCGGCGCGGCCGCTCATGGCGAAGCGGGGGCGACGTGGCGGAAGCTGCCCGGGGCGGCGAAGTTGGCAGCGTCCTGTGCGCCGTAGCTCACGGCGCTGGCCTCCACCAGCACCTGGTCACCGTGGCTGGCCCGCAGCATCACGCCATCGCCGGTGAGGCACAGCACGGTCGGCTGCCCGCCATTATCCGCGGTCTGCCAGTTGGTGCAGCCAAGCCCGGCCACCTGGTCGGCGCCGAGCCGCGCCATGGCCGTGCTCTGGGCCATGTTCGCGTGAGTGACAAAGCTGCCGGGCCCCATGTCCAAGACGGATTGGTCGGCCGGCTTGACCACCTGCAGCGTGCCACTGCGATAGTCGCCGATCATGTAGACGCCGGGGCTGGGCGGGTCGATGCGCATCTTCGCCTGCGCCGCCGACCAGCGGATGCGCTGCTGCCGCGGCGGTGCGCCAGGGGTGGGGCCGGCGATGTTGTAGATCACGTCCACGTCGCGCTGGGGGATGGTCGGCGGGTTGTCAGCAGCCAGGGCTGGAGTGGTGGCCAGCACCGCCAGTGCGAGCAGGCGGATCATTGGCCGCCCTTGAGGTTGATGCGTGCGAAGCCTTCGGGCGGGTTGAACTGGCCAGGCGGTACGCTGCCATGCGACACCGAAAGCGCGACCAGCTCGCCCGCCTGGCCGTTCCAAGTGCCGCTGGCGCGCAGCACCACGCCCTCCTCGGTCACGCAGGCGGTGGCGTCGAGCTTGCGCGCCCGCACCGTCCATTCGGTGCAGCTTAGCCCGAGGAGCCGGTCGGTGCCGCCGCGGGTGAACTGGCCGTCGGCGCCGGCCACGGCCAGGCTCAGCAGCGCCTGCGGGTTGCCGCTGCGGATCGGCAGTTCGAGGTAGGTGTTCTGGGCGGTGAACACCACGTCGGCGACGTGGCGGCCGAGATCGGCGATGGCATAGACCGGGCCGCCCACCGGCCCGCTGCGCAGGCGCTCGCCCGCTGCGTCCCACTCCAGGCGAATCCCGCCCGGCGCGCCGCCCGGGATGGCCGCGACCGCCGGGCCAGAGACGCGGTACAGCACCTGCACGTCACGCTCGGGCACCAAGCGCGGGGGCACCAAGCGGGGCTGGGCTGCCGCCAGCACGGGGGTGGCGAGCACAACCACGGCGGCCAACAGGCGGGTCATCGGTGCGGCATTCTCCGGATTTCAGCCTCGACGAGTGCAGTCTCTGCATCCCAGTAGGCAGTCTCGTCTATGGCTGCGGCGAGTAATTGTTTGTAACGCTCGCGCGGCACCTCCTCGGTGCCGAATTGGGCCAGGTGGCTGGTGACGAATTGGGTGTCGAGCAGGCGGTAGCCGCCGAGCCGCAGCCGGGCCACCAAGTGTACCAGCGCCACCTTGGAGGCGTCCCGCGCGGTGCTGAACATGCTCTCGCCGAAGAACGCGGCGCCCAAGCTCACGCCATAGAGCCCGCCCACCAGCGCGCCCTCCTCACGGCATTCCACGCTGTGGGCGTGGCCGCCATGGTGCAGGTCGGCGAACAGGCGCTCGATGTCCGGGTTGATCCAGGTTTCCTCCCGCCCGGGCGCCGCCGCGGCGCAGCCGGCCACCACGGCGGCGAAATCCTGGTCGGTCGACACGCGATAGGGCCCGCTCAGCACGGTGCGGATCAGGCGGCGCGGGGCGTGGAAGCGGTCGAGCGGCAGCACCCCGCGATATTCCGGATCCAGCCAGTAGAGCCGGCGCCCGCGCCGCGTCTCCGCCATGGGGAACAGCCCCACGCGGTAGGCACGCAACAGCAGGTCCGGGGTGACTTCCACACTGCGTCGGGACATGGCGGGAAGGCTAGCACAGACCGCTGCCCGGTCCATCGCCCGGTCCATCGCGCTTGGGGTTTACGGGGGCGGAACGATGGCGGTGGGGATGATCGGGTCGTCGATTTCCGGGCGGCCGGCGATGTGCTGATAGGTGCCGAACAGCAGCATGCCGGTGGGGATGTCCTTCCACACCGTGCTCACCGAGCGGTAGTCGTTGCCGTCGAAGCCCTCGCGGTAATGGCTGATCTTGAGCGCGTGATAGGCGTGGCCCAGCAGGTAGATATCCTCCACCCCCTCGTTGCGCACGAGATCGTGCCATTGCAGGCCGGGCGCCATCCGGGTGTCGAAGCCGGCGACGGTGCCGCTCGGCCCGGCCACCACCGTGCGCAGCGCCAGCCGTCCGTCGTTGGCGCCGGGCCAATCGGTGAGCCAGATATCGTACCAGGCACGGACCTGCTGGCCCTCCACCGTCATCAGGCAAAGCGCCGGGTCGGAGGGATCGGCGCCGCCGAACGCCATGGCCGGGCCGCCCTTCTGCTCCACGCGCGACCCGGCGGGTGCGCAGGCGCGGGGCACCTCGTGGCCATCCGTGGGGTGCACGTTGCCGCCCAGGATCAGCGTCGGGTAGTTGGCGGCGGCGGCCTGCACGTCGGGCGGAAGGCCGCTGGTGCTGGGGGGCGCCGCGCAGGAAACGGTTGCCAGAACCAGCAGACCGGCGAGGCTACTTCTTGACGTCATTGGCCACCACCGGGTCGATGACGGTGTTGATGGTCTCGCGCACGGCGGTGACCCGCACGTTGGGCGCAAGCTCGATCTCCACCTCGTTGCTGCCCTCCTTCACCCGCTGCACCACGCCCACCAGGCCGCCCCCGGTCACCACCTTGTCGCCGCGGCGCAGGGCGGCCAGGCGGGCCTTGAGCTTCTTCTGCGCGCTCTGCTGCGGGCGGATCAGGAGGAAGTAGAACACGCCGAAAATCAGCACGATCGGCAGAAAACTGCTGTATTGCGTGAGCGTGCTGGTGAAATCCTGCGCGTGGGCGGGCGTGATGAACATCAGGTCTACCCCGTTGCGATGAATGGCGGCGGACCATAGTT
>CAXTNN010000369.1:0-3579 GCA_964245545.1 uncultured Acetobacteraceae bacterium | reverse complement strand
CCGGCGCTGCGCGCGGCCCTGGGTGACGACCATCAGCTGGCGGCGCTGGAGCGGACGGGGGCGGGCGTGCGGCTGACGGAGGGCGCGCAGCCCCTGGTGGCGACCATGCGGGCGCACAATGCCACGACTGCCCTGGTCTCCGGCGGGTTCACCTTTTTTACCGCCCGGGTGGCGGCGCTCTGCGGGTTCGATGCCCACCGCGCCAACGTGCTGCTAGATGACGGGGTGCGGCTCACGGGAACGGTGGCGGAGCCGGTGCTGGACCGCGATGCCAAGCTGGCTGCGTTGCAAGAGCTGGCGGCGGCGCGCGGGCTGAAGCTGGCGGCGACGCTGGCGGTCGGCGACGGCGCCAACGACCTCGCCATGCTGCACGCAGCGGGCCTGGGAGTGGCGTTCCACCCCACCCCGATGGTGGCGCAGTCCGCGCGCATGCAGGTGATGCACGCGGACTTGCGGGCGTTGCTATTCGCACAGGGATATCCGCTGCAAAGCTTTGTGGACGGCTGAGGACGGCCTCAGGAAACGAACTTGAAGTCCGCCGCTGTGATGGCTGCTTGGGGGACTCCTTGCAGAAATACTTGTGCGCCGCCGCCGAGCATGACGATCGTGTCGCTGGCATCCAAAGCAAAGAAGTGCAGCGCCGCGAAATTGGCGTCCTGCGACGTCTGGATTTGAATGACATCGCTCGAGGGCTTGAAGCCCGTGATGATGCCCTCACCCGAGACGCCAGCATACTCGTCGAACACGGTCTCGGGTCCCGCCGCAATCAGGGCATCATTGTTCAACAGGCTGTAGATGTAGCTTATCCCGCTGCCGCTGCTGGCAATGGTCTTCGGAGCGATGGTCACGAAGCCAGGTTCCGAATCAGCGGTGGTCGTCGGCGTGATAATGAAGTTGTTGCTGGTTGGCCGAGGCGGCGGCCCGCCAGACAACTCTCCCAATTCAGTTTGCAGCGTTGAGAAGGAAACGCCCGATTGCAGTTCCGATTGTCCCGCGGCGATCTCGACGGCATCGGCGGCGTGGCCGAGTGCCGACTGGTAGGGGCTGTCGATGTCGCTTGTGAGCTCTGGGCTGTTGATCAGATTTCCGGCGACCGTGCTGAGAGAGCCGCCGGCTGCCAGCACTTGGGTGGCAAAGGAGTCGCCCCCTGAGTCCACGGCGCGGCCGAGCTCGTTCACGTAAAGAGTGGCAATGTCCTGCTGAGCCTCGCTGCTGCCAGCGATGGCAGCTCGAATGCCAGCCAGCGATTGACCGTCGGCAAGAGTTTGCTGGAAGAAGTGCATGCCGCCGGAATCGGCTTCGCGGCCGAGTTCGGCTTGATAGATTGCGTTGATATCGTCCTGCGCCTCCAAGCTATGAGCAACATCGGTGCGGACCTGGACCTGGCCGATGCCAAGGCTGAGCGCCGCCTCCCAATTCTGTAGCCCACCCGGGTCGATCGAGCGCCCGAGCACGGATTGGTAGATGGCATCCAGGTCCGCCTGCGCCTCCGGGCTGGTGGCGAAACTTGCTTCAAGCTCCAGAACCGGCTCGCCCGCCATCAGCGCTGCCGTGGCGGCAGCAAGGCCGACCGGATCGGCAGGGCGTCCGAGCACCGCTTGGTAGGCTGCTTCGGCTTGGGCCTGATAGACGGATGCAGACATCTGTCGCTCCTGTTTCGATGCACAACCCGCTAACGTCCCGGGACGCGCGACGTAAAGCAAAAAATGAGATAAATGTCAATGTTTAGACAGGTTGGCGTTGTATGGTTTGCTGGCGTGTCGCTGACGCGAGCGGTTGGCTTGATCAGCCGATAGGGACAACGTAACCCAACGCGACCGGGCGTAAACAACCGGCACCGCCCTCGGCGCAAACAAGGAAATGCCCGTGCCCCTCCTGTTGCTCATCCCGTTTATCGGCTTGTTGTGGCTGCCGTTCTACAACCAGGCAGAGCCAAGCCTGTTCGGCTTTCCCTTCTTCTACTGGTATCAACTGGCCTGGGTGCCGGTGACCGCCGGGTTGACCTACCTGGTGCTGCGTAGCGGGGCACGCGGCGATGAGTAGCGGCATCGACTGGCCTGCGCTGGCGGTTTTCGGCGCGTTCTTCGCCCTCGTCACCGTTCTAGGCTTCATCGCCGCGCGCTGGCGCAAGCCGGCCACGCTCGCGCATATCGACGAGTGGGGCCTCGGCGGGCGCCAATTTGGCACCTGGATCACGTGGTTCCTGGTGGGTGGGGATTTCTACACCGCCTACACCGTGATCGCAGTCCCGGCGCTGGTCTACACCGCGGGCGCCTATGGCTTCTTCGCGCTGCCCTACACCATCCTGGTCTACCCGATCGTGTTCACCGTCATGCCCCGGCTATGGGCGGAGGCGGCAGCCGCCGGGCACGTGACAGCGGCCGATGTGGTGCATGCGCGCTATGGGTCGCGCACGCTGCAGCTGGCGGTGGCGGTCAGCGGCGTGCTGGCCACCATGCCCTACATCGCGCTGCAGTTGATCGGCATGCAGGTGGTGATCAAGGCGCTGGGCCTGCCGGGTGAAATCCCGCTGCTGGCGGCCTTCGTCATCCTGGCGTTGTACACCTACTCCGCCGGGCTCCGCGCGCCGGCGCTCATCGCCTTCGTCAAGGACATCATGATCTACATCGTGGTGATCGTGGCGGTGGCGATCATCCCGCTACGGCTGGGCGGCTACGGTGCGGTGTTTGCAGCGGCGGCAGCGGGCTTCAAGGCGCGCGGGGCGGGCAGCACGCTGCTGACGCCGGGTCAATACCTGCCTTATGCCAGCCTGGCGCTTGGCTCGGCGCTGGCGGCGTTCATGTATCCGCACACGCTGACTGGCATCTTCGCCTCCCGCAGTGGGCAGACCATCCGCAAGAACGCGGTGCTGCTGCCTGCCTACACGCTGCTGCTGGGGTTGATCGCGCTGCTCGGCTATATGGCGTATGCGGCGGGGGTGAAGCCGGCCACCGCGAACGAGGTGGTGCCGGCGCTGTTCAAGGCCGTGTTTCCCGGGTGGTTTGCCGGCTTTGCCTTCGCCGCCGTGGCGATCGGCGCCCTGGTGCCTGCCGCGGTGATGTCGATTGGGGCGGCCAACCTGTTCACCCGCAACATCTGGAAAGCCTATGTCGACCCGGCGGCCACACCCGAGCAGGAGGCGGCGGTGGCAAAAACCACCTCGCTGGTGGTGAAGCTGGGGGCGCTCGGCTTCATTCTGTTCCTGGACAACTCGGTGGCGCTAAACCTGCAACTGCTCGGCGGCCTGTGGATCCTACAGACCTTCCCGGCCGTCGTGTTCGGCCTGTTCACCCGCTGGTTCCGCGGCCCGGCGTTGCTGGCCGGCTGGGTGGTGGGATTTGTTGGCGGCACGCTGGTGTGCTGGAGCGACGGGTTGAAGCCGCTGCACGCACTCGCAGCCGGGGGGCAAAACTATGTCGTGTATGTCGGCATGCTCGCGTTATGCGCCAATATCGTGGTGGCGGTGTTGGGGAGCGCGCTGCTGCAAATGGCGGGCGCGCCCATCACCCAACCCTCTCCCAAGGGGAGAGGGCTTTAGCGAGGGACAAGTCAGGTTGGCTTAGTAGCCGGGGGCAGGGC
>CAXTNN010000368.1:0-3591 GCA_964245545.1 uncultured Acetobacteraceae bacterium | reverse complement strand
GTGCAGGGGAGCGGCACCATCGGCTACCAATTCCATTTCGGCGACATGTGGGTCGCGCGCGATGAGTTCATCGCCGGGGCGTTGTTCACGCTTTGGCTGTCGGCGGCGTCCATGGCGATCAGCCTGGTGCTGGCGGTGTTCGGCGCCCTGGCCCGGACGGGCGGTCCGCGCTGGCTGCGCCGGGCGGTGGCAGCCTATGTGGAGGTGGTCCGCAACACGCCGTTCCTGGTGCAGGTGTTCCTGATTTTCTTCGGCCTGCCCACGATCGGCGTGCGGCTGGACGCCGATCAGGGCGCGCTGGTGGCGATGGTGCTGAACGGCAGCGCCTACACGATCGAGATCGTGCGCGCGGGCATCCAGGCGGTCAGCCATGGCCAGGTGGAGGCGGGCCGGGCGCTGGGGCTGCACGGCTTGGGCGTGTTCCGGTTCATCGTGCTGCCGCAGGCGCTGCGGACGGTGACGGCGCCGCTCGGCAGCCAATTCATCCTGCTGATGCTGAACTCCTCCATCGTCTCGGTGATCGCCGCGGACGACCTCACCGCCGCGGCGCAGGACATTGCGGGGCGGACCTTCCGCTCGTTCGAGGCCATCATGACGGCGGCTGCGATCTACCTGGTGCTGTCGCTCGCCTTCACGGCGGTGTTCGCGGGGGTGGAGCGGGCGGCGTTCGGCCGGCGGCTGGCGCGGTGAGATCGCTCGGCTGGGGAGACTTCACCTTCCTGCTGCTGGCGATCCGCTGGACCCTGGTGCTGACGGCGGGCGCCTTCCTGTTCGGCGGGGTGATCGGGCTGGCGGTGGCGCTGCTGCGGGTGTCGCGCTCACGGCCGCTGAGATGGGCGGCGATCGGCTACATCAGGTTGCTGCAGGGCACGCCGCTGCTGCTGCAGCTCTTCCTGGTGTTTTTCGGCTCGGACCTGCTGGGCTTTGGCCTGGGCGCGTATCTCTCGGCGATCTTGGGCTTGAGCCTCAATGCCGGCGCTTTCCTGGGCGAGATCTGGCGCGGCGCGATTGAGGCGGTGCCGGCGGGCCAGTCGGAGGCGGCGCGGGCCTTGGGGCTCGGTTTTGGGGCGCGGATGCTGCGTGTGGTGGCGCCCCAGGCGCTGCGCATTGCCACGGCGCCGACGGTGGGGTTTCTGGTCAACCTGGTAAAGAGCACCTCGCTGGCCTCCATCATCGGCTTCGTCGAGCTCACCCGCGCCGGGCAGATGCTGAACAACGCAACGTTCCGGCCATTCACCATCTTCGGCATTGTCGCTGCGCTCTACTTCCTGCTTTGCTGGCCGCTGACGCTGGCGAGCCGGCAACTTGAGGCGCGGCTGGCCAGCGCATACCGGCGATAGGAAAGCGGCATGCTGCCGCGGGCGATAGGAAAGCGGCATGCTGCCGCGGGCGATAAGAACAAGCGGCATCCGCCGCAGGATCAGGGTGGGGACAACGGATATGGGAGTTTGGACGAGGTTGCTGGCGGCGGCCACGCTGCTGGCGGGCCTAGCGCTGGGCCAGGCGCGGGCGCAAACCGTGGACGAGATCGTCAGCCGCGGCAGCATCAACATCGGCGTGCTGGTGGACCTGCCGCCCTACGGGCTGCTGAACGACAAGCAGGAGCCGGACGGCTACGACATCGAAGTGGCCAAGCTGATCGGCCAATACATGGGCGTGAAGGTGAACTTGGTGCCGCTCACCAGCCCCAACCGCATCCCGTTCCTGCTGACCAACAAGGTGGACCTGCTGGTCGCCACCTTCGGCATCACGCCCGAGCGGGCCAAGCAGGTGATGTTCTCGATTCCCTATGCCGCGATCGAGAACGTCATCTTTGCGCCAAAGGACAAGCACGTCGCGGTGCTGGACGACCTCAAGGGCCTGCGCGTCGGCGTGCCGCGCGGCTCGGTGCAGGACGTGCTGCTGACCAAACGGTTCGGCGGCAGCGTCAAGGTGCTGCGGTTTGACGACGACCCGAGCACCTACCAGGCGCTGATCGCCGGCCAAGTGGATGCGGTGGCCGAGACGGGGCTAACCGGGGACGAATTCTACGCCCGCACGCCCAGCGCCAACATCGAGCGCAAGCTGGTGCTGCTGCGGCAGCCGAACGGCATCACCATGCGGGCCAACCAATGGAGCCTGCACCAGTGGCTGAACACCTTTGTCTACTTCACCAAGAATGACGGCGAATTGGATGCGCTATGGCAGAAATGGTTTCATCAGCCGCTGCCGCCGCTGCCGACGTTCTAGCAACCGGAGCGAACGAGGGGGCCGTCGCCAGGATGCGGCGGTCCACGTCGGCCACGTCACGCAGCCCGCACAGCGCCATGGTGGTGTCGAGCTCGCGGCGGATGAGGTCGAGCACGATGTCCACGCCGGGCCCGCCCAGCGCGCCCAGGCCGTAGAGGAAGGCGCGGCCGATCAGCACCCCCCTGGCGCCGAGGGCCAGCGCCTTGATCACGTCTTGCCCGGAACGGATGCCGCCATCCATCAGCACCTCGATGCGCGAGCCGACCGCCTCAACAATGCCCGGCAGCGCCGTGATGGACGAGATGGCGCCGTCCAATTGGCGCCCGCCATGGTTGGACACGATCAGCGCGTCCGCCCCCGTGGCCGCAGCGCGCTCGGCATCTTCCGGATCGAGGATGCCCTTGAGGATCAGCGTGCCGCCCCAGCGGTCCTGGAAGCGCTTGACGTCGTCCCAGCTCAGCTTGGGGTCGAACTGGTTGGCGGTCCAGGAGGAGAGCGAGCTCATGTCGGTGACGCCCTCGACATGGCCGTGGATATTACCGAAATGGCGCCGCTTGGTGTGCAGCATGTCCCAACACCAGCGCGGCTTGGTGGCGAGATTGGCCAGGTTGGCCAGCGTCGGCTTGGGCGGCGTGCTGAGCCCGTTACGGATATCCTTGTGGCGCTGGCCGAGGATTTGCAGGTCCAGCGTCAGCACCAGCGCCGAGCAACCGGCGGCCTTGGCGCGGTCGATCAGCCGGTTGCTGAAGGCGCGGTCCTGCATCACGTAGAGCTGGAACCAGAATGGCCGGTCGGTGTGGGCTGCCACATCCTCGATCGAGCAGATGCTCATGGTGGACAGGGTGAACGGCACCCCCGCGCGGGCCGCCGCCCGCGCCGCCAGGATTTCGCCGTCGGCATGCTGCATGCCGGTGAGCCCGGTGGGGGCCAGCGCCACCGGCATCGCCACTGGCTGCCCGGCCATGGTGCTGGCGAGGCTGCGATTGGTCATGTCCACCGCAACGCGCTGGCGCAGCTTGATGGCTTCGAAGTCGGCACTGTTGGCGCGGTAGGTTCCCTCGGTCCAGGAGCCGGAATCGGCATAGTCGTAAAACATCCGCGGCACCCGGCGCTTGGCGAGCCGGCGGAGGTCTTCGATGGAAGTGATCGGCTGGCTCATATCATTGGGCAGTCCGCGTTGCACCGGCTGATCTGCCCGGTGACGGGGCGGTTTTCAAGGCGCGGCGCAATTCTGCCGCCGGGTCCGACATGGAATGCAACGTCTGGGCAGCTCGGGCATTGCCATTGCAGTGCGTCAGGCAGCCAAGGCCCATCGGCTTTGGCAAGCCAGCCGTCCGCGCCCACCCCTTCGCGCAAGGAGAC
>CAXTNN010000367.1:0-3613 GCA_964245545.1 uncultured Acetobacteraceae bacterium | reverse complement strand
GCCCAGGCTTTCGGAGTCGATGTGGGCGGCCGACTCCGAGCCCACGATCTGGTAGAGCTGGAAGCCGGCTGGGATGCCGTCGATGTAGTCGAAATGCACGTAGCGGACGTTGAGGAGGTTGACCTCCAATCCGCTGTCTTTGACGGTTGGGCCGCCGGCAAAGCTGTATGCGGTGTTATGGTCATAGACGTAATAGGCAAAGGCCACGTTCGTGCCATCCGGCAGCGGCACGAACTCGTTCGGCTCGACCTCCTGCGACGACGCCGCCCGGGTTGCCCCGAGCACCAGCAACAGGGCGAGCACCGCCGTTGTCAGCCAGCTTACAGACACCTGCCGCGAATCGTGGCGCTGCCTTGCCATTTCCCCGTACCTTGTTCTCTTGCCGCAGTCGGTTTGACGCAGGACCAATTTGTCCCGATATATTATATTTGGCTAGGCGTGACGGCCAAGCGAACGAGGTTGCGTTAGACAATGGTGTTTTCTGGCAACAGTGCACGCCTTGAAGCGTGGCTCGGCAACAAAGCGGGAGAGATCGTCCGGTATGGCAAAGACGCGGTTTGAGCTTGGCGGGAGCGTGGCGGTGGTCACTGGTGCTGCCAGCGGCATCGGCGCCGCCCTGGCGCAGTCGCTGGCCGCGCGTGGCTGCGCCCTCGCCCTCGCCGATCGCAACAGCGCCGGGCTGGCGGAGGTCGCGGCCAAGGCGCGAGCGCGCGGCGTCAGTGTCACGGAACATGCGCTTGATGTTGCGGACAAGGAGGCGGTGGCGGCGCTGCCCGCGGCGGTGTTGGCGGCACATGGCCGGGTCAATGTGGTGGTCAACAATGCCGGCGTGGCGCTGGTCGGCCGCTTTGACCAAGTCTCCCTCGCCGATTTCGAATGGCTGTTTAACATCAACTTCTGGGGCACGGTCTGGATGACCAACGCCTTCCTGCCCCTGCTGGCGCGGGAGCCGGCGGCGCAACTGGTGAATGTTTCGAGCGTGTACGGGTTGATTGCGCCGCCAGGTGAGACGCACTACTCGGCCAGCAAGTTCGCAGTGCGCGGATTTTCGGAGGCGCTGCGCCACGAGCTGGATGGCTCTCCGGTCGGCGTCACGGTGGTCTATCCGGGCGGCATCAAGACCGCCGTGGCGAAGAATGCGCGCAGGTCGCCCGCCATCAGCGAGGCCGAGCTCAAAGCGGGCTTGGCCGCCTTTGAACTGCTGACCCGGACCGAGCCCGAGACGGCGGCTGAAGCTATCACGGCGGGGATCATGGCCCGGAGCAAGCGCGTGTTGATCGGCAAGGACGCCAACCAGATCGCCACCCTGGTACGGCTGTTCCCGCTCGGCTACTGGCCGATCATCCGGCGATTGACGCGGCGCACCATCCGCCGCGCCCAGGCTGCACGGGCGCGGGCGAGCCGGGTCGTACCCACATAACCACTATCCGAGCCGATTAAGTCCGCGACGCTGTATCCGCGACACTGTATGGGACCGCAAGCGATGGCCGATTTTCCCGCACCTGCCGAAACCGACGCCGCAACCGAGCATCTCGACGTCCTCATCGTTGGGGCGGGGCTTTCCGGCGTGGGTGCGGCGTGCCACCTGCAGAGACGCTGCCCGGGCTTGCGCTACGCCATCCTGGAAGCCCGTGCCACTAGCGGCGGCACGTGGGATTTGTTCCGCTACCCGGGCATCCGCTCGGACTCGGACATGTTCACGCTCGGCTACTCCTTCCGCCCCTGGATCCAAGACAAGTCGATTGCGGATGGTTCGGCCATTCTAAGCTACATCCGGGAGACCGCCCGCGACTACGGCGTGGAGCAGACCATCCGCTACGGCCACCGGGTCCGCAGCGCCGCCTGGTCGTCGGCCGAGGCGCGATGGCTGGTGCAGGCGGAAACCGCCGAGGGCGAGGTGGTGCAGCTAAGTTGCAGCTTCATGCTGATGTGCAGCGGGTACTATAGCTATGCCGGCGGCCACGCGCCCGAGTTCCCGGGGATGGCGGAGTTCACCGGCCAAATCATCCACCCGCAATTCTGGCCGGAGCAGCTTGATTACGCCGGCAAGCGCGTCGTGGTGATCGGCAGCGGTGCCACCGCCGTCACCCTGGTGCCGGCGATGGCCAAGACGGCGGCCCATGTCACCATGCTACAGCGCTCGCCGACCTACGTGGTGGCCCGGCCCTCGGCGGACAAAACGGCCGATTGGCTGCGCAAGCGTCTGCCGCCCAAGCTCGCCTATCGCGTCGCGCGATGGAAGAACGTGGCGCTGACCATCTATTTTTATCGGCTGGCGCGCAAACACCCAGAGCAGACCAAGCAGAAGATCCTGGCGATGACCCGGCACCTGCTCGGACCCGACTACGACGTCGCCACCCACTTCACGCCAACCTACAAACCGTGGGACCAAAGGTTGTGCCTGGTGCCCGACGCCGACCTGTTCAAGGCAATCCGCAGCAAGCAGGCGTCGGTGGTCACGGGAACCATCGAGCGCTTTACCGCGAGCGGCATCCGGCTCAACTCGGGTGAGGACGTGGCGGCCGACTTGGTGGTGATGGCGACCGGGCTCAAGATGAACCTGCTTGGCGACGTGGGGTTCACCGTGGACGGGGCCAAGGTGGAGTTTGCCAAGACGCTGGCCTACAAGGGCATGATGTTCAGCGGGGTGCCGAACCTGGCCTCGGTGCTCGGCTACACCAATGCCTCGTGGACGCTGAAGGCCGAGATCACCTGCGAGTATGTCTGCCGCATCCTCAACCACATGCGGCGGCGAGGCTATGTGGCGGCAACGCCGCTGCGCGACCCGGCGGTGGCCGAAAGCCCGCTGGTCGACCTGACCTCCGGCTACGTGCTGCGCGGGCTGGACATCCTGCCCCGGCAAAGCTCGAAGCGGCCGTGGCGGATGTTCAGCAACTACGCGCTGGACTCGCTGGCCTTCCGCTTCGGCAGCATCACGGATGGCACCATGAAGTTCACCCGTCGCGATACGCGGGGGCGGGCCGCCCAGGCCCAAGCGCCGCGGGTGGTTGAAACGGTGGAGTAGCCCTCACCCAGCCCTCTCCCGCCAGCGGGAGAGGCTTTTTCTGCCAAGGAAGGGGGCTCCTGCTCAGTCCGCGGCCGCGGCTTTGAGCGTGGCCAGTTCCCGCGTAACCAGGGCGTCGTGCGCGTCGATGTCGGCCTTGGCGGCGGCCGGGCTCCAGCGGCCGCGCATGGTGAAGATGGTGAGGACGAACAGCGCCACGCCGGCGATGCAGAGCCAATACCAGGTTTGCCACTGCCCGGCAGTCGCCGCCGCCGCCTGCTTGATCTCGCCCAGGCGGGCCAGCAATTCGGCGCTTGGCGTGGCCTTGGCGGCGACGGTGGCCTGGTATTCGGCCAGCGTGAGCGGGGCCATGATCAGCGGCGTTACGGTATCGATCACCCGCGGCAGGGCCAGGAAGCACAGCATGATGATCAGCCGCTGGATCCAGCCCCATACCGCCAGCCCCGTCGCGGTGAGGGCTGGGTTGCGCGCCTCGACCGTCTCGGTGAAGCTGGCCATCCAGGCGGTATAGGCGAAACCGACCAGCACGGATTGCGCGCAACTGATGCTGATCAGGGTGGGCAGGCTGGGGTGGGTGCCGGCCAGTTC
>CAXTNN010000366.1:0-3621 GCA_964245545.1 uncultured Acetobacteraceae bacterium | reverse complement strand
CGCCCTTGCTCTGGCAGAGGCTGAGCTGCGCGGCAGCGAGGTCGCCCGCCGCCGTGTCGTGCCAGACGCACTCATAGGGAAGCGCACGTCCGCCGCCCCGGCGGGCCAGCACGGCGGATCGCAGCAGAGCCGGCAAAGCCTCGGCGGGCAGGCAGAACTCAAGTACCGGCATCGCCTAGGCGTTCACCTCCGACAGGTCGGCCGGCAGCAGGAAGCGCACCAGCCGCCCGCCACCCTCCCGCAACTCATGCCAGGGCGCGGCAACGCTGAACTCCGCCAGCGCGCCCGACGGATAGCCGCTGGCCACGCGCTGCACCTGCTTGTCCATCGCCGCAGCATGCGCACCGGCCAGCATCATGGCCAGGTTGTGCAGACCCGGGTTATGCCCCACCAGCAGCACCCGCCGCGCCGTGCCGGGAAGGGCGCGCACGATCTCCAGCATGTCCTCGGCATCCGCAAGGTAGAGCGTGTCCAGCGGCTCGATCACCGGCGGCGTGTCCCATGGCTCCAGCGCGGCCAGGGTCTGCAGCGTGCGGCGGGCAGACGACACCACGACGAAGTCCGGCATCAGCCCCAGCCGCCGCATCTCCCGCGCCATCGCGCCCGCCGCCTGCCGCCCGCGCAGGTTCAGCGGCCGCGCATGGTCGGCAAGCTGCGGGTCGTCCCAGGACGACTTGGCATGGCGGAGAAGGAGAAGCTGGCCCATTGCCCATGATACTGCCATGGCGCCCCCCGCCTTGTCGCCTCCCCGCCTTGTCGCAACCGGGGCGATGGCCAAGTCCTGGGCGCATCGCGGCACAGGGAGTTCATATGTCAGATCCAGTGGTGGTCGTCGGGGCCTACGGCGCCGTCGGCTCGGCCATCGTGCACCGCCTGGGCGCAGCCGGGCGGCCGATGCACCTGGTCGGGCGTGACGCCGCCAAGCTGCAAGCCCTCGCCGCCGAGTGGGGCAGCAGCCACGCCGTGGCCGACGCCACCGACACCGCCGCCCTGCAAGCCGCGGTGCGCCAGGCCGGCGGGCGCATCGCCGGCCTGGCCTATTGCGCCGGGTCGATTGTCATGACGCCGCTCAAGCGCGCCACCGAAGCCGCCTTCCTCGACGCCTTCCGCTTGAACGCGCTGGGCGCCGCCATGGCGGTCGCAGCCGCCGCCGACGGCCTGGCCGCCGTGCCAGGCAGTGCCGTCGTGCTGTTCAGCACCGTCGCCGCCCGCTCCGGCTTCGCCAACCACACCGTGATTGCCGCCGCCAAAGGCGCGGTGGAGGGCCTGGTGGTGGCACTCGCCGCCGAGCTCGCCCCCAACACTCGGGTGAACGGCATCGCCCCCAGCCTCACCCGCTCCGGCATGGCCGCCGGCATGACCGGCAATCCCACTTTGGCCCGCGCCATCGCCGCGCAGCACCCCATCCCGCGCCTGGGCGAGGGCGACGACTCGGGCGCCTTGGCCGCTTTCCTGCTGTCCCTCGAGGCCGGTTGGATCACCGGCCAGATTTTCGCCGTCGACGGCGGCCGCTCCACCTTGCGCACCAAGGGCTGATCCGTGCCCGGCACCTTGCGCGTCGTGCTGGGGGACCAGTGCAGCGCCACCCTCTCCTCCCTAGAGGGTCTCGACCCGGCGGCCGACACCGTGCTGATGGCCGAGGTGGCGGGCGAGTGCACCTATGTCCGCCACCACCAGAAAAAGATCGTGCTGGTGCTCTCCGCCATGCGCCACTTCGCCCGCGCGCTGCGGGCCCGCGGCGTCAGCGTCCACTACACCACCCTGGACGACCCGGAAAACACCCACAGCCTGGGGGGCGAGGTGCTGCGCGCCGTGCAGCGCCTGCGCCCCGACCGGGTGGTGGTGACCGCCTGCGGCGAATGGCGCCTGGCGCAGGAGATCGCCGGCTGGCATGAGGCCGCCGGCGTGGAAGTCGACATCCGCGAAGACACCCGGTTCCTCTGCCGAACCAGGGAGTTCCGCGCCTGGGCGCACGGCAAGCGCTCCCTGCGCATGGAGTTCTTCTACCGCGACATGCGCCGCCGCTACGACCTCTTGATGGACGACGACCAGCCCATCGAGGGCCGCTGGAACTTCGACGCCGAGAACCGCAAGCGCCTCCCCGCCGGCGTGACCCTGCCGGAGCCGCCGCACTTCCAGCCGGACGCCATCACCCAGGACGTGATCGCCCTGGTGCGCGACCGCTTCGGCGACCATTTCGGCACCTGCGACGGCTTCAACCTGCCCGTCACCGCCGCCGACGCCCGCGCCGCCCTGGACGACTTCGTGCAGAACCGCCTGCCGCAATTCGGCGACTGGCAGGATGCCATGAAGATCGGCGCCCCCACCCTGTTCCACGCCCTGATCTCCACCTCGCTGAATGTCGGCCTGCTGCAGCCGCTCGAAGTCTGCCAGGCCGCCGAAGCCGCCTTCCGCGCCGGGCGCGTGCGGCTCAACGCCGCCGAGGGCTTCATCCGCCAGGTGCTCGGCTGGCGCGAGTTCGTGCGCGGCATCTACTGGCTCAAGATGCCGGACTACGCCGCCCTGAATGCTTTGACGGCGACCTGCAAGCTGCCCTGGTTCTACTGGGACGCGAACACCCGCATGAACTGCCTGCACCACGCCATCGTCGACACCCGCGCCCACGCCTACGCCCACCACATCCAGCGCCTGATGATCACCGGCAACTTCGCCCTGCTGGCCGGGCTCGACCCGGCGGCCGTCGACGAGTGGTATCTGATCGTCTACGCCGACGCCTACGAGTGGGTGGAAATGCCCAACACCCGCGGCATGGCGCTGTTTGCCGACGGCGGCGTGGTGGGGTCCAAACCCTATGCCGCGTCAGGGGCTTACATCAACAAGATGAGCGATTACTGCAAAGCCTGCTATTACAACGTGAAAGACGCCACCGGCGACCGCGGCTGCCCGTTCAACGCCCTCTACTGGGACTTCATGGCCCGCCATGCCGAGCGCTTCGCCGGCAATCAGCGCATGGCCATGCCCTTGCGCACCTTGGCAAAGATGGACCCGGCGCGCGTGGGGGCCATCCGCGCCCGCGCCGCCAGCTTCCTGGCGGAGCTGGAGAGCGGCGCCCCCGTTTGATCCTCCCTGGCCCATACCAACGGCCACATCCGTTGACCCTTCCCGTCGTCAGCCCGGCATTGCGAGGAGCGCTTGCGACGAAGCAATCCAGGCGCCTGGCACCGAGTCCGCGGCCCTGGATCGCCATGCCGCCAACCGCTACTATGACACGCGCGTGACACAGGCGTGCCGGCGGGAGTATGGGGGCCCGTGATGTCACCCCCGTTGGCCAGCCCGCGCCTCGCCTCCCGCCGCTCCAAGCGCCCCCGTCTCGCCATCAACGCATCGCATCGAAGCTTATGGGCGGAGACCACGCCGGCAAGCCGCAAGCTGCTGCGCTGGGTCCGGGTGCTGCGGCGGGGTTTGCTGGCGCTGGCCTGGACGCTGCTGGCGATCCCCGTGCAAGTCGTGCTGCTGGCCTGCCCCGGCCGTGGCAAGGTGTGGTTCCCCCGCTGCTACTGGTGGCTGTTCGCGCGGCTGATCGGGCTGCGCGTGCGCCAGGTGGGGGCGCCGGCGGCCGGCGGCGGCAAGCCAACCATCTTCGGCGGCCGCCAGGGGCCC
>CAXTNN010000365.1:3334-3621 GCA_964245545.1 uncultured Acetobacteraceae bacterium | reverse complement strand
GATGGTCGCTGGTCATGGCCCGGCCGATGTTTTGACGAGCATCTTTACCGATCAGGCGACCAAACCTGATGCGGTGATGCTCTAGCCAAGGACAGCGCCGCATGATCTCAGCCGTGTTCGTCGACCGGCCGCGGCTGGCAATCGTCATTGCGATCATCATCACCATCGCCGGCGGGCTGGCGCTCACCCGTATCCCGGTGGCGCAATTCCCCGACATCGTGCCGCCCCAGGTGCAGGTGACGGCCAACTACCCGGGCGCTTCCGCCGCCGTGGTGGAAGCCTCCGTG
>CAXTNN010000365.1:2850-3324 GCA_964245545.1 uncultured Acetobacteraceae bacterium | reverse complement strand
CAAGTGGTGGGCGTCGACAAGATGATTTACCAGAAGAGCACCAGCGCCAACGACGGCAGCTACAGCCTGACGGTGTCGTTCGAGCTTGGCACCAACCCCGACATCAACACCGTCAACGTCAACAACCGGGTGCAAACCGCGCTGGCCGAACTGCCGGCCTCGGTCCAGCAGGAGGGGCTGACGGTCCAGAAGCGCTCCTCCGCCATCCTGGAATTCGTCAACCTCTATAGCGACGGCGGCAAGCAGAGCCCGCTGTTCATTACCAACTACGCCACCATCAACATCCTGGACGAGATCAGCCGCTCGCCCGGCGTGGGCCAGGCCAACTTGTTCAGCAAGTTGAACTACTCGATGCGGATCTGGTTCGACACCAATCGCCTCACCAGCCTGAACCTGGCGCCGCAGGATATTATCACCGCCATCCAGGCGCAGAACGTGGTGGCCCCGATCGGCCGCGTCGGCGCCCGCCCGGCT
>CAXTNN010000365.1:0-2840 GCA_964245545.1 uncultured Acetobacteraceae bacterium | reverse complement strand
CGCCCGGCTGGGCCGGACAACGAGTTCCAGTTCAACCTGCAGACCCAAGGCCGCCTGACCACCCCCGAGCAGTTCGGCAACATCGTCGTGCGCGCCTTCCCCGACGGCTCTGTGCTGCGGGTGAAGGACGTGGCGCGGCTGGAGTTGGGCGCCCAGAACGAAGACAGCGAAAGCCGCTTGAACGGCCAGCCCTCCGTGGCCATCGCGATCTATCTCGCCCCCGGCGCCAATGCCGTGAACACCGCCCACGGGGTGAACGCCAAGCTAGAGCAGCTCAGCCACCGCTTCCCCGAGGGCCTGCACTACCAAGTCACCTACGACAGCACCACCTTCGTCACCGATACCCAGCACGAGGTGGTGAAGACGCTGGCCGAGGCGTTCGTGCTGGTCATCATCGTGGTGTTCCTATTCCTCGGCAACCTGCGCGCCACGCTGATCCCCACCATCGCCGTGCCGGTCAGCCTCATCGGCGCTTTCGCCGGGCTCCTGGCGCTCGGCTACTCGGAAAACACCGTCTCCCTGCTCGCCCTGGTGCTGGCGATCGGCATCGTGGTGGATGACGCCATCGTCGTGGTGGAAAACGTCGAACGCGTGATGGAGGAGCATCCGGACTGGTCCCCCGCCCGTGCCACCAAGGTGGCAATGCAGCAGATCACGGCGCCCATCATCGCCATCACCCTGGTGCTGCTCTCGGTGTTCGTGCCGATCGCCTTCATCCCCGGCATTTCGGGGCAGTTGTTCCGCCAGTTCGCCGTCACTATCAGCGTCGCGGTGCTGATCTCCGCCCTGAATGCGCTGACGCTGTCGCCCGCCCTGTGCGCCCTGTTCCTGCGCCACACCCCCAAGCGCGGCATCATGGCCCGGGTGATGCGCGGCATCGACAGCGTGCGCGACGGTTACGCCTATGTCGTGGGCAAGACGTTGCGCCTGGCCGTGCTCGGGATCGTGCTCGCCGTGGCATTCGGCGCTGGCATCTTCGGCATGGCGTCCGTCACCCCCACCGGGTTCCTGCCTTCGGAAGACCAGGGCGGCTTCTTCGTCGCCATCCAGTTGCCCGACGGCGCCTCGGTCGCCCGTACCGGCAACGTGGTGCGCCAGGTGGAGCAAATCGCCAAGCAGATGCCCGGCGTGAAAGACACCTTCGCCATCATCGGCTTCTCCCTGCTCGACAGCGCGCAGGAGAGCAACAACGCCTTCATGTTCATCAAGCTGAAGCCGTTCGCCGACCGCACCGCCGCGGCCGAAAGCGCCCAGGCCCTGATTGGCCGCCTGTTCGGCGCCACGCAGCAGGTGCGCGCGGCCACGGTGTTCCCATTCAACCTGCCGCCGATCATCGGCCTGTCCACCACCGGCGGCTTCGAATACCAGCTCGAAGCCTTGGAGGGCCAGGACGCGGTTTCCATCGGCCAGACCGGCAACGGCCTGATCGCCGCCGCCAACGCCGACCCGCGGATGACGCGCGTGTTCTCCACCTTTACCGCCACCAACCCCTCGGTGTTCCTCGACATCGACCGTGAGAAGGCGCAGGCGCTTGGCCTGTCCATGACGGATGTGTTCACCGCCCTGCAGGCCACGCTTGGCGGCATCTACATCAACGACTTCAACCTGTTCGGCCGCGTTTGGCAGGTGAACATCGAGGGTGAGCCGCAGGACCGCAGCAAGATCGGCGACTTGTGGAAGATCTACCTGCGCAACAGCACCGGCGGCTCCGTTCCGCTGCGCGCCATCGCCAGCCAGCGCATCGTGCTGGGCCCGCAGGTGATTACCCGCTACAACAACTACCGCTCCATCACCATCAACGGCGGCCCGCCTCCCGGCGGCTCCTCCGGCGCCGCGCTGGCGGCAATGGCGCAGGTCTCTGCCAGCACCTTGCCGGCCGGCTACAGCTTCGAGTGGACCGGCACCGCGTATCAGGAGGTGGCTGCGCAAGGGCAGACTGGCTTCATCTTGGCGGTGGCGGTGTTGTTCGCCTACCTGTTCCTGGTGGCGCTGTATGAGAGCTGGGTGATCCCGATCCCCGTGCTGCTCTCCGTTTCCGTGGGCGTGCTGGGGTCGTTCGTGGGGATCAAGATCGCTGGCCTGGCGCTGGACCTCTACGCCCAGATCGGTCTGGTGGTGCTGATCGCGCTGGCGGCCAAGAACGGCATTCTGATCGTGGAGTTCGCCAAGGAGCGCCGCGAGGAAGGCGAAAGCATCCGCGCCGCCGCCGTGCTCGGCGCCCGCACCCGGTTCCGTGCCGTGATGATGACGTCCTTCGCATTCATCCTGGGCCTAGTCCCCCTGGTGATCGCCACCGGCGCCGCGCAGATCAGCCGGCGCGACGTGGGCACCCCGGTTTTCGCCGGCATGATCGCCTCCTCCACCATCGGCATCTTCCTGATCCCGATGCTCTACGTGGCGTTCCAAACCGCCCGCGAGCGTGCCAAGCAGCGGCTGAGCGGCCGGCAACGCACGCTGACGCACCAGCCGGGGGAGTAGAACTCCGGGGCGGCGGTATGGGTGACCCGGTGCCGCTGCTTTGGACGTGCTGGCGGCAATCAGAGTTGCGCCGCCTTGAAGCCGAACTACAACGGCACCCAACAGAAGTCCTGCCTTCCACCCCGTTTACCGACCTTTGGAGGACGCCACTTGAGTAAGGCATCTGCCGCGACGCAGACGGCGCCGGATCGCAATGCGGTAGCGGACCGTCGCGAGATACGCGATCTCCTGGAGAACTGGGTGGTGTGGCGCGATGCCGGCGACTGGGAGCGGCTGCGTCCGCTCTGGCATCTGGACGGGCGCATGGTGGCCACCTGGACCGAAGGCACCGGCGACGAGTTCATCGCCATCAGCCAGGCCGG
>CAXTNN010000364.1:0-3627 GCA_964245545.1 uncultured Acetobacteraceae bacterium | reverse complement strand
GATCATCCATGGCAGCGTTGTCCCCCAGCGCGGCCGGCCGTTGCAAGGCTGGTGCAGTTTGCGTCTTGGCCGACTGTTCTTATCTAAGGACGTATCAGGATAGACTCGGGGGATCTCTGCATGTCAGAGCGCGAATCGATGGAGTTCGACGTGGTGATCGTGGGGGCTGGCCCGGCGGGGCTGGCCGCGGCGATCCGGCTGAAGCAACTGGCGCCGGACGCGGCCATCTGCGTGGTGGAAAAGGGCAGCGAAGTGGGCGCGCATATCCTGTCCGGCGCCGTCATCGAGCCGCGCGCACTGGCCGAGCTGCTGCCGGACTGGCAGGAGCGCGGCGCACCGTTGCTGACGCCGGCGGGGGAGGACCGGTTCGTGTTCCTCACCGCCAGCCGCGCCATCCGGCTGCCGACGCCGCCGTTCATGCACAATGCCGGCAACTACATCGTTTCGCTCGGGGACGTGGTGCGCTGGCTGGGGCAGCAGGCGGAGGCGATGGGGGTGGAAATCTACCCCGGCTTCGCCGCCGCCGAGCTGCTGGAGGAGGGCGGCCGCGTCGTGGGGGTCGCGACCGGCGACATGGGTGTGGGCAAGACCGGCGAGCACGGCGCCAACTACCAGCCGGGAATGGAGCTGCGCGCGACCTACACGCTGTTCGCCGAGGGCTGCCGCGGGTCGTTGAGCAAGCGGCTGATGGAGCGGTTCGGCCTGCGCGATGGGCGAGATCCGCAGACCTATGCATTGGGCATCAAGGAGCTGTGGGAAATCCCCGCGGAGGCGCACCGGCCAGGCCTGATCGAGCACAGCATCGGCTGGCCGCTGGACACGGGCACCTATGGCGGCTCGTGGCTGTATCATTTCGGCGACCGGCTGGTTTCGTACGGCTTTGTCGTCGGGCTGGACTACGCCAACCCGTGGCTGTCGCCTTTTGACGAGATGCAGCGCTTCAAGACGCACCCGGCGATGCGGCGGCATTTCGAGGGTGGGCGGCGGATCAGCTACGGCG
Source organism: uncultured Acetobacteraceae bacterium (assembly GCA_964245545.1). Classification (GTDB taxonomy): domain Bacteria; phylum Pseudomonadota; class Alphaproteobacteria; order Acetobacterales; family Acetobacteraceae; genus LMUY01. The sequence goes on along the minus strand of CAXTNN010000364.1, from coordinate 2,627 downwards.
CGCGGGCGTTGAGCGAGGGCGGCCTGCAATCGGTGCCGAAGCTCACCTTTCCCGGCGGCGCCTTGATCGGGGACGCTGCCGGTTTCCTCAACGTGCCCAAGATCAAGGGCACGCATACGGCGATGAAGTCCGGCATGGCGGCGGCCGAAGCGCTGGCGGAAGCGCTGGCGGGCAACAAGCCGGCCGAGCCGACGGGCTATGCCGACAAGATCGCCGCGAGCTGGGCCTGGCAGGAGCTGACGGAGGCGCGCAACATCCGCCCGGCGTTCAGCCGCTTCGGGCTTTACGGCGGTTTGGCCTACTCCGCCATCGACGCCTACGTGCTGCGCGGCCGGGCGCCGTGGACGATGCATCACCGCCACGGCGACAACGAGACTTTGGTTGCGGCTAAGAAGGAGCAGCCTATTTCGTATCCCAAGCCGGACGGCAAGCTCACCTTCGACCGGCTCTCCTCGGTGTTCATGAGCAACACCAATCATGAAGAGAACCAGCCGGTGCACTTGCGCCTGAAGGACCCGGCGCGCTGGCAGGGGGTGAACTGGGACACGTACCGCAGCCCAGAAAGCCGCTATTGCCCAGCGGGCGTCTACGAGGCGGTGGGCGTTGAGGAGGGCGAGCCGCGGCTGCAGATCAACGCGCAGAACTGCGTCCATTGCAAAACCTGCGACATCAAGGACCCGACGCAGAACATCGACTGGTACGTGCCGGAGGGCGGCGGCGGGCCGAACTATCCCGGCGGCATGTAGTGGCCGGGTAATTCGTGGCCCTGGCAATGCGGCGGCCGCGACGATAAGACAAGGCATGCTGCCCAACCCTGCTGCGGCCCGCGCCGCTTTGCTTGTGCTCTGCGTGTCCGCCTGTGCCGCCGCCGACCCGGGGCAGGGGGGCAAGCCGCTGGCCGGGTCGGCCGACGTGCTGGTCGGCAATCAGGCGATGACCCTCGACGATGCGCCGGCCGCGGCGGCCGCGTTCGGCCGTGCGCTCAGCCAGGATCCGGGCAATCCGGATCTGCAGCGCCAGGCGTTTCTGGCCGCCGTGCTTTCGGACCAGCCGAATGCCCAGGCGCTGACCCTGGCAAAGACGCTCACCGGTGACCCGGCGGCCACCTTGGTGCTCGCCGATGCGGACATCAAGGCGGGCCGCTGGGGCGCCGCACTGGGCAGGTTCGCCGCCCTGCCGGCGACCGGGCCGAACCAAATCCTGCAGCCGCTGCTGACCGCCTGGGCGCAGCAGGGACGCGGCGACACGGATGCGGCCATAGCGACGCTGCAGCCGCTGGTGGGGAGCAGCCGGTTCGGCGGCATCGCGGCACTGCACGCCGCCATGATCGACGATCTCGCCGGACGCAGTGCCGAGGCAGCCCGGCTCTACCGCCTGGCGCTGGTGGATTACGGCGGTCTCAACCTGCGGCTCGGCATGCTGGTCGCCAGTTGGCAGGCCCGCAGCGGCCAGCAGGCCGAGGCGCGCGGCACCATCCGCGCCATGGCGCAGAGCAGCCCGGACCTGGCGATCGCCGAGCCGGCTTTGCAGCAGAGCGTGTCGGGCATGCGGGTGTCGTCGGCGGTGGATGGCGTCGCCGAAAGCTACCTCGCGGTCGCCGCCGCGCTCCAGCAGCAGGACTCGCTTGATTACGCGATGGTGCTGTTGCATTTGGCGATCGATCTGCGGCCGGATTTCACCGCCGCGCGGCTGTTGCTGGCGGAGATGCTGGCGACGCATGGCCAGTTGGATGGCGCGGTGGCGACACTGGCGCCGGTGCCGCCGAGCGACCCGCTGGAGGCGGTGGTAGAGTTGCGGCAGGCGGTCTATGCCGGGCGGCTGCACCACACGGCGGAGGCGGAGGCAACACTGGAGCGCTTGGCGGCCGCTTATCCAACCCAGCCTCAGCCGCTGGCGATGCTGGGGGAGCTGCAGAGTGGTGACCGGCATTTCAGCGAGGCGGCAGCAACCTATGGCCGGGCGATCGCGCGGCTGGCGCAGCCGGCGGCGGCAGATTGGCCGCTGTTCTACCAGCAGGGCGTGGCCTACGACCAGGCGCATGAATGGCCGCGCGCGGAGGCCGATTTCCTGCGCGCGTTGGAGCTGCAGCCGGACCAGCCCCTGGTGCTGAACTATCTCGGCTACGCCTGGGCCGAGCAGGGCCGCAATCTCGGCCGCGCCCGCCGCCTGATCGAGCGCGCGGTTGAAGAGCGGCCAAATGACGGCGCCATCGTCGATAGCTTCGGCTGGGTGTTGCTGCAGGGCGGCGACAAGGCCGGCGCGGTGAAGGTGCTGGAACGCGCCGTAGAGCTTCAGCCGGAGGACTCCACCATCAACGCCCACCTTGGTGACGCCTACCAGGCGGCGGGGCGGCTGCGGGAGGCGGAGGTGCAGTGGCGGCGGGCGCTGATCTTGCACCCCGATGCGCAGGATGCGGCGCGGCTGCAGGCCAAGCTGGCGGGAACCGGCCGGCCGGCGCTGCCCCAAGCTGCGGAGCGCCGGGTGGAGTGAGTGCCACTCCTGGCCGGGTGACGGAGCTGGCACCGGTGAAGGTCAATCTCAGCCTGCTGGTCACGGGGCGGCGGCAGGACGGCTACCACCTGCTCGACAGCATCGTGGTGTTCGGGCCGGCCTATGACGTGCTGCAT
>CAXTNN010000363.1:0-3661 GCA_964245545.1 uncultured Acetobacteraceae bacterium | reverse complement strand
ACTCGCCCCAGCGGCGCAGACGCACATCATTGATGCGCGATATAGCCGTTTAGAGCAACTTTCGGAAACGTTGATAGCTGGTATGCAGCATTTTCTTTACTCGACTGATTGACCGTCCCCCACGCCGCCCGTAGATGGTCGGCATGACGCAATCTACCCCGCATGCCCCCGGCCCGCGCCGTCCTGGCGCCGAAATCCTCTTGCAAGCTCTGAAGGACCAGGGCGTCACCACGCTCTTCGGCTATCCCGGCGGCGCCGTGCTGCCGATCTACGACGCCATTTTCAAGCAGAACGCCATCCGCCACATCCTGGTCCGCCACGAGCAGGCGGCGGTGCACGCGGCCGAGGGCTACGCGCGCTCGACCGGCAAGGTGGGCGTGGTGCTTGTCACCAGCGGGCCTGGCGCCACCAACGCCGTCACCGGGCTGGTGGATGCGCTGATGGACAGCATTCCCGTTGTGTGCCTCACCGGCCAGGTCCCGACCCACCTGATCGGCAATGACGCGTTCCAGGAGGCGGACACCACGGGGATCACCCGCCCCGCCACCAAGCACAACTACCTGGTCAAGCGCGGCGAGGACCTGGCGCGGGTGGTGCACGAAGCGTTTGCCATCGCCGCTGGCGGCCGCCCCGGCCCCGTGGTGATCGACCTGCCGAAGGACGTGCTGATCGCCTCCGCCCCTTACACCCCGCCATCGGCCGAGCCGCACCGTTCCTACCGCCCGCGCACCGAGCCGGACCAGGCGCAAATCCGCGCTGCCGTGGCGCTGCTGAAGGGCGCCAGCCGGCCGGTGATCTACACCGGCGGCGGCGTGATCAACGCCGGGCCGGAGGCCAGTGCCGCCCTGCGCGAGTTGGTCCGTCTCACCGGCGCCCCCTGCACCTCCACCCTGATGGGTCTCGGCGCCTACCCCGCCTCCGACCCGCAGTTCCTCGGCATGCTCGGCATGCACGGCACGGTGCAGGCCAACCTTGCCATGCATGGCTGCGACGTGATGCTGAACGTCGGCGCCCGGTTTGATGACCGCGTGACCGGCCGGCTCGACGCCTTTGCCCCCCACGCGCAGAAGATCCATTGCGACATCGACCCTTCTTCGATCAACAAGAACGTCGCCGTGGATGTCCCGGTGATCGGTGACGCCGGGTTGATCCTGCGGGCGATGGTCGCCGCCTGGACAGTGGACGAGCAGCGGCAGGACCGCGCCGCGCTTGCCGCCTGGTGGCGCCAGATCGACGCCTGGCGGGAGGGGGATTGCTTGCGCTACGAGCAGGACCCGGCGCCCCATTCCACCATCAAGCCGCAGCATGCCATCCGCCGCCTGCACGCCGCCTGCGCCGGGCGCGAGACCTTCATCAGCACCGAAGTGGGCCAGCACCAGATGTGGGCCGCGCAGCATTTCGGCTTCGAGGAGCCCAACCGCTGGATGACCTCGGGCGGGCTCGGCACCATGGGCTACGGGCTTCCTTCCGCGATGGGCGTGCAGGTGGCCCATCCGGACGCGCTCTGCATTGACATCGCAGGAGAGGCGTCTATCCTGATGAATATTCAGGAAATGAGCACGCTGGCGCAGTACCGCCTGCCAGTGAAGGTGTTCATCCTCAACAACCAGTATATGGGCATGGTGCGGCAGTGGCAGGAGTTGCTGCATGGCAGCCGCTACTCCGAAAGCTACAGCGCCGCCCTGCCGGATTTCGTCAGGCTGGCCGAAGCATTCGGCGCCACTGGGTTGCGGGCGACCAATCTCGGCGAGCTGGACGGGGTAATCGAACGGATGCTGGCCACTCCCGGCCCGGTGATCGCCGACATCTGCGTCGACGAGAAAGAGAACTGCTACCCGATGATCCCGTCGGGCGCCGCGCATAATGAGATGATCCTCGGCGCGGGGCAGGAGGCGCGGGCGGCTGGCTTAACCGATGCCGGGCTGATGCTGGTCTGATGTCCGAAGCGTTGCAGTCCGCGACCATCTCCGTGCTGGTGGAGAACGAAGCGGGCGTGCTGGCGCGCGTGATCGGCTTGTTCAGCGGCCGCGGCTACAACATTGAGAGCCTGACGGTGGCGCCGGTGAGCGACGACCGTGGCCGCAGCCGCATCAACGTGGTGACCAGCGGCACCGAGATGGTGATTGCGCAAATCAAGGCGCAGTTGGGCCGGTTGGTGCCGGTGTACAAGGTGGCCGACCTCACCAAGGAAGGCCCGCACATCGCGCGCGAGCTCGCGCTGATCAAGGTGGTTTCCACCGGCACCGACCGCAGCGAGAGCCTGCGCATCGCCGATGCCTTCCGTGCCCGGGTGGTGGATGCAACGATCGGCAGCTTCGTCTTCGAGATGACTGGCGGCACGGAAAAGATCGACGCCTTTATTGCGCTGATGCGGCCGTTAGGGCTGGCTGAAGTGTCGCGCAGCGGCGTTGCCGCGATTAGCCGAGGTTTGATGACGCTGTAGACTCCCTCTCCCCTGGGAGAGGGCTTTTATCGATTGAGCAGTGGAGCGAAGAATGCGTGTTTATTACGACCGCGACGCCGACGTGAACCTCATCAAGGCCAAAAAGGTCGCGATCATCGGCTTCGGCAGCCAGGGCCATGCCCATGCGCAGAACCTGCACGACAGCGGCGTCAGCGACGTCATCGTCGGGTTGCGCGCCGGGTCGGCCGGGGTGAAGAAGGCCGAAGCGGTTGGCCTTACCGTCATGGACCCGGCCGAGGCTGCCAAGCAGGCGGATGTGGTGATGGTACTCACCCCGGACGAAATCCAGGGCGACCTCTACCGCGAGAAACTGGGCCCGAACATGAAGCCCGGCGCCGCGCTGGCCTTCGCCCACGGCCTGAACGTGCACTTCAACCTGCTCGACCCACGGCCCGATATCGACGTGTTCATGATCGCGCCCAAGGGCCCGGGCCACACCGTGCGCAGCGAGTACCAGCGCGGCGGCGGCGTGCCCTGCCTGGTCGCGGTGGCGCAGGACCCGTCGGGCAACGCGCTGGAGATCGCGCTCTCCTACGCCAGCGCCATTGGCGGCGGCCGCGCCGGCATCATCGAGACCACGTTCAAGGAAGAGTGTGAAACCGACCTGTTCGGCGAGCAGGTGGTGCTCTGCGGCGGCTTGGTGGAGCTGATCAAAGGCGGGTTCGAGACCCTGGTCGAGGCCGGCTACGCGCCCGAGATGGCCTATTTCGAATGCCTGCACGAGGTGAAGCTGATCGTGGACCTGATCTACGAGGGCGGCATCGCCAACATGAACTACTCGATCAGCAACACCGCCGAGTATGGTGAGTACGTCACCGGCCCCCGCATTATCACCGGCGAGACCAAGGCCGAAATGAAGCGCGTGCTGGCCGACATCCAGTCCGGCCGGTTTGCCCGCGACTGGATGCTCGAGAACAAGGTGAATCAGTCCAGCTTCAAGGCCACCCGCCGCCGCATGGCCGAGCACCCGGTCGAGCAGGTGGGCGAGACGCTGCGCGCGATGATGCCGTGGATCAAGCAGAACGCCCTGGTGGACAAGGCGCGCAACTAGCCGGCTCCCGTCCTTATCCCGCCCTGCCATCTGCGCCGCAGGAAGGCTACCGCCTGGCCAGGCGCTTGGCGATCAAGCATCATGCTCTGCTAGACAGGGTGCAACGAGCCGGCTCCCTCTCCCGCCTGCGGGAGAGGGTTGGGGTG
>CAXTNN010000362.1:0-3697 GCA_964245545.1 uncultured Acetobacteraceae bacterium | reverse complement strand
GGCTTGCCGGTTATCTCGACCGCCCGGAAATCGTGCGCGACAGTTCCTCCAACCGCCTGTTGCTGCGGGGCGGGGAGCGCTGGGGAGCGCCGCTGGGCGCCATGATCGGGCGCGTGTTGTCGCAGGACCTGGCGCAGCGCTTGCCTTCCGCCAGCGTGTTCAGCGAGGCGGGCGCCATTTCGGTGGACGCCGTAGCGACGGTGGAGCTGAACATCCAGCGCTTCGATCTCGACCCTTCGGGCAGCGTCGTGCTGCTGGCGCAGGTGGCGGTCCACCAAAGCCTGGGGCAGCCCGGCCCTCAGCCCCGCCTGCTGCGGCTGACGGTCCAGCCCGCTGGCCCCGACACGTCGGACTTGGTGTCGGCGATGAGTGCCGCGCTCGGGCAACTGGCGGATCAGATCGCGGCGATGCTGCAGACGCTGGCGCTTAGCCCGTCTTAGTGGGTTAAGTCTGACGCTTGATACTTGCTGTAGGTCGGCTTGTGGTTTGCGGCCTGTCTGCTTCCGGGCAGGAACCCGAAATAGCGGACATTCGCACCGGACTTCTGCACCAGCTAAGCCATTGGCCAAGCCGCCTCTGCGGCATGCGGCATAAATCCCGAGTTTCGCGCGGGTTGCAGGCAGGCGGCGAAGGAGTCAGCCTTCCACGCTTCTCAGTAGCTCCTGTGCAACCGTCCGGCGGTGGGGCTCGCTCAAAGCACGATTAGCGGGACTCTTCCAAGGTGTTGTCCCCTAGCTTCAGACGGCGAAGAGCAATCCCGGCGACCGCAACGAGCAAGACTGGCCCAATCCAGTGGAGTTCAGTATGGCTAGCCATCGGCGCGATGCCTGGCCAAATCCAGGCCAGACAAAGGGTAAGCAACTCGGCACGCGAGACCCGGGGCGTCAGGCAAAATAATGTCGCGACCGCCGCCGCGACCCCAACCATGTCGTACGTGTAGCCGTATGGCGTTGCCACCAACGTGGTGCATACCGTAACGATCATGCGAAAGGCCGGATCTGTGCCCGGCCGGCTCCAAAGCCACCAGACTACGGCTGCGGCCCCGGCTGCGAACACGAGTTGCATGGCGAAGCTGGCCTCCAACCCGATCCCGAAGGAGCGCAGCGCCATGAAAGGCGTTACCATTAATTGCTGATAATATAGGCCGTGCCAATCCGACTTCAGAATACCCATCATGTACGGCCGCGTGTTCTGCCAATAAAGGGCCCACGTCTTGAAACCGAATGCTAGGCCGCTGGCGCAAAACAGCACGCCGGCCGTGCAACAGGCGCTGGCAATCGCTCGCCAGTCCCGTGATGCCAGCAAGCAGACGGGTACCAGGATGCCAAGTTGTGGTTTGATCGTCAGTAAACCGAACAGCGCACCCGCCAACACCGGCCGTGCCCCCGCAGTCAGCAGGCCACCTACCAGGAGGGCCGATGTCAGCGCACCGTTCTGCCCTGCCAGGATGTTCTCGCCCGCCGCGGGACTTGCAAGGACAGCAAGCCACATACGCCACGGCTGGCGGGTCAGCCACCCGATCGACCACAAGAATGCAATTTGGGCTGCCTCGAACAGCACGAAGCCGGCGACGATCGGGATGTGCCCGGCAGGCCAGGCCAGAAACAGCATCGACGGCGGATAGCTCCAGACGAAATCGTCGAGACCACCGCCGAACACCGTTCTAAGCCAATTGGCGAATCGCGGTGGATCAAAGATCGCAGCAATGTTTCCAAGCACCAGGTCTTGCCCAGCGCCCCATAGCCAGAGGTAGTCGCGCACCACGAGCATGTGCCCGTGAAAGGTACGAATCCCGTCCGCCAAACCCACCCACGTCGTGTAGGCGAGCAGCGCCGACGGCAAGAGGCCGGCGACCACGGCAAAGATCGCTTCCCGCCGAGAGAAACCCGTCATACGCGGGCGTCATTTTTGACTAAGTTCATGCACAGGTTCGGCGAGACGGTACGGTGCATGGGACGAGCCGTGCGCCGCGCAGAACGGCAAATGCAGTGGCTAACAGCTTCATAGGTCGCATCCGTAGGGCGGCATTGACGCGGTTTCGCGGTGTTCTATTCGCTGGCTGCAGGAGCCTTGTCCAGCATCGCCGCGGCATCCGCTACGAGTCGAAGCGGCCGTAAAGCAGCATCGACAATCAGATTTCATCTTCGACCCTATCACACCCCTAATGCCGTCCAATCACGAACGGAACGCCGCCGCCGGTTCGCACGGGGGCCGGGCGTGCCAATGCGATCGCGCCCGGGCCAGGGCGAGCCACGCCGATCGGCGTGATCGGGTGCGGCCGGAAGGTCGGTGCGCGGAGCAAACCGGGTGATGCGAGCACGCTGGGCTGGGCCTGGGGCGATACGCGGCCGAGCCCGGCGGCCCGGAAGGTCTCCGGAGGGGTGATGAACCCAGACGCATTGCCGGCCAATGCCCGTCCGCCACCCAGGCGACCCTCCACTGGGGCCAAGGGTGGTCCGTTCGGATAGGTGCCGGCCAGCTCGGCGCGGACCCGCTCGGGCGCGCCATGCCATTGGCCGAGATGATCGTAGAAGCCCCAGCCAATCTCCTTGATGAACACGAACGGCACCGGCTCGCCCTCGATCACTACGACGGGGATGTCACCATCGAAGCTCAGCTCCGGCTCCAGGTTGCTGGGCGGCGTGACGCAGCAACCGACCTGTGGGGCTGGCTCCGGGGCAGGGGGAAGTGCCGCGAGCAGCGGCTCGGGTGGGTTCAGCCAGAAGCCGGTCCTGGCCCGCACCGCTTCGGCCTGGTCGGCGCGGTAGTCCGGCGGGCTTTTGGCTTCGGCCCTGGCCAGCCCCCGCAGCAAGGCCACGGTGGCAATATCCGTCCCGTCCGGCAGCCGGCACACATAGCGCCCGCCCCCCTTCGGCTCACAACGAAGCTGGCCGCCATGGGCGTCGATGTAGCTTTGGAGCTGCAGTGTGTAGAAGCGGGCTCCAAAGCCGATCAGCCCATCCAGCATGTAGACCCGGCCATCGGCGGCGAGTTCGGCCGTCGTCGTCACCAAGGGGTGCAGCAGGTCGGCGCCGGCGGGCAGCACGCCCGCCCACAGGCCACGACCCGCCGCCTTCGCGGCCGTTTGCCCGGTTTTGTAGGCTTCCGGCGCGTCGTCCAGCGCCTTGGCGTCACCCACCGCCACGGCAAGCTGTCCCAAATCCGCGCCGGTCGGCAGGGTGCAGGCATAGGTGCCGTCGGCATGCGGCTGGCAGGTGACCTTGTCGCCATCCTGCGCGATCAGACCTTGCAGGTCACGCGCCGGGTCACCCGCCCAGCCCTGCACGCCGCCAAGGGTCACGACCACGGCGTCGCCCTTGAGATGGGCGGTGTCGGTTACGCCGGGATGGGTGAGGAACACGGGGGCCGCACTCGGAGCGGGTGTTTGCGCCTGTGCCCCGGCAGCAATGAAGACGATGACCGCTGTTTCCACCCAGCCGCGCCACCGCATCAGACGCCTCATGACAGTCTATCCTCTCCCGACCGGCCCTTCAGGTGGGAACGGTGCCCTTTGGCGTCAGCCGACATGTTCGTGCGCAGCCAGCCTACGGGTGCGATCTCGGGCGTTTCACCCGGCCCGACAATGGCATAAGCTTCCGGCCCATGATGCCATCCCGCTCCGCGCCGGCCCGCCGATGACGGCCGATCTCGCCTCCGCCTGGCTCAGCGGTGCGGCCGCGGACGCGCGGTTGGCAGC
>CAXTNN010000361.1:2831-3703 GCA_964245545.1 uncultured Acetobacteraceae bacterium | reverse complement strand
GCGCGCGGCCCGCCGCGTCCAATGCCACCACGGTGCAGCAGGTGGTGGCGAGGGATAGCGCCTCCACTTCGCTGCCCCTGATGCCCACTTGCGCCACGGCGGCCCGCACGGCCTGCCCGGCGGCGCGCCACCAATCCTCTGGATCCTGTTCGGCGCGGGCGCCGGGGGCAAATCGGGTAGGGTAGGGGGAAGACGCATTGCCCACGCAGGCGCCCCCCAGGTCGAACACCCGGGCGCGCAGGCTTTCGGTTCCGCCGTCGATGCCGACCAGATAGGCCACGGTTCGCACCCTCCCGAGGAGCGCCGCGCGTTGCTGGACAAACGTCCTACACCGCGACAGTTGTTCTAAACGAAGCCTTGTTCAGCGCCGCGACATTTGTCAAGCACCGTTTATGACGCAGATCGATCCCAGGCCGATGTCGCCGCAATTGGCCGGGGAGACCGACGAGACGATGATGGTGCGCGCCGCCTGGCTGTATCACCTGGTCGGCAAGACGCAGGAGGAGGTCGCGAGCCAGCTCGGCGTGCATCGCAGCCGCGTGGTGCGCCTGCTGGCGGAGGCGCGGGAGCGGGGCCTGGTGAGCGTCAGCATCCATCACGAAGCGGTGCGCGACTTGGAGGTGGAGCAGGCGATCGCCCGCCGCTTCCGGCTCGACTTCTGCCTGGCCACGCCGCCGGTGGGGCTGGAGACCGGCGAGAGCACCGCCGTGATGTTGGCGCAGGCGCAACTGGCCCGCCGCGCCGTGGGCTCCGCCGCCGCGAGCTTGCTGCGCAGCCGGCTGGGGCAGGGGCCGCTCACCGTCGGTGTCAGTTGGGGGCGCACGCTGGAGCAGGTGGCGCTGCACCTGGCGGGCGCGCGCAACCCGGCGGCG
>CAXTNN010000361.1:2381-2821 GCA_964245545.1 uncultured Acetobacteraceae bacterium | reverse complement strand
CGCAGAACTCCGCCTCCAACCCGTTCGAGGTGGTGCAAGCGCTGGCGGCGCGCACGGGCGGCGCCGGGCACTTCTTGCCGGTGCCGTTCATCGCCGACAGCGAGCGAGACCGCGCCGTGTTGCTCTCCCAGCGCAGCGTGGCGGCGGCGATGGATTTGGCGCTCGGGGCGGACCTTTACCTGCTCAGCCTGGGCGAGTTGAGCGAGACAGCGATCTTGCGCCAGCAGAACATGATTTCCGCCAAGCAGCTCGGCGAACTGCTCGCCGCCGGCGCGGTGTGCGACACGCTCGGCCGCTTTTTCGACGCGCATGGCCGCCCCGTGGCCCACGAGTTGGCCCGGCGCTGCCTGGCCGTGCCGTTCGAGGCGCTGCTGGGGCGGGACGTGGTGCTGCTCGGCGCGGGCGTGGCGAAGGTGCGCGCGGTGGCCGCGGTGCTGCGC
>CAXTNN010000361.1:0-2371 GCA_964245545.1 uncultured Acetobacteraceae bacterium | reverse complement strand
GCGCACGGGGGTGGCGCGCGGGCTGATTATCGACGGAGATGCGGCGCGGGTGCTGGCGGGGGAGTTTTGAGGCGGGCGGCCGCATGTCTGCTCGCGGGCGCCGGTTTCTTGCTGCTGGGAGCAAAAGGCAGCCCGGCCGTTCCCATCTTTAAGCCAACGGCATGTGATCTTCAGCCCGTGTCGGCCGCCATTGCACCGCGGCTGCGATGTGGCACGGTACTGGTCCCGCGTGATTATGCCCATGCTCAAGCCGGCAGCTTCCGTTTGGCCGTGGTCATCATCGCCAGCCAGACTCAACCGGCCGAACCCGACCCCGTGCTTTACATCAGTGGTGGTCCGGGCTCGCCTTTGACGAAGTATGCCGATTACCAGGGGCGCCATCCTTATGCGCCGGGCCGTGACCTCATCCTGGTCGATCAGCGCGGTGTCGGACGGTCCGAGCCGAAGCTGTGCCCGGATCATGCGGCGGACATTCTGCGGGCGGACCTCGCTGTTGCCATTGCTCCAAGCGACGAGGCCAGAGCGCAGCGCCAGTTTGTCATTACCGCATGTGCCGCCGACATGCGGGAGAGCGGAATTAGTCCCGCCGATTTCGGAACGGCTGTCACGGTCGACGATTTCGAGGCGGTTCGCAGGGCACTCGGGTTGCGGCAGTGGAACCTCTATGGGGAGTCCTACGGCACCACCGTCGCTATGACGCTAATGGCGCGGTTTCCAAAGACGGTCCGCTCAGCCGTTTTAGACTCCCTCTACCCGCCCGATCCGCTGCCACGATGGTCTGAGCGGGTTGCCCAAGCCCGCGGGGCGTTGTTCTCGCTTTGCCAGCAAGACGAGGCTTGTGCCGCGCCATACCCAGATTTGGCGGAGCAGTACCGCCAAGCTCTCTTTCGCCTCCGTCGCGCGCCGCTGTCTGTGCCGTCCGCACCGTTCTATCGCCAGCCGAGTGGCCAGATCGCGCTCACAGCATCGCTATTCGAGGTGCTGGTTGCGCAACGCCTTTATTATATCGAAACCTACTCAAGCTTGCCCCGGCTGATCGCGTCCGTCCGAGCAGGGCAGACCGCTTCCGCGGCCGCCGCCGTAAGCGCGATGCTGTTCCGCGCGCAGAACCTTACATTGCCCGCCTATATTGCCGTCGAATGCCGCGACCGGCCTTCGCTGCGCCAACCGCTGCACGCGGCGGACGCAGCACTGGACCGGTTTCAGATCTATGGCGTCTGCCCCGATTGGGCCGCGCTCGGGCCGCCACCTCTGGTCCCGGCCGGAACGGCGATACCGACGCTGGTCTTCGCCGGGCAGTTTGACCCCAATATCAGCCCGACGATGAGCCGGCAGGTTGCCGAGCGCATCGGCCCTCATGCGCGCTGGATCGAGTTCCCGCTGCAGGCGCATCACGTGCGTACGACGAGCGCTTGCGCTGCGGCCATCACGGCCGCCTTCATATCGGACCCTCGCGTCGCACCCGACACGGGATGCATCCGGCAGACAGAGCCGATCCGCTTCATTGTGCCGGATGCAGCGATGGCGGCCCACTGACCGGCGTCGCTTAGGCCAGCAGAACGCGCGTGATGTCGGCTCCCGTTTCTGCGTCTGTGACGCAGACCGTTCTGCCCGTGGCCGCCCATAGGCGGAGCTGTTCAATCGTCACGTAACGCTGCTGATCCGCATCGTACAACCGGCTTCGGCCATAGCGGCGGACGACCACCCGTTTAGCCTCAGGCACGTCCGGCATCGCTTGCCCCCTGCACACTTCACTTCAATCCGCATCATACGCCACCCGCAGCACCACCAGCCATGGATACCGCGTGTCCACCACCGTGCCGGTCGCCGGGTCGGTCAGCAGGCCGGCGGGGGTGGTGGGGATGTGCTTCTCGGTGACGCTGTCATCCACGTTGCCGCCGATCACCGTCAATTGGCCCGCCGCCGCCGCCACCACGGCGTCGCAATGACCGGGGAACGTGCCGCTCGTTGGTAGATCGTTGTACGTTAGCGATTGCTCGCCGTTTCGGCCCAGGCAGATCAGGTCGCCCGGTTGCGGCGCATACTGGTCTGGCCGCGCGGCCGTCACCACCCAAGGGCCGCCCCCTTGATCGGCCTGCGTTTTGGCGGCGTTGATGTAGGTGGAGTGCGTGGCGGAATAGGGGAAGCGGTCGCCCGCGCCGGCGATGCGCATGACGTAGCAGATGAACGCGGCGGACCAGGCGTAGCTTGCATCTTGGCTGGCCGGAAACACTTGGCCGTCGGCGTCGTGCTTGCCCGTCCAGTACGCCATGCGCGACCCGGCGTCCTCGCCCTCCCACCAATATTCCCCCACCCGCTCCCACAAGCCTGGATAGCGCTCGGGCTTCTGGTCGGGGCCGCGGGGTGGGCG
>CAXTNN010000360.1:0-3714 GCA_964245545.1 uncultured Acetobacteraceae bacterium | reverse complement strand
GGGCCCTGCTCAATCTCGTCCGGCAACCGGTCTGGCACCACGGCCGCCGCCGCCCGGGCTGGCTCGGCCGCAACCGGTGCGGCCACGCGGCGCACCCGGGAGGATTGGCTGAGGCTGGGCGGGGGCGCCAGGGTCTCGGCCTGCACCGGATCGCGCGGCGCCGCCGCCATCGCCAGCTTCGGGCCGCCGCCGATCTGCTCGGTCAGCGCCTGCGTCATCGCCGCGTCGAGCTGCACACGCAACTGGGTGCCATCCTGTGCGCCCAGCAAGGCCGCCGCATGCCGGGTGAGGCCCAGCAGCCGCCCCGGGTTTTCCGGCCCGCGGTCATTCAGCCGCAGCCGCACCGAGCGCCCGTTTTCCAGGTTGGTGACGCGGACAATGCTGGGAAGCTGGAGCGTGTGGTGGGATGCGGCCAGCGCGTCCTGGCTGAACACCTCGCCATCGGCGGTCAGCCCGGCCCGGTCCGCGGCCACCGCCGCCAACCCGGCCGCCTGGTACTCGCTGCGTTCGCTGGGATAGTACCAAACCCCGCCCAACTCGTAGCCATCGCCCACCGTGTAATGGGCGCTGGCGGCCGGCGTCACGGGCTTGCGGCGGCCAAACAGGCTGCAACCGGCCAGCACCAGCAATGGCAAGGCGGCGACAACGGCCCGCCGCTTCACGTCACGGTGTCGCCCAGCAATCCCACGGCCAGAGCGTAGAAGTCGGACGGGTTGTAGCGGCGGATGGCGGCAAAATTGGCATACACCATGAAGGCAGGCCCGCCTTCCCCGTCCGGCATGATCACCGCGCCCATCGGCTCGCTGCGGCCAAATGGCGTGCCGTCGCTGCGCCGCACGCCCATGCGCTCCCACTCGGCCAGGGAACGGCGCAGCTCCCGCCCGCCAGAGGCGTCAAACCCGGCCGGCACCATCACCGGCTGGCCCCAGGGCTCTCCGGTTCGCCAGCCTGACGCGCTCAGGTAATTGGCAATCGAGCCCAGCACGTCGCCGGGGCTGGTCCAGATGTCCCGCCGGCCATGGCCCTCGAAGTCCACCGCATAGCGCAGGTAGGAATCCGGCATGAACTGCGGCTGCCCCATGGCGCCGGCATAGGAGCCTAGCATCTGGCGCGGCGCCACGTCGCCATGATCCAGGATGCGCAGCGCACTGATGAGCTGGCTGCGGAAGAACGACGCCCGCCGCCCCTCCCAAGCCAGGGTGGCCAGCGCCTCGATCACGTTGTAGCTGCCGGTGTCGGTGCCGAAATTGCTCTCCAGCCCCCAAATACCGGCAATTGGCGCCGCTTCCACGCCATAGCGCGCCGAAACCCGCGCCAGCAGGCCGCGGTTGGCCGCACAGGCGTCCCGCCCGCGCGCAATCCTCTTGTCCGACATGGTGAACGACTGGTAGCGCGCCCAGGTCATGGTGAACTCGGGCTGCTTGCGGTCGGCGTCAATCACCCGCTGGTTTGGTGCAATGCCGGCAAACGCCACATCCAGCGTGGCCTCGCGGATGCCAGCCCGCCGCCCTTCGGCGCGCACCCCCGACAGAAACGCGGCAAAGCTATCCTGCGCCGAGGCCGAGCCAGCCGCCGTCGAAGCTGCCACGGGAGCCGCCAGCAGCGCCGAAAGCAGGCCCCGCCGCCGCATCAAAATCGGACGGACGCTGCGAGCGAGCCGAAGCTGAACAACCCGCCTTTCTGGCCATCAAACTCGTCGGTCTGCCATGTTTGCGCGTAGGTCACTCGCACGCCCCGGACGATCACCGCCACACCCAACTCCAACTCCCCCACATCCCATTTCGGCGGCACATGCCGGCTGTTGGTGAAATTGTTGCCGTTCAACGTCACGTCCTGCGCCACCGCCTGCCCGTCCGCGCCGCCAAAAACATACCATACGATAGGTCGGGTCGGAGTGTAAGCGTCCGTGCCGGTCAAGCCTGGCCGGATGCGCGGGACGCCGAAATCGCTGTCCAGCCCCTGCCCTGCGCGCAGGATCAGCCCCACCTGGGCGTAGTTGCGCTCCAGCCCCACTCCCGCCGTGAGCGAAGGCAACGCGTCAAACGACACCGGCCCGTAATAGCCCACCGGCAACCGCCAGGTCCGCTCCGGAGTAATCTCGAATAGCCCCTCATTGCGCAACTGTGTGCTCCAACCCCGGTTGGGCGTGTCCCCAATGAGGTTATGGAAGCCGTTCTGGATCACCTCGCCCCCGGCATCCGGCCCCACCACGCCCACGAACAGCGACACCACGGTGCGCGACTGGTCCATGTCGTGGATCACCGAACCGGTGAGCCCCAAGCTGCCCGCATAAGGCCGATCCGACAGCGATGGGTTCGTCACCTGCGTGTTGCGCGGCGTGAACAGCGACTGACTCAGGTCCAGGCTGATCCGCTGCACCCCATCGCCCCAGATGCTGTTGGAGGCGGTCTGCAGCACCTCCGGCACTTCGTTGGTGCCGGAGGTCCAGGCGGCGCGCAGGCCGCTGGTATAATACTGGTCAGACGTGCCCCGCAGCGTGGATACGGCGTCGTTCTCCGCCTGCAATGTCACGATGTTGGCGGTATCCTGCTGCGGCGTTGCCCGGCTCGCTGCCCAGGGTGCGGCGGCCGCGGCCAGGAGGGCGGCGGAGAAGGCGAGTCTGTTGCGCGGCATGGCGACCTAAATCATGTTCGGCATCTTCAATAACGGGTTCAGAGAAGGAGCGGAACCCTGGCCAGCGCATCCGTTCGTATGAGGCTCGGCACCCGCGCTGCGCAGCATAATTGACGAATGTCTGTGAGCGGGTGGGGTCAAGCGACCCCGGTCCGGCCGCTTTACCTGACTGAAGGCCCTATTATAGTGACGCGGTACTTGGCATACCCGCGCTGCCCATGAACGACGATGTGCTGAGCTTCTACGGCCTAACTTGCGATCCCTTTGCGCCGGTCGCCGACGCTACCGATTTGTTTGCGGCGCCGTCGCAAGCCGCGCTGGTCGAGCGGATTTTGGCAGACGTATCGCTCGAACCCGGCGTCGTCACCGTCCGCGGTCAGGCGGGTGTCGGCAAGAGCACGATCAGCCGGTTGGCCGCCCTTGCCTTGCGCAACCATGGCGTGCTTGCCATCGAGCTAGCTGGCGGCCGGCACAACGCCCTGCAAATCCAGACTCTTATCGGCCACGCCGCAGGCATCGGCAGCGCGGACCGGCTCACGCCAGACCAGTTGGCAATGGAACTACCCAACCTGCTCGGCCGCACCGGCTTGGTCTTGGTGGTGGACGACGCGCAGCGCCTGACCGAAATCGAGTATCGCTACCTGGTGCTGCTGCGGGCGGCGCTGGGCTTCACCAAGGTGGGCTTCGGCCTGATCCTGGTCGGCGCGGCGGGCCGCTGGCCAGCGATGGAAACGCCGGGCCTGCCGGGGCTGCGCTCCGAGAGCGTGGTTCGGCACGTTGTCTTCCCGTTGCGGGACAGCGAGGCGACGGAATTCCTCGATCATCGGTTTCGCCGCGCCGGCCGCGCCCTGACCAACGTCATGACCTCGACCGCCGCCCTTGCCCTGGTGGAGGAGGCGGAGAGCGCGCCGGGCCGTATCGAGGCGCTGGCGGCGTCGGCCCTGGCAGCCGGCTACGCCCGCAGGCAGCGGCGCGTGAGCCTGCGCACGGTGCTGCCATCGCTGTCGCCGGATCGCAGCCGCACCACGCCGCTGAGGCTGCGGGCCGTGCGCGCCCCGGCCATTGCCGCAGCCAGCCTGC
>CAXTNN010000359.1:0-3752 GCA_964245545.1 uncultured Acetobacteraceae bacterium | reverse complement strand
ACCTCGCCCGGCTGGCCCGCGCCGGGTTTCCCGCCGTCATTGCCGGGCAGGTGCTGGCCATGCCGGCCGAGCAGGCGGAGGAGCGGGTGGCGGCGGCGCGGCGGCCAGGAGCTGGGTGAGGCAGCCTGCTGTGGCGCAAAACCCACATACGTCACCGAACCGTGCACGGAGGGGGGGCTTAGCCGTGGAGACGTTGCCGCCCGATGATGTTACGGTTTCGGCAACGCTCCCACTCCGGGGCTATCGAGGAGAACGACTGATGACGCTTCATTCTACCATGGCCCGGCGCGCTGCATCGCGGCTTGGGGTGGCCTCCGTGTTTGCGGTGGCGCTGGCGGCCGCAGCGCACGCCCAACCTGCCTCCACCGGCGGCGGCGGCCAGATGGCCTATCCGGACTCCCGTGCATCGGGGCAAGTTCAGGTCCCAACCAGCACCTCGCGTGACACTGGCAACATGGCTTATCCGTCCTCACCCGGAGGTGTTGCCACCAACACCTCGGTGAGCAGCAAGAAGGGCGGAGCCAGCAAGACCAAGACGGCCGCCGCCGCACCCTCGAGCGCCGCGCCGAGCAGCACCGGCCCGACGCCGCAGGGGATGGCCGCCGCGCGCGCCCTGGCGACCACGCCGAGCTCGCAGCCGGTGCCGTATGTTGACTTCGTGGCCCCGGGCTCGACCGCCAAGACCGGGACCATGCACCATGCCAAGCCGATGGCAAAAAAGCCGGCGGCCTAAACACCCGCCACAGATCGGGGCCGGGTGATCCAGTTGCCCGGCCGTTCTGCCGTCAGCACGCTGCTGGTGGGCGTGCTGGCGCTGGCTGGCTGTTCCGGGAGCGGCCCGGCCGGCCCAGTCCGCACGGTTGAGTGCGTGCCCTATGCGCGCGAGCGCAGCGGCTTGCCGCTATACGGCAATGCCGCGCAATGGTGGCAGGAAGCGGCCGGCCGCTTCCGCCGCAGCCACCAGCCCGCACCCGGTGCCGTGCTGGTGTTCCGCGCCACCAGCCGCCTGCCGGACGGGCATGTTTCGACCGTGGTGCGGCTGCGCTCGGCGCGGGAGATTGTGGTGGACCACGCCAATTGGGTGCACGGCCATCTTGGCCATGCCGACCCAGTGGTGGACGTGTCGCCGGGCAATGACTGGACGGCGGTGCGGGTGTGGTGGGCGCCCAGCGGCCGGTTGGGCGCCACCACCTATGCCGCCTACGGGTTCGTCCTGCCCGAGCTCGCCGGCGCTGGCCGCGTCGCCGCGCTCGCTGCGGCACCGCAGTGCCAGGTGGAGTAAGCTGGCTTCCGGGGGATGGTCGCGCTACAGCACCCGCTCCTGCCACGCGGACGCCCGATGACCGACTATCGCGACACTGTGTTCCTGCCTGCCACCGACTTCCCGATGCGCGGCGACCTGCCGCGGCGGGAGCCGCAGATTTTGGCGCAGTGGGAGGCTGCCGGGCTCTGGGACCGCATCAGCGAGGCGGCTGCCGGCCGCCCCCGCTTCGTGCTGCATGACGGGCCGATCTACTCCAACGGCAACCTCCATATCGGCCACGCGCTGAACCGCATCTTCAAGGATGTGATCATGCGCGCGCACCGCATGGCCGGATTCGACGCGCCGTATATTCCAGGCTGGGACTGCCATGGCCTGCCGATCGAATGGAAGGTGGAGGAGGAGTACCGCCGCACCGGCCGCGACAAGGACGCCGTGCCGGTGCTGGATTTCCGCGCCGAGTGCCGCGCCTACTCGCAGCATTGGCTGGAGGTGCAAACCGCCGAGTTCAAGCGGCTGGGGGTGATGGGCGATTGGGCGGGGCGTTACGCCACCATGGATTTCAGCGCCGAAGCCGCGATCGCAGGCGAGATCGGCAAGTTCCTATTGAATGGCGCGCTGTATCGCGGCTTGCGGCCGGTGATGTGGTCGGTGGTGGAAAAGACCGCGCTGGCCGAGGCCGAGATCGAGTATCACGACCATACCAGCGACACTATTTGGGTGCGCTTCCCCATCATCGCCGGGCCGCTTGCCGGCACGGGCGTGCTGATCTGGACCACCACGCCATGGACCATCCCCGGCAACCGCGCGCTGGCGGCTGGGGCTGGCATCGACTACGCGCAGGTGCGGGTGGACAGCGCGGCCGCCGGATCGCTGGCGCGCCTCGGCGAGACGCTGCTGATTGCGCTCGAGCTGGTTCCGGCCGTGTGCGCGGCGACCGGCATCGCCACCCATCACGTGCTGCAGGTGGTGCACGGGGCGGAGCTCGCCGGCACGCTCTGCGCCCATCCGCTACGCGGACAGGGTTACGAGTTCGACGTCCCCATCCTGCTGGGCGATTTCGTCACCACCGAGCAGGGGTCGGGGCTGGTGCACCAGGCGCCGGCGCATGGCGAGGAGGATTTCGCGCTCTGCACCGCCCACGGCATCGCGGTGCCGGAGAGCGTGGGCGAGGACGGGCGCTACCTGCCCGCCGTGCCGCTGTTCGCCGGCACCCATGTGTTCAAGGCGGCCGCCCCGGTCGGTGCCGCGCTGGAAGCGGCGGGGGGGCTGCTTGGGCGCGGCAAGCTGGTGCATTCCTACCCGCATTCCTGGCGCTCGAAGGCGCCGCTGATCTATCGCGCCACCCCGCAATGGTTCATCCGCCTCGACGGCCCGGAGCAGATCCGCGCCCGTGCCCTCGTCGCCATCGACGCCACCCAGTTCGTGCCGCCGCAGGGCCGCAACCGCATCGGCTCCATGGTGGCCAGCCGCCCGGACTGGTGCATCAGCCGGCAGCGCGCTTGGGGGGTGCCGATCCCGGTGTTCGTCCACCGTGCCACCGGTGAGCCGTTGCGCGACCCGGCGGTGATGGAGCGCATCACCGCCGCCTTTGCCGCCGAGGGGGCGGATGCGTGGTATGCGTCGCCGCCAGACCGATTTTTGGGCGAGGGCAGGGACCCGGCGGGTTACGAGCAGGTGACCGACATCGTCGACGTCTGGTTCGAAAGCGGCTCCACCCACGGCTTTGCGCTGCAGGACCGCGGCATGGGCTGGCCCGCCGACCTCTACCTTGAAGGCTCGGACCAGCATCGCGGCTGGTTTCAAGCCTCGCTGCTGGAAGCGATCGGCACCCGCGGCGCGGCACCGTTCCGCGCCGTGGTGACGCACGGCTTCGTGCTGGACGAGTCCGGCCGCAAGATGAGCAAGTCGCTCGGCAACGTCACCGCGCCGCAGACGGTGATGGACCAGTATGGCGCCGACATCCTCCGGCTCTGGACCATGACTGCCGACACCACCGAGGACCTGCGCATCGGCCCGGAAATCCTCAAGCAGCAGGCCGAGCTGTACCGCCGCCTGCGCAACACGCTGCGCTGGCTGCTGGGGTCGCTGGCGGGCTGGAGCGAGGACGAGCGGATCGACCCGGCGGCGATGCCGGAGCTGGAGCGCTGGGTGTTGCACCGCTTGGCCGAGCTCGATGGGCGCCTGCGCGGGGCGTTGCAGCGGCATGACTGGACCGGGGTGTATCCCGAGCTGCACAGCTTCTGCGCCTCCGACCTTTCGGCGTTCTACTTCGACGTGCGCAAGGACGCGCTGTATTGCGACCGCCCCGACCATCCCCGCCGCCGCGCCGCCCGCACCGTGCTGGACATCCTGCATCGCTGCCTCACCACTTGGCTCGCCCCCGTGCTGGTGTTCACCGCCGAGGAGGCATGGGGTGCGCGGTTCGAGGGCAGCGTCCACCTGCAGCAGGGTCCGGCGATCGGCGCGGACTGGCTGGACCCGGCGCTGG
>CAXTNN010000358.1:0-3752 GCA_964245545.1 uncultured Acetobacteraceae bacterium | reverse complement strand
GGGTGGTTCCGGTCGCGGCGGTGGGGTCTGGGGCGTAGTAAGCGATAATCCATTGGACCCTCATTCCCAACTGCGTACTACTCTTAAATCGGGTCAGGTCTGCTTTCGACCTCATAGCCGACTCTCGCCAGCCTGAACGGTCCGTCCCGTGCCGCCTCACCGGGCCGACGTCATCGACGTGTCCGGCCGATCGAGGAACGCCGTCGGCGTCATGGCAGTCACCTGCCGGAAGGCGCTCGAGAACGCCGCCGTGCTGGCGAAGCCGGTTTGGGCCGATACGGCGGCGATTGCACTGCCCCGGGCAAGCCGGTCCATCGCGTGCACGATCCTCGCCCGCTGCCGCCAGGCCTTGAACGTCAGTCCTGTCTCCGCCGGAAACAGCCTGCTCAAGGTACGGACCGACGTCGCGCCGCGGGAAGCCAGCTCGCCCACACTCAATCGGTTCTGGTGGTCGTTCAGCGCGAATTCGGCCACGCGCCGGCCCAGGGCGCTGTTGGGCAGCGGCAGGAACGTGGGCGCGTCCGCCACCTCCGTGAGCTCGTGGAGCATGAGCCGGACCACGAGCTCCGCCTTTTCCGGTCCAACGTCGGCCGCGAACGCCGCGTCGAGCAGGGAGCGAAGCAGCGGCGTGACCCGCAACGCGAACGGCCGATCAAGCATCAGGGGCGACCACGCCCGTATGGCCGGCTGCTGCCAGTGCACGATCCATAGCTCGCTGTCGGTCAGCACCTCCACCCGGTGCGGGGTTCCTGCCGGGACCCAGGCCGCGAGTTGCGGCGGCACCAGCCAGCGCCCATCGTCCGTGTGGACCTGCAACATGCCGGAGGCGGCGAAGGTCAGCTGTGACGCGTCGTGGGCGTGGGTCGGCAGGCCCATGCCACGTCGCTTGCGACCGCGCTGGATGCTGAAGGGGGTGCCGGGCATATGTTGGCCTTTCCGCGATGTCGATTGGCGGCACATCGTCGAGGTGTCGGCGTAACACCCCGGTTGTCGCCCGTCGAGAACCCGCACGGCTTCATGCGGGGACCCGGACGCAACACGAACTGAACAGGCTTGCTGCCCGATGTCGTCTCACCTTGCCAAGTCGGCTCGCACGGGCCGTGGCGTGCTCCTGCTCTACTGGCTCGCCTCGGCGTTGTTCGTCGCCTACCTCTGCATCGCGGTGGCACTGCCGGTCGTCCCGGTGTTCGTCACGGCGCGCCTGGGCTATGGCAACGGTTGGGCCGGGGCCGCGGTTGGGATCGCGTTCGCGTCCACGATCCTGACCCGGGGCATGGCCGGCCGGATCGCCGATGCGCAAGGCAGCCGGCGCTGCATGGTGCTGGGCCTGCTGGCCTACGCCGTCGCTGGGCTGGTCTGCGGTGGGGCAGGCTGGCCGGGCTGGTTCGCGCCGGCCGCCTACGCCGTCCTCCTCGCCGGGCGGCTGCTGCTCGGGCTGGGCGAAAGCCTCGCGACGGTCGGGCTGATCGCCTGGTGCTTCGGCGTGACCGGGCCGCAACGCTCGGGCCTGGTGTTCGCGGTGGTCGGGATGGCCCTGTACGCGGCGCTCGCGGCCGGTAGCCCGGCCGGCGTGGCGTTGTTCGAGTGGGTCGGGTTTGCCGGCACCATGGCCGTGTGCGCGATCCTGCCGCTTGTAGCGCTCGTGATGGTGCTGCCGGTTGCGGCGGTGCCCGTCGTTTCCGGCGAGCGGCTGCCATTCTGGCGTATCGTCAGCCGCATATGGCAGCCTGGCATGGTCCTCACGCTGCAAGGCGTCGGCTACGCCGCCATTGGCTCGTTCATGACCCTGATGTTCCTGAGCCGGGGCTGGCCGTACGCCGGGCTGGGCCTGACCTGCTTCGGCGGCGCGTTCGTGTTGGTGCGCGTCTTGGCCGGGAGCCTGCCGGATCGGGTGGGCAGCATCCCGGTCGCCCTGGCCTCCATGGCCACCGAGTGCATGGGGCAGCTCCTGCTGTGGCAGGCCCCGAACCCGGCAGTGGCGCTGGCGGGCGCCGTGCTGACGGGGCTGGGTTGCTCGCTCATGTTTCCAGCCATGGGCCGCGAGGTGGTGCGGCGCACGCCGGTGCACCTGCGTGGCACCGCGGCGGGTGGCTTGGCGATGTTCCAGGACCTCGCACTCGGTGCCACAGGGCCGGTGACGGGCGTCATCGCCGACCGTCTGGGCTACGGCACCGTGTTCCTGGCCGGTGGCCTGGCCGCGGGGCTGAGCCTCCTGGTCGTCATCTCCATCGCGCGTGGCGACCCTCGCCCGGCCGCGTAAGGCTGCCGGGCTTTCGGCAGGACAACTGCAACCAAGGACAGGAGCATAGGATGAGGGCAGCGACCATCAACGAGTATGGCTCCAACGACGTAGTTCAGGTCGTGGAGATCGAACGGCCGGAGCCCGGGGAGGGCGAGGTGCTGGTGAAGGTGCACGCCGCGGGCGTGAACCCGATCGATTGGAAGATACGCGACGGGGTCGGCCAGCGCCTGGGCATGACGCTGCCCATCCACCTGGGCGGCGAGCTCGTCGGCACGGTGGAGACGCTCGGCGCCGAGGTGGACGGCTTCGCGCCGGGTGAAGCCGTGTTCGGCATGGTGCACACCGGGGCATTCGCCGAGTACGCCGTCGTCAAGGCGGTCAACCTGGTGCCCAAGCCCTCCAACCTCGCCTTCACGGAGGCGGCCGCCTTGCCGCTGGCCGGGTCTACCGCGTGGCAGGCGCTGTTCGACGAGGCCGGCCTCACGGCAGGGCAGCGGCTGCTGATCACCGGCAGTTCCGGCGGCGTCGGGTCGCTCGCGGTGCAGTTCGCCAAGGCACGGGACGTACATGTCACGGCCGTCGCCTCCGCGCGCAACGAGGCGTTCGTCCGCAGCCTCGGCGCCGACGAGTTCATCGACTACACCAGCCAACCGTTCGAGCAGGCAGCCCGCGACATGGACGTCGTATTCGACACGGTGGGCGGCGACACGTTCCAACGCGCGTTCGCCACCCTGCGGCCCGGCGGCTTCATGGTGACGGTGGTGGCGTTCCCCGACGGCGAGGCCGAGCGCCACGGCGTCCGCGTCAAACGGTCGTTCACGTTGCCCAGCGCGCGTAACCTGACGGCGATCAAGCAGCTGGTCGAGGCCGGCAAGGTAATGCCGCATGTCGATACCGTGCTGCCGCTTACGGAGGTCAAGCAGGCGCTTGCGTTGTCCGAAGCGGGCCGCACCCGCGGCAAGATCGTCCTGAATATCGCTATGTGACCGAACGGAAGGCGTTCTCCAGGATCGGTCACCCTGGAGGACGCTCCGGTAACGCCGATGGCTCACTGAACAAGGAAGGGCGGAGTACTCCGACAACCGCCTTAATGTCTGCTCACCACCACCAGCGGCTTGATTGCTTGGTTCCACCCTAATCCTCGCACCCAGCCCCCCGCAGCACCGCCTCCACCGCCTCCACGGGCACATCGCTCGCCGTGAACGCCTCCCCCACGCCGCGGGCGAGCACGAAGTGCAGGCGGCCGTCGCGCATCTTCTTGTCGCGGCGCATTCGGTCCATCAGCCGTGCTGCCGAGAAGCGACGGTTGAGCATGCCCAGCTCCGCCGGTAGGCCCACCGCGGCCAAGTGGGCCTCGATCCGCGGTGCCAAGGCCGGGTCGCAATGGCCGAGGGCGGCGGAGAGGCGGAAGGCCAAGCCTAGCCCGATCGCCACGGCCTCGCCATGCAGCACGGCGCCGTAGCCGCACTCGGCTTCGATGGCGTGGCCGAAGGTGTGGCCCAGGTTCAGC
>CAXTNN010000357.1:0-3754 GCA_964245545.1 uncultured Acetobacteraceae bacterium | reverse complement strand
GGTCCGCGACGCCCTGCAGCTGCCGGCTCCGCAGGAAGACGTGGCCGGCATCCACCGCCAGCGCCGCGCTGGCCGTCAGCGCCATGATGCAGGCCGCCGTCAGCAGGGCGACGGCCCCGCTTCGCTCGCGCGCCGCCCGGTGGAGCCAGCATGTCATCTCAGAAGCCTCCCACCTGGACCGATGCGCTCCGCACGATGGTGGAGGAGGGCATCGGGATGATCCCGGTCAGGGCCAGAGCGGGCTGGCCGACGCGTCGTAGGCGATGTGGATGGTCATGACCTGCGCCTGGTCGGAGTAGTTGAGCTGCACCTGCTTGGGATTGAGGAAGCCGTAGCTCGGCAGTTCGCTGGCCAGCGAGGCGGAGGCGAGCTGCTGGCGCTCGCTGTCCGACAGCCCCGCCACCGCCGAGCGCGCAGCGTCGTTGGCGAGCTCCTGGACCGAGTGGGCCATCAGGAAATAACCGCCATAGATCATGATCCCTATCAGGAGCAGCATCAGCACGGGCCCTACGATGGCGAACTCCACCGCCGTTGCGCCGCAGCGATTGCGGCAAAAGCGGCGGCAGCCCGGCCCCGAGCCGAGGGGCCAATTGCGCCGCGAGACGCGCCCGGTCACCTCAGGCCGCCCGCCGCAGGGCGGCGCCTTGGTCTTCGGGCGATACGATCCGCAGGACGACATCCAGTGAGACCAAGCCGCCGCGCCGCGGCTCGATCACGAGCGCGCCGCCGAACGCGGCCAGCAGCCGCTGCAGGGCGGAAAGTTCGGAGACTCCGTCCAGCGCGCGCTGGCGGCCCGGTTGCACCACGGCCCGCGACAGGACGCGCACCCGCGCTTCGCGTGGCGTGAGCGCGAGGTCCATTCGGACCGCGCCGGGAGCGACCTCGCCGACCAGGGCGCGCAGCGCGAGATGGCGAAGCACGAGCCGAAGCAGGGCCTTGTCGGTCACCCATTGCGCCGGCGTGGCCTGGCCCGGCAGGTGAAGGAGCCGCAGCCCCGCCCGCCGCGCCAGCGGTTCGAGTTCGGCGGCCACTTCCTCCACCAGGCCGGCGATGGAACTTGCCCTGAGCCAGGGTCGCCCGCTTCCGTCGCGCAGCGCCTCCAGCCGCAACGCCACGTCCAGGAGCGAGCCTGCATAGGTGCAGGTCAGCCGGTCGGCGGCGGAGGGCGCGTGCGTACGGAGAACGGCTGGGGTCGCCGGTCTTGCTGGGGTCAGGCCGTGCCGGCTTTGCGCAAAGCCGGTCAGGCGGCGCCATGGTCGTAGCGTCCAGCCAGCGGAGGGGGACGGCCTTGTCAGCGTATCCATCAACAACTCTCGGTGAGGTTGTGCGAAAGCGTTTTGCGCCAGACGGGTTGATAGAACGTGTCGGGATGCGCCTTCAGGTTGAGTTAAACAACGGCCCGCTGCTGTCGCGCCCGCGGTGAAGCGTGTCCTCGAACTCGCGGCGTGTCATATGCGTTGGGATGCAGCCCAGCCCGCAGATGCCGCAGACGCCGCCGATGACGCCTTACCACCCTCTGCTCAAGCGCCTCTCCCACTACGTCAACCTCACGGAGGCGGAAGCGACTGTGGTGCGGGGCCTGGAGCAGGAGCGTCGCCGGTTGAAGGCCGGCGAACGGCTGGTGGTGGAGGCCCGCTCCTCCAACGAAATGTTCGTGCTCCAGACGGGATGTCTGTTCGCCTCCACCCTGCTGGAGGGCGGGGCGCGTCAGATCCTGCGCATCCACCATCCGGGCGATCTGGTGAACGTGTCCTGCATCGCCTGGTCGCGGGTGGCGGCCACGATCACGGCCGCCACCGGGGCGGAGGTGGCGGCCTTTCCGCGTTCGGCGTTGGCGACGATTTTCGGCGAACAGCCGCGGCTGGCGGCCCTGCTGTTCGGCATGAGCACCATGGACAATGTGGCGCTGTCCGACCGGCTGAAATCGCTCGGCCGCACGGACGGGCGGGCGCGGATTTCGACTCTGCTGCTCGAACTGCTCTCGCGTCAGCGCATCACCGACGGCCTCGAACCCGACACGCTGGAGTTGTTCCTGAGCCAGGCGGAGATCGCCGACGCGGTCGGACTGACCAAGGTCCACGTCAACCGGCTGCTCCGCGAACTGACCGAAACGGGGTTGATCGAACGTGAGGGTCGCCACGTCCACATCCCCGACAAGGACGCGCTGGTCAGGATCAGCGGCTTCGTCGACCGGCAGGCCGACCTCGCCACCGATTGGTACCCTACACCGGAGACGTGAGCTTCCGGACTGGCCGTCCTAAGCAGGTAACCTAGGTCAATCCATTATCGCTCGTTTAGGCCTCCATCTGATCTCGCCTGCGAAATGCCTGGACGTGCGGCTTTACGTCCTTATGACGGGGCCGAGCGGAGCGGCGTCGCAAAGAAGCGCCGCGTCTTCGGGCCAGGTGTATGACGAACAGATTAGGCGTGGCGGTCATCGGGCTGGGCGGCGCGGTGGCGACGACGGCCCTTGCGGGCGTCGAGATGATCCGGGCGGGCTCCAACAGCCTGGACGGCCTGCCTCTGGCGGATCGCACGACCCAGGGGCTGACACCCTACTCGGACCTCGTCTTCGGCGGATGGGACCTGTCCGGCGACGATCTTGGGACCGCGGCGCTCGGCCACGGCATCGTGACGGAGGCTGAGCTCTCCAACGGCGCCTCGGCCCTGAAAGGCATGACCCCCTGGCCCGCCGTCGGCAGCCGCGACTTCTGCGCCAACATCGACGGGGCCAACAAGTTTGCCGCCGACGGCCATCGCGGCGCGGTGGACCGCATCCGCGACGACCTCGCCCGCTTCAAGCGGGAGAAGGCGCTGGACGAGGTGGTGGTGATCAACCTCGCCTCGGTGGAGCGCAAGGCCGACCTCCATGCGCCCGCCCTGCAGTCGCGGCACGCCTTCGAGCGCGGGCTTGACGCGGACGACCCGGCCATCAGCCCGGCCATGCTCTATGCCTATGCGGCCATCACGGCCGACGCGCCGTACGGCAACTTCACCCCCAGTGTCGCGGCCGACCTTCCGGCCCTGGCGGACCTCGCGTCCGAACGCGAGACGCCCATCTGCGGCAAGGACGGCAAGACCGGCCAGACGTTCCTGAAGACGGTCCTGGCGCCGGCCTTCAAGGCGCGCGCCCTGCATGTGGACGGCTGGTTCTCCACCAACATCCTGGGCAACCGGGACGGGCTGGCGCTGGACGATCCGAAATCGCTGGCGTCCAAGGTCGGCACCAAGAAGTCCGCGCTGGACGGGATGCTCGGCTACCCGGTCGAGGACCACATCGTCCACATCCACTACTATCGGCCGCGCGGCGACGACAAGGAAGCCTGGGACAACATCGACATCTCGGGCTTCATGGGCCGCAAGATGCAGGTGAAGGTCAACTTCCTCTGCAAGGACAGCGTGCTGGCCGCCCCGCTGGTGATCGAGATCGCCCGCTCGCTCGGTCTCGCCCGCCGCCGCGGCGAGGGCGGGGTGCAGGAGCAGCTCGGGCTCTTCTTCAAGGCGCCCCAGACCCGCGACGGCCGTGATCCCGAACACGGCCTGATCGAGCAGCAGCGCCGTTTCGACGCCTGGCTGGACGGCTGAGGGCGGCTCCGTGCCCGACGGCGCCCTGCCGCCCCCGCCCGCGACCGGCGTCACCCCGCCGCTCCTGGCCCTCTACCGCGAACTCGGCGACCTGAAGCGCATCCGCTCGGCGGAGGCGCCGGGCTCGATCGCCGAGCGCCTGTTCGCCCGCGCCTGGGCGGCGCTCGGC
>CAXTNN010000356.1:0-3775 GCA_964245545.1 uncultured Acetobacteraceae bacterium | reverse complement strand
GCGCGCCACCTCGGCGTCAACCGCGGCCTGGGCGGCCTTCGGGTCCGCCCCCGCCGCGCGCAACAGCCCGGCCGCCGCGCCCTCCTCGTCATCCAGCAGGGCCTTGAGCAGGTGCTCGGTGGTAATCCGCTGGTGGAAATCCCGGATAGCGATGGTCTGCGCGGCCTGCAGGAATCCGCGGCTGCGTTCAGTGAATTTCTCGATGTTCATCGTGTCCCTCTCACTCAGGCGACAATGGCAGGCGCGTGTCCCTCATCAGGCAACACGCAGTGGCGAGGAGATGGGAATAAAGCGAAGCCCGCTCAAGGGGCTCCGAGGCGCTCAGCTTAGCCGTTCAGTCCGCAGCCGCCTCGGCGATGCGAGCCTGTGCCGGGCCTTCGTAGGTCAGGTTCATCGCGCTGGCAATCAGCGCCACATGGGTGAAGGCCTGCGGGAAGTTCCCCGTCATGCGCTTGCTCTTCGGATCATACTCCTCGCTCAGCAGCCCGACATCGTTGCAAAGCCCGAGCAACCGCTCAAACAAAGCGCGCGCTTCCCCGTGGCGGCCTTGCATGTGCATGTTGTCCACCAGCCAGAACGAGCATGGCAGGAAGCAGCCCTCACCCGGCGGCAAGCCATCGGCCTGTTGCTCCGTGCGGTAGCGAAGCACAAACCCGTCCTGCATCAGCTCCCGCTCGATGGCAGCCGTGGTGCCAATCACCCTTGGGTCGGTGAACGGCAGGAAGCCAGTCAGCGGGATCAGCAGCAGCGCCGCATCCAGCTCGTCGGTGTCGTAATGCTGCACGAAGCTGTTCTTCTGCTTGTTGAAGCCCTTCTCGCAAACTTCGGCATGGACCTGGTCCCGCAACGCCGCCCAATGCTCTTTCGGACCCTCCAGGCCGTGCTCCTCGGCGTCCTTCACCATCCGGTCGAACGCGACCCAGACCGCGACCTTGGAGTAGACGAACTGGCGCCGCCCGCCGCGCGTCTCCCAGATGCCTTCATCCGGCTGCTGCCAGATCCCCTCCAAATGCTTGACCACGTTGCATTGGAGCTGCCAGCTCGCCGGCGCCTCGACCAGCCCGCCGCCGCGCGCCAGGTGCAACGCCTCGAACAGCTCGCCGAATATATCGAGCTGGACTTGCGTCGAGGCCGCGTTGCCGACCCGCACCGGCTGTGCACCCTGGTAGCCGGGCAGCCATGAAACTTCCCATTCCGCCAGCCGCCGCTCACCCCCGAGGCCGTACATGATCTGGATTTGCTCTGGGCTGCCGGCCACGCTGCGATGCAGCCAATCGCGCCACTCGCCCGCCTCTTCGTAGTAGCCGCTCCGCATCAGCGCGAACAGGGTCAGCGTGGCATCCCGCAACCAACAGTAGCGGTAATCCCAGTTGCGGTTGCCACCCAATTGCTCCGGCAGCGAGGTGGTGGCAGCCGCCGCAATGCCGCCGGTCGGGTGGTAGGTCAGCGCCTTCAGCACTCGCAGCGACACGGCGACCGCCTGCTCATACCGCCCCTTGTAGGTGCCGCGTTTGGACCACTCCGACCAATAGGACTCGGTTTGCGCGAGCGCTTGGTCAGGATCGACGGCCTTTGGCGGTGGGAGATGGGATGGGCTGTAGCTCAGCACGGCCGAGCGGCGCTCGCCCGCGGCCACGGGGAACTCGGCCACCGTCGTCATGTCCCGGCCCTCGATCGGCAGATCAGTCCGCAACAGGCATAAATGCGGCCCGGCGATCGCCTGCAGCGAGTCGTCGCCCAGCCGCGTCACCCATGGCACTGACGAGCCGTAATCAAACCGCAGCCCAAGTGCCATGGTCATGTCGACGCGGCCGCTGCGGCCCTCGACGATGCGCACGATGGTGGAAGCGTCCGCCTCCGGCACCATGAAATCGATCAGTGCCACGGTTCCGGTCGCCGTCTCGAACAGCGTTTCCAGCACCAAGCCGCCATCACGGTAAAAACGGCTGGTTCGGGTCACCCCGCCGCCCGGCGCCATCATCCAGCAGCCATGCTCCTCCGTGCCCAGCAAGGCGGCAAAGCAGGCGTCGCTGTCGAAACGCGGCCAACACAGCCAGTCGATCGAGCCATTGCGTCCGACCATGGCAGCCGTGTTGCAATCGCCGATGATAGCATAATCTTCGATGGCAAGTGGCTGGTAGACCGACGGCATTGGACTTACTCCTTGGCGCAACGCTTACGCGCCGAAGGGGCAAAACGTTCCACCTTGAGCTATTTGCTTGACATTCACTCTTCCGCCCCAGATATGCGGCACCGAAGCGGTGCAAATCCGCTCGCGCCACGACGCGCCCGAGAAGGGTTCGACCCTCGCGAAGCGGCTTGTCGATCAAAATCGGATATTGTTATTGAACGAAACGAACACCGTATCGGCGGATAGAACCGCACAGCCGGCCGGCCAACTGCCGGACGCTGACCCCCCGCACCTGGTCGAGCCCAGCGCAGCGGCCGAGGCGCCCCCGCCTCACGAGCTGCCGCTGCCAGAGCCGCCTACCGTAGAGGTTACGTCGCCGGCCGAGCCCGCGTTGGAAGCCGAACCAGGTCCGCCGCGCCCGGTGTTCGCCGATTTGGGCCTGTCCGAACCGCTGCTGCGCGCCATCGCCGATATCGGCTACCTTCATCCCACCCCGATCCAAGAGCAGGCCATCCCCGTCGTGCTCATGGGCCGGGACGTATTGGGCGTGGCGCAGACGGGCACCGGCAAGACCGCCTCGTTCACCCTGCCGATGATGGACATCCTTGCCGGCAGCCGCGCCCGCGCCCGCATGCCGCGCTCGGTGATTCTGGAGCCCACCCGCGAGCTGGCGCTGCAGGTGGCGGAAAACTTCCAGCAATACGGTAAGTACCTGAAGCTCAACCACGCCCTGCTGATCGGCGGCGAGAGCATGTCCGAGCAGAAGGACGCCCTGACCAAGGGTGTGGACGTGCTGATTGCCACGCCGGGCCGCATGATCGACCTGTTCGAGCGCGGTGGCTTGCTGATGACGGACGCCCGCATCCTGGTGATCGACGAAGCCGACCGCATGCTCGACATGGGCTTCATCCCGGACGTCGAGCGGATCGTGGCCATGCTGCCGTCCAACCGGCAGACGCTGTTCTTCTCCGCCACCATGGCGCCGGAGATCAAGCGCCTGGCGGACGCCTTCCTGCAAAACCCCAAGCTGATCACTGTCTCGCGCCCCGCTTCGGTGGCAACCACCATTGTCGCCGGGTTGGTGATGGTGGCGGAGACGGAGAAGCGGGAAGCCCTGCGCCGGCTGATCCGTGCCGAACAGGTGCAGAATGCGCTGATCTTCTGCAATCGCAAGATCGAGGTGGACATCCTCTACAAGTCGCTCAAGCGGCATGAATTCAGCGTCGGCGCCCTGCATGGCGACCTCTCGCAGTCCGAGCGCACCGCCACCATGGCGCGCTTCAAGGCGGGAGACCTGCGTCTGATGGTGTGCAGCGACGTGGCCGCGCGCGGGGTGGACATCAGCGGGCTGTCGCACGTGTTCAACTTCGACGTGCCGCACCACGCCGAAGACTACGTTCACCGCATCGGGCGCACCGGCCGGGCGGGGCTCACCGGTCACGCCTTCACCTTGGCCACCCCCGACGACCGGCTGGCGGTGGAAGCCATTGAGAAGTTGGTTGGCGCCCCCATTCCGCACCTCACCGTCGAGGGGCTCGACCCGGTCGAGTGGGCCGAGGGGGATGGGCGCAAGCGCCGGGGGCGTGGCCGCACGGCCGCCGCCAAGCCGGAGCCGCGCCGCCGTGAGCCAGCACGGGCCCAGCC
>CAXTNN010000355.1:0-3801 GCA_964245545.1 uncultured Acetobacteraceae bacterium | reverse complement strand
CCCCTACACCCGGGCGCTGATCGGCGCGCACCTGTTCCCGGACCTGTCGACCCGAAGGGTGGACGCGCCGCCGCGACCGATGCTGGAGGGAGAGATCCCGAGCCCGATCAACCTGCCGCCGGGCTGCTACCTGGCCGGCCGCTGTTCGCAGCGGGTGGACCGTTGCGACACGACGAAGCAGGTGCTGACGGCGCTGCCGGATGGTCGCGCCGTGCGGTGCTGGCGGGTGGCGGCCGGCGAGATCGCGCCGGTTCCCACGGATCATTGACCGCCGCCGCGGCCATCGTCGGGGTCGGGGAGAGCCGCATCGGCCGCGTGCCGGGTGTCGGCGCGCTCGAGCTGATGGCGGAGGCGATGGATGCGGCCCTGCTTTCCGCCGGGCTGGAGCGGGCGGCGATCGACGGGCTGATCACCCTGCCGGTGCTGACGGAGGACTGGATGATGCCGGCGGCCCACGTCGCCCGCGGCCTCGGCTTGTCGCCGCGCTATCTGTCCACGGTGGACCTGGCCGGGGCGGGAGGCGCCGCCGCGGTAGACCAGGCCGCCCGGGTCATCGCGACCGGCGGCGCCGAGACCGTGCTGTGCATCGCGGCCGACCCTCTGCTGAGCGGACTGAGCCGGGAGCGGGCGGTGGGCTTGATGGCCCAGGCTGCGGCGCATCCCCTGGCGGAACAGCCGGCCGGCCCCTCTGTTCCCGCGCTCTATGCTCTGACGGCGGCCCGGCATATGCACGAGTACGGCACCACGCCCGAGCAGGTCGCCGCCGTCGCGGTGCAGATGCGCCGCCACGCCGTGCTCAACCCGAACGCCCACATGCGCGCGCCGCTCACCCTGACCCAGGTCGCGTCGTCGCGCAGCATCGCGACGCCACTGCGGCTGCTCGACTGCGCCCCGGTCTCGGATGGCGGCGCGGCCCTGCTGCTGATCTCCGCCGACCGGGCGCGGCGGCTCGGGCTGCGGGGTGCGCGGCTGCTGGGCAGCGGCTACGGCCTTTCCCATGTCTTCGTCACCGATGCCGAGGATCTGCTGGCAACCGGGGCCCGGCAGTCCGGGGCGGCGGCCTTCGCGATGGCCGGCCTGGCGCCGCGGGACCTGGACTTCGCCAGCCTGTACGACTGCTTCACCATCACGCTACTCCTGGAAATGGAGGATCTCGGCCTGTGCGCGCGGGGGGAGGCGGGTCCCTTCGTCGCCTCCGGCGCGATCGACCGGGAAGGTGCGCTGCCAGTGAACCCCGGGGGCGGCCTGCTGTCCGGCGGCCATCCCGGCCTGCCTGCCGGGTTGCTGGTGGTGGCGGAGGCGGCCCGGCACATCCTGCGCCAAGGTGCCGCCCGGCAGCTTCCCCGCGCCGACCTGGCGCTGGCCCATGGCAGCGGCGGCGTCGCGGGCATGCACTGCTCGCTGTTGCTGGGCAGCGACGATGTTTGATCCGTGGCCCCGCGCCTGCGTCGCCTGTGGCCGGGTGCAGGCCTGGCCCCGGCCGGTCTGTGACACCTGCGGCGGCCGGGCGTTCTCCCCATGCCCCGAGCCGTTAACCGGGACCGTCTACAGCGTGACCGAGGTCCGGCGCGCGCCATCGCCGGTCTTTGCGGACGAGGTGCCCTACGTAATTGCTCTGGTGCGTGCGAGCGCAGGCGGCATGGTGATGGGCCGCGTCCGGGGCTTCCCGGCGGTGCCCTCCATCGGCGCGCCGGTGTGGGTGGTCCGCGCCGACCTCGCGCTCGATGTCATCCCCGACCCGCAAGGCTCCGCATGATCATCACGCCCGACATCCTGCTGCCCGAGTACGTGGCGCTCCATGCCAGGGGGCGGCCGGATGCCCCCGCCCTGATCGGGGCCGATGCGGTGTTGAGCTGGGCCGAGCTGCTGGCCGCGATGGACCGGGTCGCCGCGCTGTTGCAGGCGCGCGGGATCGGTCCGGGCGACACGGTGGGCGTGCTGGGCAGCCTCGATTCCCGCACCGTCGCAGCCCAGTACAGCGTGTTGCGCGCCGGCGCCGCCGTCGCGTCGTTGTCCACTGCGGTCAGCGCGGAGGACCTGCGGGCCATGGTGCTGGATTGCAGCGCCCGCGCCATGATCGTGTCGCAGCCCTATGCGGCACAGGCCCAGGCGTTGCGGGCGACAGGGTGCGGCATCGACGGGACGTGCTGGATCGCGGCCGACTTTGACGCACCTGGCTGGACCTCCGCTTGGGCGAGGGCACCGACTGCCGTCCCCGGGGCAAATGCCGGTTCGGACGTGTTCAGTATCCTCTATTCCTCCGGCACGACCAGCACGCCAAAGGGCATCGTGCTGACCCATGCAAGCCGGGTGACCTACGCCTACATGCTGGGCGCGGAGCTGGGCTGGGGCCGGGACGCGGTCAGCCTGGTGGCCACGGCGCTGCATTCCAACACGAGCTGGAGCCAGCTCAACCTCGGCTTCCTCATGGGCGGCACGGCGGTGCTGATGAGGAAGTTCGACGCCGCTGCCGCGTGCAAGCTGGTGGCACGTCACCAGGTCAGCCACACCATCCTGGTTCCCGCCCAATATGCCGCCATCGTGCGGCAGCCAGAGGCCCGGGCGCAGCTGACCCCGCTGCGCATGGCCTGCACCGTTGGCTCGCTGATGGTGGCGGAGCGCAAGCAGGCGATCGACGCGATGCTGCCGGGCCGCCTGCACGAGGTGTACGGGCTGACGGAGGGGCTGGTGACCGTCCTGCGCCCGGCCGACCTCGCCCGTCATGCCGGTTCCGTGGGCCGGCCAATGCTGGGCAACGACATCCGCGTCCTCGGCGCTGCCGACGTGCCGCAACCGCAAGGTGAGGCCGGGGAGATCGTCGGCTGCACCCCCTTCATGATGCAGGGCTACCTCGGCCGGCCCGACGCGACCGCGGACAGTATCTGGCGCGACCCGGCGGACGGGCGGACCTTCCTGCGGTCAGGCGATATCGGGCGGTTCGACGCGGACGGCTTCCTGCACCTGGTCGATCGCAAGAAGGACATGATCGTGTCCGGGGCAGCCAACATTTACCCCGCAGACATCGAACGCGTTCTGCTCGCGCATCCGGCAGTGGCGGATGCCTGCGTGATCGGCGTACCGCATCCGCGCTGGGACGAAACGCCGCTGGCCCTGGTGGTATTGGGTGCCGAGGCCGTTCCGGGTGCCGGCCTCGATGCCGGGGCGCTGCGGGACTGGGCCAATGCCCGGCTCGGCGCCCAGCAGCGGCTCTCGGAGGTGGAGTTCCGCGACGCCCTGCCCCGCAACGCGGCGGGCAAGGTCGTCAAGCGCGTCCTGCGCGCGCCGTACTGGCCGTCCGCGAACTGAACGAAGGAGGATGCAATGACGAATGCACTGGGCTGGCGCCACCGCTTCGGCGTGCTCGGACCCTCGACCAACACGATCGTCCAGCCGGACATGGAGGCGATGCGGCCGGTCGGGGTGACCAACCACTACAGCCGGATCTATACGCCGAACGTCGATGCGGTCAGCGACGACAGTTTCCTGGCCGGGGGCGACCTGATCGGGCGGAACATTATCGACGCGGTGGGCAGCGTGATGACGAGTGCGCCGGACTCGCTGGTGATGGGCATGTCCGCCGTCAGCTTCATCGGCGGCGTCGCGGGGGCGGCGGCGTTCCAGGCCTCGCTGGAGAGGGCAAGCGGCCTTCGGGTCAGCACCGGGTCGTATGCCACGGCGGAGGCGCTGCAGGCCTATGGCGCCCGGCGGCTCGCGTTCGTCTCGCCGTACTTTCCGGCGGCGAACGCGGGGGTCCGGTAGCAGCGGAACCGAAAGTTCGATTCAGCTCTCGTCGTTTGTGTT
>CAXTNN010000354.1:0-3810 GCA_964245545.1 uncultured Acetobacteraceae bacterium | reverse complement strand
GGCGCCATCGGCCGGCCGGGCCACTTCCTCCACGGTGAGGCCGCGCTCGGCCGCCAGCCGATCCCATGGCAGCCGGTGCGAGGGGAACTCCTGCGCCACCCGCAGCACCCGCCCACCGGGCGCCAGCGCCAGGTTGCGCGCGGCAGTGGCCATGGCGTGGCTCACCGAGCCCACAATGGCGATGTCCGCAGCCGTGGCGCCAATCAGCGCGGCTGCAGCAGCCCGGGTGCGCTCCGCCATCGCCGCGGCCTCGTCGCGGCCCTTTGACGCCCAAGGCGCCACCTTGGCGCGCATCCCCCTCGCTGCGGCCTCTTGCACCGGCCGCGGCAGCGGTGTCCACGCCGCCGCGTCGAGGTAGCTGACCTCATCCGGCAGCTCGAACAGATCACGCTGGCAAGCCAGCGGAGCGGCATGGAGCATCTGAGTAAGTGTCCTCTCACAGCTCCCCTCCCGCTGGCGGGAGAGGGCCGGGGGTGAGGGTGGCCCCCAGCAGACAGGCGCCCTGCCCCCGTGCTACCTTCATCTCCCATGGCACACCACCTCTTATCCCAATGACCCAGACAGCCATTGTCCTCGGCGCCGGCATGGTCGGCGTCTCCATCGCGCTCCACCTGCGCCGCCGCGGCTGGGACGTGGTGCTGATCGACCGCAACGGACCCGGCGAGGGCACGTCCTTCGGCAATGCCGGGCTGATCCAGCGCGAGGCGGTGTTTCCGCACCCGTTCCCGCGCGACCTCGCGACCTTGAGCCGGGTCGCGGTCAACCAATCGATTGACGTCGCCTACCATCCCGGCGCCCTCCCCGGGCTGGCGGCGCCGCTGCTGCGCTACTGGCAGAACTCGGCGCCGGGCCGCTATCCGCTGGCAGTGGCCGGACATGCCGCCCTGATCGCCACCTGCCTGGACGAGCACCGGGCCATCGCCACCGAAGCCGGCGCGACCGACTTGCTGCGGCCGATCGGCTACCTCCGCCTGTTCAACACCGCCGCCGGGCTGGAAGCCGTGCTGCCGGAGGCGGAGGCCGCCCATCGCGACCACGGGGTGAACTACCGCGTGCTCGAGCCAGCGGGGCTGGCCGAGCTGGAGCCGCATCTGCACAGCGGCAAAGCGGGCGCCATCCACTGGACCGATCCCTACTCGGTCAGCGACCCGCATGCGCTCACCACCGCCTATGCCCGGCTATTCCAGCACCTAGGCGGCACGGCGGCCATCGGCGATGCGGCCACCCTGGCGCAGGAGGGCGATGGCTGGCGGGTGCAGACGGAGGCCGGGCCGGTGACTGCCCAGCATGCCGTGGTAGCGCTCGGCATGGCGTCGCCCAAGCTCACGCACCGGTTCGGCTGGGCGGCGCCGCTGTTCGGCAAGCGCGGCTACCATGTGCATTTCGGCCTGCGCGGCAATGCCGTGTTGAACCACCCGGTGCTGGACGGGGAGAACGGCTACATGCTGATCCCGATGCGGGCCGGGGTGCGGCTGACCACGGGCGCCGAGTTCACCCGCTCCGAAGCCGAGCCTACCCCGGTGCAACTGGACCGGGCGGAGCCGGTGGCGCGGGCCCTGCTGCCCCTGGCGGAGCGGGTGGAACGCACGCCCTGGATGGGCGTGCGGCCCTGCACCCCCGACATGCTGCCGGTGATCGGCCCGGCGCCCGGGCAATCCACGCTATGGTGCGCGTTTGGCCACGCCCATCAGGGCCTGACGCTGGGCCCAAGCACGGGCCGGCTGCTGGCGGAGATGATGACGGGAGAGGCGCCATTCGTTGACCCGGCACCCTATCGCGCCGAGCGGTTCTAAATCCGCCCTATTCGGCCGCGTGGCGGGGCGCGGTGTAGAGGCTGGAGCTGCTGGGGTGGCGGGTAACGGCAGCATCTGGCGTGAAGTGATAGGAGACTGAGTCGACCGAGTATTGCCTGGGCCACTCATCCGAGCGTGGGCGGGGCGCAGGAGTAGCCATTCGCCGCGACGGCAACAGGCGCTCTCCATAAACCGCCATCAGTCCAACCCCGCCGACCAGGAAGGGCCACAGGACCCAATAGAGTTTGGCGATCACCGCAACCCCCTCAACCATGATGCAGCGAGCAGATGCAGGCCGAGGCCGGTTGCCGCCGACCCGAGCGCTCCACCCGCCAGCCAGCCGGAACCGACGGTCGGCGCGCTTCCAAGCCCATAGAAGACAGCCACACTAGGGGTCACGACACCGAGGATAACCACACTTACCGCCAGATTGTTAAGGAAAAGTGCCTGCAGCTTGCGACGCTCGTTCCAAATCGCCGTTTCCCGATCGGCCGTCCCGCTCACAGGCACTCCTCTCCGCTGGTTAAATCGTCGCCTGGGTGACGAACTTGGTGGACAGATACGCCTCCAGCCCCTCGACGCCGCCTTCCGAGCCGTAGCCGCTGTCCTTCACGCCGCCGAACGGCGTTTCCGGCAGCGCCAGGCCATGATGGTTGATTGCCATCATGCCAGATTCCACCGCGGCGGCGACCTTGCTCGCCCGCGTGGCGGAGCTGGTATAGGCATAGGCGGCCAGGCCATAGGCGAGACGATTGGCCTCGCTCACCGCCTCCTCCACCTCGCGGAACGGCACCATGACGGCGAGCGGCCCAAACGGCTCCTCGTTCATCACCCGGGCGTCGGTCGGCACGTCCGTCATCACCGTCGGCTGGAAGAAGTTGCCCTTGTTGCCGATCCGGCCGCCCCCCGTCCGCACGGTGCCGCCATGCTGCACGGCGTCGGCAATGAAGCCCTTCATCGCCTGCACCCGGCGGTCATTGGCCAACGGGCCCATGGTGGTGCCGGGCTCCAGCCCGTTGCCGACCCGCACGCTCTCCGCCGCCGCCGTGAAGCGGCCGACGAACTCCTCATACACGCGCTCCTGCACCAGGAACCGGGTGGGCGCGATGCAGACCTGGCCGGCGTTGCGGAACTTGTTGGCCGCCAGCACCTGGGTGGCCACATCTAGATTGGCATCATCAAAGATGATCGCCGGCGCATGCCCGCCCAGCTCCATCGTCACGCGCTTCATGTGCTGGCCCGCCAGGCCGGCGAGCTGCTTGCCCACCGCGGTGGACCCGGTGAAGCTGATCTTGCGCACCGTCGGATGCGGGATGAGGTAGGAGCTGATCTCGGCCGGCACGCCGTAGACGAGCTGGACCACGCCGGGGGGCAGCCCCGCATCGTGGAAGGCGCGCAGCAGCTCGGCCACGCTGGCCGGCGTTTCCTCCGGACCCTTCACGATGATGGCGCACCCGGCCGCCAGCGCCGCGGCGATCTTCTTCACCGCCTGGTTGATGGGGAAGTTCCAGGGCGTGAACGCCGCCACCACGCCCACCGGCTCCCGCAGCGACATCTGGTAGACGCCAGGCAGCCGCGCCGGGATCACCCGGCCATACGAGCGCCGGCCCTCCTCTGCCATCCACTCGATGTTGTCGGGGGCGGACAGCGTCTCAACCTTCGCTTCGGCCAGCGGCTTGCCCTGCTCCCGCACCATGATGGCGGCCACGGCATCGGCCCGGCCGCGCAGCAGCTCGGCGGCCTTGCGCATCAACTTGCTGCGCTCGAACGCCGACGTGGCGCGCCAAACGGCGAACCCGCGCTCCGCCGCCGCCAGGGCACGGTCCAAATCCGCCCGCTCGGCGTGGGCCACGGTGCCGATCTCCTCGCCGGTCGCCGGGTCAAGCACCGGCAAGGTCTTGCCGGACTCGGCCGCGGTCCACTCGCCCGCAATCAGCAATTGGGTGTCTGGATACATGTCGTCTCCCCCGTTCAGCGTGTCGGACCCAGCCGATGTGGGTGCGGCAGGGTGTATTTC
>CAXTNN010000353.1:0-3812 GCA_964245545.1 uncultured Acetobacteraceae bacterium | reverse complement strand
GCGGCGGGTTGCCGCTGGGGCTGCAGATCGCAGGGCGGCCGTTCGATGACGCACGGGTGCTGCGGGTAGGACCCGCCTATGACCGCGCAACTCCCTGGCGAGCGGTCCGGCCGGCGCTGCAACCGGGTGTGGCGACGCCTCCCTTGCCGCCGGCGCCCGACCCTGCGAGCGACCTGCCGGACGCGGGCCGGGCTGCGGTGGCGGAGGCTTGCCAGCGTGCGGGGCTCCGGCTGACCGAACGCCAGTTTGAGATGGCCTGCGTCGCCGCGCCCTACGTGGAGACTATGACCAGCCGGCTCCGCCGCACCCGCCGCTTTCGCGATGAGCCAGCCAACACCTTCCGCTTTCCCACGCCCGATCAAGGAGGCTTCGTATGAGTGAGGACGCTGCGCCGAACCTGTCCCGCCGCCGGTTGCTCGGCGCCGGGTCGATCGCTGCAGGTGCCGCCATCGGGTCGGGAGCGATCCGCGGCTTTCCCACCATCTGGGCGCAAACCATCAAGGATATAGAGATCCGGCACGCCGGCCAGCCGGTAACAGCGATTCCGGCCATCGGCGAGCAGGCCAGCAAGGATCTAGGCTTCAAGGTCACCATGCAGGCGTCGGAAAGCGCCGATTTGCTGAACCGTTTTCTATCGCAGACCGACTCCATCGATGTTGGCGACATCAGCCTGCCCTACCATAAATACCTGATCGGCCGCGGCATCTTGCAAACCATCCCGGTCGCAAAGTTTACCCAATGGGACAACACGCTGCCGCTATTCACCAAGAGCGAATATGCGGATGGCCGCAAAGCGTCGACGCAGGGTGTGGCGCCTTACACGATCCTGTATGCGACGGATGCATCGGGCAAAGCGTTTGCAACCGGCCCGACCGAGTTCCTCAACAGCGTGCCGACCATCACCAATGCCGACACGCTCGGCATCCGGCCGGACCTCGTCGGGCGGCCGGTGACAAGCTGGGCGGACCTGATCAGCCCGGACTTCAAGGGCCGCTCCGCGCTACAGGACAATCCTACCGTGGGGGTGATCGACGTGGCGATGGCCGTGGAAGCGCGCGGCGACGTCAAATACGCCAACAAGGGCAACATGACGCGGGCGGAGATCGATAAGACCATCCAGCTCATGACGGAAATCAAGCAATCGGGCCAGTTCCGCTCGTTCTGGTCGTCGTTCGACCAATCGGTGAACCTGATGGCGTCGGGCGAGGTGGTAATCCAGTCCATGTGGTCCCCCGCGGTAACGGCGGTACGGACGCGCGGGGTCGATTGCGTGTTTCAGCCGCTGAAGGAGGGTTACCGTGGCTGGGG
This sequence comes from uncultured Acetobacteraceae bacterium, assembly GCA_964245545.1. Classification (GTDB taxonomy): domain Bacteria; phylum Pseudomonadota; class Alphaproteobacteria; order Acetobacterales; family Acetobacteraceae; genus LMUY01. The sequence goes on along the minus strand of CAXTNN010000353.1, from coordinate 2,504 downwards.
CTACAATTTCGGCATCATGAAGCATGTCAGCGGCATGAAGCTGGATGCCACCTACGAGTACATGAATTGGTACTGCTCCGGCTTCCCTGGCGCGTTCATCGCCCGCGAGGGCTACTATTCCGCACAGCCCCAGAACGCCAAGAAATACCTCAGCCAGGCCGAGTGGGACTACTGGTATGGTGGCAAGCCGGCCGAAACCGACATCCATGATCCATTTGGCAAACTCATGGAAAAAGCCGGCCGCTCGCGAGACGGTGGCTCGTTCGAGCAACGCATGGGCAACATCGCGGTCTGGAACTCGGTGATGGACGAGGACCGCTACCTGACCCGGCGTTGGAATGAGTTCATCACTTCCTAAAGGATCATCCTAAGACATGAAGCTTGGCGTGTTCATCCCGATCGGCAACAATGGCTGGCTGATTTCGACCACCTCTCCGCAATATATGCCGAGCTTTGAGCTCAACCGCACCATCGTGCAAAAGGCAGAGGGCTTTGGCTTCGACTTCGCGCTCTCCATGATCAAGCTACACGGTTTCGGCGGCCCATCGCAGTTCTGGGACCATAACCTGGAGAGCTTCACGCTGATGGCCGGGTTGGCGGCCGTCACCAGCCGCATTCAGCTTTTCGCCACCTGCGCCGTGCTGACCATCCCGCCACCGATCGCCGCACGCATGGCCGTCACCATCGACAGCATCTCAGGCGGCCGCTTCGGCGTGAACATCATCTCGGGTTGGCAACGCGCAGAATACGCGCAAATGGGGCTGTGGCCCGGCGCCGAGCATTACCGACGGCGCTATGAGTACTGCGCGGAATACGTCACCATCATGAAGGAGTTGTGGGCCACCGGGCGCTCCAACTTCAAGGGTGACTTCTTCACCATGGATGATTGCCGATGCAGCCCCGTGCCGGCGGCGACGATTCCGATCATCTGCGCCGCACAGAGCGACACGGGCACACGCTATGCCGCGCAGCATGCCGATTTCAACTTCTGCTCCAGCTTCGGGGTCAACCAGCCCACCGCCATCGCCGACAGCGTGGCACGGCTGGTGACGGCAACCGCGCAGGCCGGGCGGCATTGCGGCGCGCTGATCCTGACCATGATCATCGCCGACGAGACGGATGCGGCCGCCATGGCGAAGTGGGAGCACTACAAGGCCGGCACCGACTACGAAGCCATCGCCTGGCGCGACGAGCAGGCGCAAGACGACCCGAACAAGGACCCGTTCTCCCAGCCCAACCGCCGCAAGATCATGGGCGGCGACAAACTGCCCACCAACCAGGGCGTGCTGGTCGGCTCCTATGCCCGGATCGCCGCCATGCTGGACGAAATGGCGGCCGTGCCCGGCGTGGAGGGCGTGATGATGACCTTCGACGACTTCGTAATCGGGATGGAGCAATTCGGCACCCGCATCATGCCGCTGATGCACAGCCGCCAGAGCAGTGGGCACGCGCAGGCCGCTTGATGCCGAGCGAAACCGCCCTTGCCAGCCGCGCGGCCGTCTGGCGTCCAGCTCGGCGCCGGCTGCGTCTTTCACCCGCGGCGGTGTCGTGGCTGCAAGTGTCGCCGCTGGCGTTGATCCTGGTTGTGCTGTTCGCCCTGCCGACGGTCTTGTTCCTGGTGGTCAGCTTTTTCGACTATGACCGGGTCGGGATCTATCCGGCCTTTCTGCTGAGCAACTACCGCGACCTGTTCACCACCCCTGCTACGCTGCGCATCTATGTCAGCTCGTTGCGCTTCGCCGTGATCGTCTGGGCCATCACCCTGTTCGTGGGCTTCAACATCGCCTATTTCCTCGTGTTCCACATCCGCAGCCATGCCACCCGGGCGGCGCTGTTCCTGGCCTGCGCCATCCCGTTCTGGACGTCCGCCATCATCCGCACCATCGCCTGGATCCCGTTCCTCGGCCGCAACGGCGCCTTCAACACCACCCTGCTGGAGCTGCACCTCACCGACCATCCGCTCACCTTTTTGCTGTTCTCGGACTTTGCGGTCTGCGTCACCTACGTGCACCTTTACACGCTGCTGATGATCGGCCCGATCGCCAACTCCATGAGCAAGATCGACCGCGCTTTGCTCGAAGCGGCGCGCGACGCGGGGGCGAGCCGTTGGCGCACGGTGACGGACGTGGTCATCCCGCTCTCACGCACCGGCATCGCGCTGGGCTCCATCCTGGTGTTTACGCAGGTGATGGGCGACTACTTCGTGGTGAAGCAGATGAGCGGCGGGCAGAGCGCGTCCATCGTGTCGGCGTTGTCCACCGAGATCCAGGCCATGCAATATCCGCCCGCCTCGGCCAGCGCGATGGTGTTGGTGGTGTTCGTGGCCCTCGTAGTCGCGGGCATGATGCGCGTGGTGGACGTGCGTCGCGAGCTGCTCGGCTGATGGCGCGCGTGCGGGAGCGGCGGCCATACACCTTCTACCTGCTGGCGACGCTGATGGGCGCCTACCTGGTATTGCTGTATGGCCCAATGCTGGTGATCTACCTGCTTTCGTTCCAAGGCCC
>CAXTNN010000352.1:0-3845 GCA_964245545.1 uncultured Acetobacteraceae bacterium | reverse complement strand
GGGCCGTATTGCGCACTGCCGGCGCCGATGGGGTGACGCTGGTGGGGATTGGCCCCGCCACCAACCTGGCCTTGGCGCTCGCCTGCGAGCCGGGCTTGGCCAGCCGGGTGCGCGAGATCGTGCTGATGACGGGCGCCTGGAGTGAAGGCAATGTCACGCCCGCCGCCGAGTTCAACGCCTGGAGCGACCCGGAGGCGCTGGCGATGCTGCTGGCTTGCGGCCGGCCAGTTACCTTGGCCACGCTGGAATTGACGGCACAGGCGCTTTGCACGCCGGCCCGGTCGACGGCGCTGCAGGAGGGCGGCGGATGTTCCCGCGCCGCGGCCGCTATTGTCGCGACGGTGCCGATGTCCAACCGGCAGAGCGAACCCGGCGCCATCCAGCATGACGCCTGCGCGGTGATGTGGCTGGTGGCGCCGGGTCTGTTTACCGCCCGGCCAGCCCACGCGGCGGTGGAACTCGGCGCAGGGCTGACGCGCGGACGGACGGTGATCGACCGCTGGGGGCGATCCGGTCAGCCGGCCAACGTCAAGTTGCTGGAGCGGCTGGACGCGGACCGATTTTTCACCCTCTTGCCGGAGCGGATTGCGGCGTTGCCATAGGTGGAATCTGCCCTCAGTGTGGTGTGAAAGAGCGGATGGTTAACTGCGCAACCGCCTCACCAGCTTCTACTTCCTTGGACAGCGATTCCTAAAGGAGGCCCTACGCCGCCTTCTTCGCCGCGACGGGGTAATCCGTGTAGCCCTCCGCACCGCCGCCATACCAGTGCGTCTTGTCGTTTGACGGTGCGAGCGGAATGCCGGTGCGCAGCCGGTCCACCAGGTCGGGGTTGGTGATGAAGGGACGGCCGAAGGCAATCAGGTCCACCCGCAACTGCGCCCGCATGTCCTCCGCCAACGCCAGGTCATAGTTGTTGTTGGCCATGTAGAGGCCGCTGAACAGCCCGCGCAGCCGCACGTAGTCGAACGGTGCGTTGTCCCGCGGCCCTTGGGTGGCGCCCTCCACGATGTGCATGTAGCACAGGCCGAGCCGCTCGATGCCGGCGACCACGGTCTCATACACCTCTTGCGCGTCCTCAAAGCCGCTCATGTCGTTGGCCGGGCTCACCGGGGACAGGCGGATGCCCACGCGCTGGCCGCCCCACACTTCTACCACCGCCGTCGCCGCCTCGAGCAGCAGGCGCACGCGGTTTTCGACCGAGCCGCCATACTGGTCGGTGCGGTGGTTGGTCACGCTGCGGAGGAATTGCTCCAGCAGATAGCCATTGGCGGCGTGGATCTCCACACCGTCAAATCCGGCCCGCTTGGCGCATTCGGCGGCATGGCGATACTGCTCGATCACTCCCGGTATCTCGCCCAGCTCCAGCGCGCGCGGCGTCACGGTTGGCTGCAGGCCAGTCTCGGTGAACGCCTTCATGTCTGCCCTCACCGCCGAAGCCGACACAGGCACGCCGCCGCCGGGCTGCAGCGAGGGGTGGCTGATGCGGCCGACATGCCACAACTGGCAGAAAATGCGCCCGCCGGCCGCATGCACCGCGTCGGTCACAATGCGCCAGCCCGCCACCTGCTCCTCGGTGTAGATCCCAGGGGTGAACGCGTAGCCCTTGCCCTGCTGGCTGATATTGGTCGCCTCCGACACGATCAGCCCGGCACTCGCCCGCTGGGCGTAGTACTCGGCGTTCATCGGCCCGGGCACGTCGCCCTTGCCAGCACGGCTCCGGGTCAGCGGCGCCATGACGATGCGGTTCGACAGGACCAGGTCTCCGCCAAGGGTGACCGGTCCGAACAGATCAGTTGCCATGATGCCTCAATCGTTGGTGGGATAGGATGCCATCAGGCGCCGCTGCAGGCGCCAGAGCCGGTACATGGCCCGCAACCCGCTTGGCTGCATCCCGCGGCGGCGATTGATCCGGCCTATCTCCCATGCCGCCCGGTAATGGGTGAACTGGGAAGCATAGGCCTCGCGTAGGGTGCAGCGCGCGTCCCAGATATGGGTCGCTTCCGACCCGGCGCCGTTCACCTCGATAACCGTGAAGCCTTGGCCGAGCTTGAGCTCCGCCTCCGAGCTGTAGCGGATATCGATGCGGCCAAAATGAAAGTTCGGGATGGCTTGGGCGATGCGATCAACCTGGGCGGTGAGCGCCGGGGTGGCAATGTCGGCGCCGTTGAGGAACACCGAGCCCTTGCAGTGGTTGCCGGTGAACACCAGCGGCACCACGTCGCCCGCCGCCGGAACGTCAGCCAGCCGCGCCGCCAGGCGGCGCAGGTAAAGCTGCGGCACCCGCCCAGCCCGCGGGTCGGCGCGGACGAGCTGCTCCAGCGTGGAGCGCCCGTTGCCCACCACCGAGGGCTGCACCTTGAGCGTAATGGAGGTGAGGCGGCCGTGCGCCTCGTCCGGGTAGCGGATGTAGAACAGCCCGGCCTCGCCCGGGCCAGGCACGTAGCGCTGCAGCAGCAGCTTTACGCCATGAGGAAACTCGGCCACAGCATCGCGCAGCGCGTCAAGGCTGGGCACCAGCCGCACCCCGGTGCCGTTGCAGCCAATGTCGGGCTTGAGCACCATCGGCCAGTCAAACCCGCTGGCTTGCGCGGCCGCCGCCGAGTCGTCGGTGCCGGCGATGAACGTGACATAGGGTGCGATGCAGTCGCGCGCCGGGCCGGTCACCTGGTCGAGGATGGCGGTCTTGCTCTCACCACATAATCCGCCAGTCTCAATCGAGGGATTGGCAGCGGTGGGCAGGCTCATGTCGCCATAGCGGAGGCCAAGCAGGATCCATTGCGCGACCACGGGAGCGTAAAACAGCCAGCCAGGCCAAAATTCGAATGGTGAAACAACCCGGTCGGCCGCCAACCGCCGGGCCACTCCGGTGGCCGCAACATCGCTCATGCGGCCAAGCTCACGGAATGTGCATGTGATCGGCCGATTGCAGCCGGGCCGCCAGCCGGCCCACCAGCACGATGGTCAGGGCGAACCCGGCCATGCCAACCCAACGCCACTCGCCCAAATGCTCCGCCATCAGCCGCCCGATTCGCAGCGAAACCCCGAACAGCAGGGTGGTCCAGATCAGTGTGGCGACGATGGCGGCGGCGGCGAAGCGGCGGAAGTCAGCGCCCAGGTAGCCGCAAGCGGTGTAGGTCGGCAGCCGCGCCCCAGGGAGGAAGCGGCTGATGAACACCACCGTGAAGACGTGGCTGCAAATCCACCTCCGGCTGTGCGCAAACCGCTCGGGGGGCGCCCATCGCCTGGCCCAGGGCAGGGTGGACGCCAAGCGGCCCAGCCCGTAAAGTCCCAAATCTCCTAGAACAATGCCGAGGTAGAGCGCCACCAGGGCGACCATCAAGGTGAGTTGCCCGACCTGGACGTCCATCGCCGCCAGGATGGTGGCTGCGTCCTCCAGCACAAAGGTGCCGAGCACGACCATCACGCCCTGAACGACCGGCTGATGCCCGGTGATCGTCAGCCAAGCCGGGAAGACGTGAGCCAATTCGGGGGTCAGGGGATCGCTCCTGTTGCGGCAGCACGCGGTTCAGCACGCAACGCTGCGAGCCATGACTTAGTTTGGGGGCGGGGAGCCCGTCATCTTAGCTTATGCCGCCGTTTCTGCCGCCGATCAAACCCTGCGTGCCAAACCCTTGGCACGGTTGAAACGTGCCACAGGGCGCGGCTTGATCAAACATCAGTCGAGGCCTTGTGATCGGCCGCGCTTGCACGATCGTCCGTGGGGAGTACGCGGTCCGGCCAGGCGCGCCCAATTTGCCGGCCGGCAGATTATGCCGCCCTGCACGAGCGGCAAAAGCCCGGAAATCCGCCACGGCAGCCCTGGTACAGCCGGTGCAAAGGATGAG
>CAXTNN010000351.1:0-3855 GCA_964245545.1 uncultured Acetobacteraceae bacterium | reverse complement strand
CCTTCACGTTCGGGCATGTCCGCCAGCTCGAAGCGGTGATCGGTGTCGCCATCGCCGAGTATGATGCGACGGCGAAGTGAGCCGAGGCAAGTAGAAGCGTCGAATGCGCGTAGCCCTTACCCGGCCCTCTCCCGCAAGCGGGAGAGGGAGGTTGCTTGGGCATGTGCGTCGTTAGACTGGAGGTGGTGCGGGGCGCTTCGGCCGGGGGTTGCGGCCGGGCCATTCGGCGAGGTGGAACTCCAGCGGGCCGCTGCGCTCCTCGCTGATCGCCCGTCCGCGGATGGAGACGCCGGCCTGGTGCACCGTGTCGGGGTCGCCCGAGACCAGGGGGTGCCACCAGGCCAGGCCGCGGCCCTCCTGGATGCGGCGGTAGGCGCAGGAAGGGGGCAGCCAGTCGATGTCGTCGAGCGCTTGCGGGGAGAGCGCCACGCAATCGGGCACGTGGACCTGGCGATGGGGGTAGTCGCGGCAGGTGCAGAGATGGAGGTCGAGCAAGCGGCAGGCGACGTTGGTGAAGCTCAGGGCTTCCGTCTCTTCGTCGCGCAGCTTGTGCAGGCAGCAGCGCCCGCAGCCGTCGCAGAGCGACTCCCACTCCGGCGCGCTCATCTGGTCGAGCGGCTTGGTTTGCCAAAAAGGTTTGTCCATGGGTGCGGACGCTAGCAGGGTTTCAAGCGTGCAACACCCACCGCAGCACCGTTGCCACGATCGTGAGCCCGACCACGCCGCCCAGCCAGAGGGCGGCGAACCAGGCGAGCCGCTGCCAGAGTGGGCGGGGGTTAGTGCCAGGGTCAATGATAGTGGGCACCGGCCTGCACCTTGCCGCGGAAGATCCAGTAGCTGAAGCCGCTGTAGAGGCAGATCAGCGGCACCAGCACGACGGCGCCCACCAAGACGAAGGATTGGCTCGCGCGCGGGGCGGCCGCCTGCCAGATGGTCATGCTGGGGGGGACGATCAGCGGGTAGAGGCTCACGCCCAAGCCGGCGAAGCAGAGCACGAAGATGCCCAGGGCGCAGAGAAACGGGGTGAGGTGGTGGTTGTGGCGGATCGCCACGGCGAAGGTGGCCGCCAGCAGCGCCACCAGCACCGGCACGGGGGCGGTGAACAGGATGCCGGGCCAGCCGAACCAGCGATGCTCGAAGGTCGAGTTCAGGAACGGCGTCCACAGGCTTACCGCCACGATCAGGAGCAGGGTGGCGGCGCCGAGCACGGAGGCGGTGTGGCGGGAGCGTTCCTGCAGGCGCTCATCGGTGCGCCAGATCAGCCAGCAGGCGCCAAGCCAGGCGTAGCCGACCACCACCGCGACGCCGCACAGCACGGTGAAGGGGGTGAGCCAGTCGAACCAGCCGCCGGCATACTGCCCGTCCACCATCCGGATGCCCTGCAGCAGGCCGCCCAGGGTGAGGCCCTGGCACAGCGCCGCCACCAGTGACCCGGCGAAGAACGAGAGGTCCCACAGGCGGCGGCCGGCTTTGGTTTGGGCGCGGAAGCGGAACTCGAAGGCGACGCCCCGGAAGATCAGGCCGAACAGGAGGCCGAGGATGGCCGGGTAGAGCGCCGGCATGATGACGGCGTAGGCGGCGGGGAACACCGCCAGCAAGCCCTGGCCGCCGAGCACCAGCCAGGTCTCGTTGCCGTCCCACATGGGGGCGATGGTGTTGACCATGGTGTCGCGGTCGCCGGGCTCGGGCTCCAAGGCGAACAGCATGCCGACGCCGAGGTCGAAGCCGTCCAGCACCACGTAGGCCAGGACGGCGAAGGCAAGCAGCCCGGCCCAGACCGTGGCGATGGTTTCGGTGCTCATCCTTGCTACTCCGCCGGCAGCGGGCTGGAGCCGCCGGTGTTGGGCGGCACCGCGCCGGGCAGGCCGGGATGGATGCCGGCGGTGCGGATCGGCTTGTCGGTGCGCACGCCGGTCTCGCCGCTGACCGGGGGATGGGACATCAGCCGCAGGATGATCACCACGCCGGCGCCGAAGACAATGAAGTAGACCAGGGCGAAGGCGGCGAGCGAGGTGGCCACGCCGGGCAAGCCGATGGGGGAGACGCTGTCGATGGTGCGGAGCTGGCCATATACGGTGTAGGGCTGGCGGCCCAGCTCGGTGGTGACCCAGCCGCAGAGCATGGCGATGATCCCCGAGGGCGCCATCAGCAGGGCAAACCAATGCAGGGCGCGGCTGCGGTAGAGGGTGCCGCGCCAGCGGGCGAGCAGGCTCAGCGCGCCGAGGCCGACCATCAGGAAGCCCAGGCCGACCATGATGCGGAAGGTCCAGAAGATCGCCGGCGAGTAGGGCCGGTCGGCGGCCGGGACTTCCTTCAGGCCGGGGACGCGGCCGTCCCAGCTATGGGTGAGGATCAGCGAGCCGAGATGGGGGATGCGGAGGGCGTAATCGGTGCGCTCCTTCGCCATGTTGGGCAGGCCGAACAGGGTTTCCGCGGCGCCGTTGGGGCCGGACGGGGTCCAGTTGCCTTCCAGCGCGGCGATCTTCATCGGCTGGTATTTCAGCGTCTCCAGCCCGTGCATGTCGCCCACCAGGACCTGCAGCGGCGCCACGATCACGGCCATCCACATCGCCATGGAGAACATGCGCATGACCGGCGGGGTGAAGCGGCCGCGCAGCATGTGCCAGGACGCGACCGCGCCGACGATGAAAGCCACCGATAGATAGGAGGCCAGGATCATGTGCGGGATGTGGACGAAGGAGATTGGGTTGAAGATCACGCGCCAGTAGTTGGTGGGGACCATGCGGCCGTCGGTGGCCCAGGCGAAGCCGGCCGGGGTTTGCATCCAACTGTTGACCGAGAGGATCCAGAAGGCGGAGAGCAGGGTGCCGAAGGCGACCATGCAGGTGGCCACGAAGTGCAGGCGGCGGCCGACGCGCTCCATGCCGAACAGCATCACGCCGAGGAAGCCGGCCTCCAGGAAGAAGGCGGTGAGCACCTCGTAGGCCATCACCGGGCCGACGACGGGGCCGGCCTTGGCGGCGAACTGGGACCAGTTGGTGCCGAATTGGTAGCCCATGACCAGGCCGGAGACGACGCCCATGGCGAAGCCGAGCGAGAAGATCTTCAGCCAGTATTTGAACAGGTCGAGATAGACCTGTTTGCCCGTCCACAGCCAGAGGCCTTCCAGTACGGCCAGGAAGCTTGCGAGGCCGATGGAGAAGGCGGGAAACATGATGTGGAAGGCGACGGTGAAGCCGAACTGCGCCCGGGCTAGGTGGAATGCGTCGATGGGGAACATGGTCGCCTTGACAGTGAACGGCAGCCAACCTGCTGCGGTGCATCATTTGGGGTTGTGCCGTAGCTTTGCCGGGCTATCCAGGCATGAAATTTGGGACACGAAGCAATGGGATGGCGCCGGCCGACAGCACGCCATCCTGCAGGCGCAACGGCAGGTCGACTTGCGGCGGTTTGCCGGGTTCGGCCTTGGCCAGCAGGCCCAGCACCGCGGCAGCGACCCGGGCGGCGTCTGGGGTGAGGGTGCCGGCGCGCTGCGCCGCGGCGAGGGCCTCGTCGAAGCCGGTGAGATGGATCTGGCCGGCGCCTTCGGGCTGCAGACCTGGCGTTAAGCTTAGGACCGCGTCGCCATGGGCGTCGAGCGCGCCCCAACGCAGGGTGAGGGCCGCCCGGCCGAGCCGGCCGCCGGCGCGCTGCCACTGGGCCAGGGCTGCGCGCCAGTCCGGCGCGGGCAGCGGGGGGGCGGTGGCCTGGAGATGCCCGGCGATGGACTCGACCGCGCCCCCTTTGAGCAAGGTGAGGCCGGTGGCGGCGAAGCCCAGGCTCGTGGCACCCACCTGCAAGGCGAGCTGCTCGATGCTGACGGACTGGTTGCCGGTCATGGCCACCAGGCCGTGC
>CAXTNN010000350.1:0-3900 GCA_964245545.1 uncultured Acetobacteraceae bacterium | reverse complement strand
GCGAGGCAGGTGGTCGAATCCTGGCCGCCGGAGAACAGCACCAGCGCGCCGTCCTGCGCGCCGTCCTGGACGCCGTCTCCTGCCACGCCCTGCGCCGGTTCGGCGCCGCTCACAGGCTCGCCGTCCCGTCGCGCCGCGCCATCCCCAGCGTCGCGCCTTCCAGCGCCCAGGCGCGCATCAGCAGGTTGGCGATGGCGAGCTTGGGCGGGCAGACCAGCCCCTGCGGATGGTCGCGGGCGAGGAGCTGCTTCGTTTCCTCGCGGGAGAACCAGCGCGCGTCCTCCAGCTCCACGGGGTCGGGAACGATCGTGGTGGTCAGCGCCTCGGCGAGGCAGCCGACCATCAGCGAGGAGGGGAACGGCCAGGGCTGCGAGGCGTAGTATGCCACCCGGCCGACGCGCAGGCCGGCCTCCTCCATCGTCTCGCGGCGCACCGCATCCTCCAGCGTCTCGCCGACCTCGGCGAAGCCGGCGAGGCAGGAGTACATGCCCGGCGGGAAGCGCGCCTGCCGCCCGAGCAGGCAGCGCTCGCCGTCGGTGACGAGCATGATGACCACCGGCTCCAGCCGGGGAAAGTGGTGGCGCCCGCAGTTCGCGCACTCGCGCCGCGAGCCGCCGATCGAGGCCGTCGTCTGCTCGCCGCAGTTGGCGCAGAACGCATTGTGCTTGTGCCAGTACAGCAGGCTCTTGGCATGCGACAGCGCGCCGACGAGGTCGGGCGACACCAGCCCCTGCGTCGCGATGGTGCGCAGGTCGATGAAGGAGAGTTCGCCGCGCTCCTGCGCGTTGTCGTGGCTCGCCGCCTCGATCAGCCGGGCGAACAGGGCGCGGTCGCCGTCGCTGCCCATGTTATGGCAACCGAGGAATACCGTGTGGCTCGCCGTGCCCAGCGCCTTGGCCTCGGCGAAGGTGAACAGGGCGTCGTGGCGCTCGCCGTCGTGCTTCAGCGCCGGGATCTCGCCCGACAGCACGACGCAGCGGGCCGAGGCGGTCTGGCTGAGCCTGGCGATGACGTCGCGGTCCTCGCGCTGGTTGGCCATGCGGTCCAGCGTGTTGGAAGCGAAGCCGGTCAGTTGCGAGAAATCGAGCAACGGCATGTCTCCGGGGCGGCACCGGCTGACGTCCGGTCCCTCATTCCTATCTTGCCTTCCTTCTACCCTGCCTTCTCGCGCTTGGCTTTGGCCGCAAGCTTCAAACGTTCCATGGCCACCTTGGACCGCAATCCAAAGAAGCTCCGACCGCGGGAACGCTCCGTGAAGATGGTATGCCGGCAGAGACCGATGAAGATTATGCCAGTCGGCAGCTCCTCAGCAATCAGAACTTGTGCAACAGCTTGAGCTGCGCCGTAGCTATACTGGTGGTGCAGGTCGGGATAGGGAGGTGGGTGTGCCGCACCGGCTCGTGCCGGTGCCAATGCGACTGCGACTCCGTCACCGGCCCGTTGTGGGTGTGCTGGTGGTGTTCGTCATGGATATAGCAAGGCGACCTTACCAGCCATCCACAGGCAAGGCCACGCCCACGCTTGAAGAGCAGACCTTCATAGCGTGCCCGAGCGTCAGCCGAGGATTGATATTTGGCTTGGCTTAAACCTGGAAGATCTCGCCAAGACCACTCATCAGCAGCTTAGAAAGCGTCGGTCGGCCGATCTCCGGCCCGATCACGCAGACGGCGCTGCCTTCCTCGCCGGGCGGGGGATTATCCTTGAAGGGTTTGGCGACCTCATAATCCAGCATCGCGCTGTAGCAGATCACGTGGTGGTTGCAGCCGACCCTCATTGTGATCGACGCTTGCGCGGTCGAGGGGCGAAGCACGGTCCGTCGAGGCAGATGGGTGTAGTCGGGACCAATTGGCACCCGCGGAACAACATCGAGAATGTAGTTGAAAACACGGTAGCTGTCCACCGTGTGATCAAAATACGTTGCGAAAGCATGATTGCCAGGATGCGGCGACGCGAAGAAGCACCCGGAAAGCTGACTGTTCAGCTTGTTGCCGCGCGCGAGTTCAATGGTCAGATAGGTTGCGAGCGGAGCGCCCAGACTGTGGCCTGTGACGGCCACGGTGTCCTGCGGACCAACTTGAGCTGCAACAGCGGTGTGCAGGATTTCCTCCTGTGTGCTGTCGGCCCTCCGGAACCGCATAGTCTGATAGATCGACCAGAAACCCTGTTCCACCTTGATCCCCGGAGGAGCTGCCGGCAGCTTCTCCAATGGCGCATAAAGATCAGGAATGAACTTGGCGTCCTCGATCCATTCTACAAATTGGTCAGTGCCCCTGATCGCGACCACAACCTCCTTCTCGCGCCTGGCGACATAGCCATAGCAAACCGTCTGATCGAATTTGCTGACGCGGTTCTTGTCGATCAGGTGGTCTGTGCCAATCACATGCCCCAGGAGCACCCAACCGGCATTCAGAGCAGGTTGCGGAAGCTTGGGATCGAGACTCCTAACATCCACCCGATACATGTCCATGGCGTGCATGACCATGATGCCGTATTCGGCCGCTTGGTGATTGGAAATCTCGGTCGTCATAACAGCTACCCAGATCGGAAGTGTCAACGTCGGAGCAAAATAGTCGATCGAGCGGCACACGCAAGTGTGCCAACAGCACCTTGCAACCGTCGGTCTATCTTGCAAGAGAGCTTGTTTTTAGCCGTAAACCCTGGGCTACAGCACGCTGAGCGTTCCCTCCAAGCCGCGCTCTCGTGAACAGGGGAGCTGCGCGTCCCTGCCTTACCCTATCATGCCGAGAGAAATTGAGCAGTGCTGTTCCTATGTAGCGCGTTTAGCGCTCTGTAGTCTCCGCCGTCCCTACGGCCATTTGCGATGAGAACGGAACGGCTGGCGCTGGTGGCCAAGCTCGATCACGCCGGCATAAGTCAAGATTTCGGAGCTCGTCTTCGAGAATATTTGCCCGAATATACCTTTTTCTTAATAGCATCAGTTACGTCGTCATCAGTCATGTCGCAAAAGCTATTGTGGCCGTTCTGAGCCATGATTACGAGCGTAGTTGCTGCAAGGCCTGTCGCTAATGCGGAGGATACGTCAAAAGAGGCTGTAAAAGATACGGAGCCATATTTTATGAAAAAGCCTCAAGTGACTCGATAAGCGCGGCTCGATGTGAGGCCAACCAAGCGACCAGCGGTTGCATAAATGATTAGCCGTTGCATAAATCAGGAGAACATCGTCGGGAGGCTGAAGATCGACGTGGAAGTGAATCTATCCCTGCTCGCTCAGCAGATGATCGATCCTTGCGCTCTGCCGATAATAGCGATCCGGTATCGAATCGCCCTTCTCGATGCATGTTTGGATATCCGCAATTTTCTCCGCGTAGAGCGACAAATCGATTGAACTGTCTGAAACGAACATCCCGCCGAGCTTGGAACGAAGGATGATGACGTCTTTCGGGATCGGCTCGATGCGCCGCCCGGCCATGCCGATCAGCCGGTGATGAGCTTCAGGACCTGCTCCCGCGTCATCCCTTTCGTGCTCACGCGCTCTCCCGTCGCGTAGGCGTGAACCATCGCCTTGTAATCGGCGCCGTTCTTGTTCACCACGAGATCGACCGCGGAAGCCTTCTGCTTGCGAGGCGACTTCGTTCGCGATGTTTTTGCTGCGATATCGCTCATTGCACCCTCCACGTTTCCCATAGCACGCCTCCGCGGGAAGGTCGAAGTGACAGGGCGGCCGCGCGGCATCCCTGACGCCGTCGATCATGCGAAGGGCGAGAAGGATTCGGCACGGCCGTGACCCGCACCGGCAGCCTTGCCGCTGCTGCGCAAGGGCGCCGCAACAAAACCGAATTTGCGCGTCCTAAACCTCGACCGAAGCCGGCGGCTTCGACGCCGGCCCGCCGCGCAAGCCCCAGCCACGCGAGCCCGATGACCATCCAAGCCCGATCCCGC
>CAXTNN010000349.1:0-3911 GCA_964245545.1 uncultured Acetobacteraceae bacterium | reverse complement strand
GCCTACGAGGTAAACGAGATCAGTACCGGAAACTGCATGAGGTAGAGCGGGAATGAGATGCTGCCAAGCCAACGGGACAGTGGTGACGACAACATCTTTGTTGCATCTTTGCTGCAGAACATCAGCAGAAGAAGAATGGAAGCGAACCAAGCGCTGGAGGCGTGGATATGCTGTGAGAACAGCACGCCATCCGCGATAGCGACGGCCGCAATCAGCAACCAGAGGACGTTGCCGCCAACCTTGGCTTGGACCTTCTGGAATACGCCGCGCCAACGCAAGTCGGCGAAAATCATCCCCGCGAGGAAACAGGAAAGCTGCCCAGCGGTCGCGGACGGCAGGACGGCGAGAACGATATACATGATCCAAAGCAGCAAGCGCGGCCGCGGAACAAACTCCCAGGCGGCAAGGATGAGGAAGACAGCGACCGAGCCGGCGAGCTCCATGCGCATCGTCCACAGAAAGATGTCCACCACGCCCTGCGGGAACTCGGTTATGAAGACCGATAGGAACGAATACTTGATGACTGAAAGCAACGAAGGGTCAGCAGGGGGCGCCAGGCCGAGCCAGTCCTGACGCCTAACGATGATGGATGCGGGCGCGTTGAAGCTCAATCCGGCATGGACGATGACGTAGACCAGCAGCGAGGTGGCAAAAATCGGGATCACCAGCCTGGGATATCGCTTGATCGCCAGTTTGAGCGTCGTATGCCTGCGGCTGCCGCGGAAGAATGCCGAGCTAAGGGCCTCGCCGGACAGGACGAAGAACAGAGACACTGCAACGCTGCTGTCCAGCATGACAGCAGTAAAGCTGTTGCGGATGATGGGATGGATTGACCCAAAGGTTTCCCACAGCATGTGGAACACGACAACACAAAGCGCGGCCCAGCCCCGTAAACCATCGAGCTCATACAAGCGCACGTCCGTTCTTGGCCGCAGCTCTGCTTGAGTTGCTACGGTGACTGTCGCGGTCGGCAACATTGCTTGCACCTAACGTAGGGCACATGGCCCAGCGTGGCATGGGTGACCTATTTTCCGGGGCATTGCAAGCGCAGCAGGATTACGAGAGGGCAGCGCAGGCGAGCGCGGGCTTGGCGTCAATCCGCGGCGAACACCTCGGTGTCGGTCTCGATCTTGGCAGGGTTCAGCTCCATCCCGAGGCCGGGCTCGTTTGGCACGTGGATGGTGCCCGCTGCGGGTAGCACCGGGGTCAGCAGGAAGTGCTGGTGGATCGCGTTCCACTTCACCAGGAACTCCTGGTAGGGCGTGTGGATCGGGGATTGCGTGACGGTGAAGTGGATGGTGGCATTGGTTGAGTGCCCGTGCGGGATGACGATGAGGTCGGCCGCCGTGGCGCAGGCGGCGATCTTCAGCGTCTCGGACAAGCCGCCGCACCAGTAGATGTCGGGCTGCAGCACGTCGAGCGCGCCGGCGTCGATGAAGCGCTGAAAGCCCCAGCGGGTGTATTCGTGCTCGGCGCCGGCGAGCGGGATGCCCAGCCGCTCGCGCAACCGGCGATAGCTGCCGATGCGGTCGGGCATGACGCATTCTTCCAGCCAGCGCGGGCGGTACTCGGCAATCCGTTCGGCGAGCTGCTCGACGTAAGTCGCGTCCATGGCCTGCCAGCAGTCGAACATCAGGTCGTAGCCGTCCCCCACGGCTTCGCGCAGGGTGCGGACCAGCTCGACGTTCTTGGCCAGCCCTTCGTGCCCGCTCATCGGGCCGTGGCGGAAGAACCATTTTTGCGCGGTGTAGCCGGCGGCCTTGAACTGCTGCGCCCGCTCCCGCACGCGCCCGGCGTCGAGCACGGCGTGGCCGAGCATGGAGGCGTAGGCGGGCACGGCCTCGCGCGTGGGGCCGCCGAGCAGGCGGTAGACCGGCTGCCCTAGCCACTTGCCGCGCAGATCCCACAACGCGCAGTCCACGGCGCTGATGGCCAGCATCGCGTCACCCTGACGGCCGTGCACCATGAAGCGGTGCATCTGGTCCCAAAGCTTCTCGCCGGCGACCGGGTCCTGCCCCAGCAGCAGGCGGCGCAGGCTGCGGGCGATGATGAAGGCGACGCCCTCCGGCACGGGGCCGGCGCGGCCGGTCACCCCGTCATCGGTCTCGATATCGACGAAAAAGGTGGTGATGTGGAAGCCGCCGGGCCGCTGCACGCCGCCCTCGAAGTCCGACCGGTGGCGATACTCGTCATAGACGTCGATTGGGCGGACCAGGCGGTCCTCCCAGATGTCTTGCTGCGTCGGCAAGGTGCCGGTGAGCCGGCGCAGCCGGACCGCGGTGATGCGCATCAGCTTGCTTCCTCCAAGACGGCGGCGACGCGCTTCGGGCCGCTGCCCCAGAGCGAGAGGATGGCGATGACGGCGACAATGGACATCCCCGCCATGGCGGCTAGCCACACCAGCCCGCCGTCGAAGCTGCCGGTGGCGTCGCGGATCATGCCGATGACCCAGGGGTTCACCACGCTGGAGAGATTGCCGAGGGAATTGACCAGGGCGATGCCGCCGGCGGCGGCCGTGCCGGAGAGCAAGGCCGTGGGAATGCCCCAATAGACCGGCATGGCGGCAAACACGCCGAAGGAGCCGAAGCAGAGCGCCACCATCTTCATCACCGGGTTATCGGTGGCGGCGGCGGCGAGCAGGCCCAGGGCCGAGATCACCAACGCCAGGTAGTTCGCCAGCCCGCGCCGGCCCGGCTGGTCGGCGTAGCGCCCGAGCACCACCATGCCGACCGCTCCGAAGGCATAGGGGATGGCGGAGAGGGCGCTGGCGGCCAGGTTGTTCACGCCGCCGAGCTCGCGCAGGATTTGCGGCAGGAAGGTGCTGATCGCGCCGTTGAGGTTGGTGAGGCCGTAATAGCCCAGCGCGAGCAACAGGACGCGCGGGCTGAACAGGGCGCGCCAGAATAGGCCGTGTCCCGGAGTGCTATGGTCCTGCCGCTCCAGGGCGAGTTGGCGCAGCAATTGGGCGCGCTCTGCTTCGGTCAGGAAGGTCGCGGTTTCTGGGCTGGCGGGCAGCAGGAACGGGATGGCGATGCCCAAGGCGAGGGCCGGCACTGCCTCCAGCAGGTAGATCCACTGCCAGCCATGCAGGCCCAGTATGCCATCCAGCCCGAGCAACAGGCCGGAGACGGGGGAGCCGAACACGAGTGCGACCGGGATGCCGAGGAAAAAAGCGGAAATGATCCGGCCGCGATAGGCGGTGGGGAACCAGAGCGTGATGTAGAAGATCACGCCGGGCACGAACCCGGCCTCGGCCGCGCCCAGCGCCGCCCGCGCCACGTAGAGGCTGCTGGCGTTCCAGACCAGGGCGTGGGCGCCCGAGATCAGGCCCCAGGTGATCATGATCCGCGCCAGCCAGAGCCGCGCGCCGAACCGGGCCAAGGCGAGATTGGAGGGCAGCTCCAGCACGACATAGGGCACGAAGAAGATGCCGGCGGCGACGCCGAACGCCGTCATGCTAAGGCCTAGGTCGTGGTTCATGGTGAGCGCGGCGACGCCGACGTTGGAGCGGTCGAGCACCGCCACGAAGTAGCCGAAGCTAAGCAGCGGCATCAGGCGCCATGTTAGTTTGCGGACGAGCGCGGCATCCGGATCGGTCATGACGGCGTTCCCTGTGATGTCCCCGGTTGCTCCGGAGCCTGTTCGGCCGAGCGTTCACCGGGACGGTTCCGCCGTCAATGGTTAGGCCACGCGCTCCGGCGTCATGCCGAGGTACAGCGCCTGGCCCATCTCGCGCACGGCTTCGATTTTTTGCGCCAAGGGCGACCAATCATCCCGCTCGGCGATGGCCGCCCAGATCGCCTCCACCTCGTCGATCAGCATCGTGCAGGGGGTGGGACGATGGAAGTAGGCGCCCGCGGGGCGGCCGGGGCGGTCGCGCTCCGCCAGCAGGGCGCGGGCGGGGGCGAAGG
>CAXTNN010000348.1:0-4005 GCA_964245545.1 uncultured Acetobacteraceae bacterium | reverse complement strand
CGCCATGGCGATGACGACGCGTTGCGCCGCCAGCTCGCCGACACCGACCGGGCCGCCCTGCTCGGCCGCTCCTGGCTCGCCGGCCAGCCCGAGGCCGTCCGCGCCCGCTTGCAAGCCCTGGCAACCCCGAAATTCCCGCTTGAAGGCCGCGACGTGCTGGCGCTCGGCATCCCGCCCGGCCCCGCCGTGGGCGAGCTGCTGCGCCAGGTCCGCGCGTGGTGGCAGGATGGCGGCTGCCAAGCCTCGCGGGAGGCCTGCCGCGCCCACCTGGCCCGTCTCGCCCAGCCGTAAACCCCGATTGCCCCGGCGCGCCGCCATGCGCTACGTGGCCTTTCCCCCCTTTGGAGGCACGCAGCCATGCCAGTAATGGCCGATCGATGGATACGGCGGATGGCACTCGAGCACGGCATGATCGAGCCCTTCATCGAGGCGCAAAAGCGCGAGGGCGCCATCAGCTACGGCCTGTCCTCCTATGGCTACGACGCCCGGGTCGGCGACGACTTCAAGATCTTCACCAATGTCGACAGCGCCGTGGTCGACCCCAAGAACTTCAATCCGAACAGCTTCGTCGACCGGCGCGGCCCGGTGGCGATCATCCCGCCCAACAGCTTCGCCCTTGCCCACACCGTGGAGTACTTCCGCATCCCGCGCGACATTCTCGTGGTCTGCCTGGGCAAATCCACCTATGCACGCTGCGGCATCATCGTAAACGTCACCCCGCTTGAGCCGGAATGGGAGGGCCAGGTGACCATCGAAATCAGCAACACCACGCCCCTGCCCGCCCGCATCTACGCCGGCGAAGGCATTTGCCAATTCCTGTTCCTGCAAGGCTCGGAGCCGTGCGAGGTGAGCTACGCCGATCGCGCCGGCAAATACATGCGCCAAAGAGGCACCGCGCTGCCCCGGATGTAAGGACACCCAAGAATGGACAAGATACGCATCCGCGGCGGCCGCCCGCTTTCCGGCGCCATCGCCATCGGCGGGGCCAAAAACGCTGCCCTGCCGTTGATGGCTGCCGCCCTGCTGACCGAGCAGCGCTTGGTGCTCACCAACGTGCCGCAGTTGGCCGATATCCAAACCATGACCAGCCTACTCAGCCAGCACGGGATTGCGGTCGAACCGGCCAGCGAAGACGGCCGCACGCTCTCCTTGGGCGGGCCGATCCGCTCCACCGAGGCGCCGTACGACATCGTGCGCAAGATGCGCGCGTCGTTCCTGGTGCTGGGCCCCCTGCTCACCCGCTGCCAGGAAGCGCGCGTTTCCCTGCCCGGCGGCTGCGACATCGGCACCCGCCCAGTGGATCTGCACCTCAAGGGCCTGGAGCAGATGGGCGCCCGTATCGAGCTGGAGGCCGGCTACATCACCGCCACCGCCCCCGGTGGCCTGCAAGGGGCGGTGATCGCCCTGCCCTTCGCCTCCGTCGGCGCCACCGAAAACCTGCTGATGGCGGCCAGCCTCGCCAATGGCCAGACCACCATCGCCAACGCCGCGCGCGAGCCTGAAATCGGCGACTTGGCCCGCTGCCTGGTGGCCATGGGCGCCCGCATCGAGGGCATCGGCACCGGCACGCTCAAGATCGAGGGCGTGGCCTCGCTGCACGGCGCCACCCACCCGATCATCCCCGACCGCATCGAGGCTGGAACCTATGCCTGCGCCGCCGCCATCACGGGCGGCAGCGTGCTGCTCCGCCGCGCCGAGTTGGAGCAGCTCGCCGCCGTGCGCACCGTGCTTGAAACCGCGGGCGTGGAGCTGAGCGCCGAACCGGGCGGCGTGCGCGTCACCCGGGTCCGCGGCCTGCACGGCACGGACGCGATGACCGGCCCCTATCCTGGCTTCCCCACCGACATGCAGGCTCAGTTCATGGTGCTGATGAGCGTGGCCGAGGGCGCCTCGATGCTCACCGAGACCATCTTCGAGAACCGCTTCATGCACGTGAGCGAATTGGCCCGCATGGGCGCCCATATCAACGTTCACGGCGCCTCCGCCATCGTGCGCGGCGTGCCGCAGCTCTCCGGCGCCCCGGTGATGGCGACCGATCTGCGCGCCAGCGCCTCCCTGGTGATCGCCGGTCTGGCCGCCGCCGGGGAAACAGTGGTGAACCGCGTCTACCATCTCGACCGCGGCTATGAGGCGCTGGAGCAGAAATTGGCAGCGTGCGGCGCGGATGTGGAGCGCATCCCGTAGCCGGAGAGCGCCTTGCGTGCTGGATGAAAATGAGTTATACGAAGGTATAACAGAAAGACTCGCTATGCACACAACCAGTCTGCGCAAGGTTGGCGGCTCGGTCATGCTTGCCGTTCCCCCCGCACTCCTCGATATCCTGCATCTTGCGCCCGGCGCAAAAGTCGGCCTGGCCGTCGATAACGGCCACCTGGTGGTCGAGCCGCAAACTCACCCGCGCTACACGCTTGCCGAGTTGCTGGCCGCGTCGGACTACTCGCAGCCACAGCCCGCGGCAGAGCGCGAGTGGGTCGATGCGCCGGCGGTTGGCCGCGAGTTGCTGTGAATCGGGGCGATATCTACCACGTCTCGCTTGATCCAACGGAGGGCCGGGAACAGCAGGGGTTCCGTCCCGTGCTGGTCGTGTCCCCTGCCGCGTTCAATCGCGCGACGAAGCTGCCGGTGGTCCTGCCAATCACCAATGGCGGGGAGTTTGCCCGCCGCATCGGCTTTGCGGTGCCGATTTCCGGCATCAAAACCACGGGTGTCGTGCGCTGCGACCAGCCCCGTGTGCTTGATCTGGACGCCCGCAACGGCCGCAAGATGGATGCCTTACCGCCGGACATCCTGGCCGAGGTGATGGCTCGGGTGGTCACCTTGTTCCAGGCGGCCTAAGCCGGCTAACCGAACTTCGCCCGCAGCTCGTCCACCTGCTCGGCCGTCAAGTACCGCGTGCGCTGCCCGCGCAGCATCAGGAACAGCCGCGCCGTCTCCTCCAACTCCTCCATCGCGCCGGCCGCCGCCGACAGCGAGGTGCCCGCCACCACCGGGCCATGGTTGGCGAGCAGCACCGCATGGTGCCTGCCCACCAGCGGACGCACCGCCTCCGCCAGCCGACGGTCACCCGGTGGGGAATACGGCACCAACGGCAGCCGCCCGATGCGCATGACGTAATAGGCGGTGATCGGCGGCAGCACGTCCGCCGGGTCGATATCCGCCAGGCACGACACCGCGACGGAATGTGTCGAGTGCAGATGGACGACCGCGGTGGCATCCGGGCGGCCGTCGTACATCACCCGGTGCAGGAACTCCTCCTTGGTCGGCGCATCGCCCGCAACCACGGCCCCGCGCTCGTCCAAGCGGGTTAGCCGCGCCGGGTCGAGATCGCCGAGCGAGGCGTTGGTGGGCGTCATCACCCACCCACCCTCCGGCAGCCGTACGCTGATGTTGCCGGAAGAGCCGAAGGTGAGCCCGCGCAAGAAGATGCTGGCGCCAAGGCGGCAAATCGCCTCCCGTGCATCGCTTTCGGTCATCTCAAGCTCCAATCTGCAGGGGCACGGGCGCCTCGTCCTTGAGCGCCACGCCCGATTGGCCCGCCGCCCGCATCGCCTCCAGCAGCCAAGCGATCCGGCCCGCCGCCGCCCCGGGCGGCAGACCATCCGGGCGGATGTTGGAGACGCAGTTGCGGTCCGCATCCGTGGTCTGCGGCCGCGGCCGCCACGTCAAGTACGCGCCCAAACTGTCCGGCGAGGACAGCCCCGGCCGCTCGCCGATCAGCACCGCCACCGCCGCCGACCCGGTCGCCGCCGCCACCGCATCGCCCACCGCCACTCGGCCTTGCCGCACCACCACCAGCGGCCCAAGCCGCCAGCCTGCCAGCAGCGGACGCAGGGCGGCGAGCAGCGGCGGCGCGTGGCGCTGCACGGCGGTCGCGGACAGCCCGTCGGCTAGCACCAGCACCAGGTCATGCTCCCCACGTGGCAGGCTTGTCTCCGTGGCCAGCCGCCGCCCCAAGTCCGGCCGCAGCAGAAACTCGGCCCGGTCCCGGGCCGCACTGCTCACCAC
>CAXTNN010000347.1:1045-4019 GCA_964245545.1 uncultured Acetobacteraceae bacterium | reverse complement strand
ACGCCGCGCAGGTGGCTCGGCCCCGCATAGACGGCGGCGGGGCTGGCGCGCAGGCCGGCGGCCGGCATGGGGGCGCAGGTGGGGGGCGCGTCCGGCCCGCTGGCGCCCACCTTCCAGCCGCCGATCGGGCCGAGCGCCTCGTTCACCCGGCGCTGGATGGCGTACGCCTGGGCTTGGTCGAAGGGTGCCAGGATGGCGGGCAGGCTGTGGAGCTTCTGCGACGGGTCGCGCCGGGCACTGAGCAGCAGGCTGGCGGCGTCGGCGTGTCGGTCCATCCGGTCGGGCCTTTCTGCAGGGAGGCGAATTTACCCACCCGAGCCGCCCCTTGCCAAGAACGGATGTGGCCGCGAGAACGCCGGTGCGATTGTGAAAGGCAGCGGATGGAGCGGCATCTCGACTGGCGGACCCTGCCGGTGGCAGCGCGCGGGGGCACGGTGGCGCTGGGCAATTTCGATGGCGTGCACCGTGGCCACGCCCAATTGCTCGCCCAGGCCCACGCGGCCCGGCCGGACCGGCCGCTGACAGCGCTCACCTTCGAGCCGCACCCACGCGAGCTGTTCCGCCCCGACGACCCGCCGTTCCACCTGTCGCTGGCGACGATGCGGGCCGATCTGCTCGGGCGGCTGGGGGTGCAGCACGTGGTGGAGGTGCCGTTTGACCGCGCCTTCAGCGAGTTCACCGCCGAGCGCTTCATTGCCGAGGTGCTGCACAAGGGGGTGGGCGCGGCGCACCTTGCTTGCGGGCCGGACTTCGCCTTTGGCCATCGCCGCGGCGGGGACGTGGCGCTGCTGGCGGCGCGGGCCGAGGCGCTGGGCATGGGTCTGACGGTGGTGCAGCCGCTGGCCGACGCGCAGGGCCCGGTCAGCTCCACCCGGATCCGGCGCGACCTGCAGGACGGCTACCCCGAGCGGGCGGCGGAGGCGCTCGGGCGCGCCTGGGCCATCCGCGGCGCCGTCAGCCATGGCGATGCGCTGGGCCGCACCATTGGCTTTCCCACCGCCAACATCGCGCTGGGGCGGCACCTGGAGCCGGCGCGGGGGGTGTATGCGGTCACGGTGGGCCTGGCAGGGCGGCTGGTTGAGGGAGTGGCCAATATCGGCCGCCGCCCGACGGTGGCGGAGGGCGCGATCAGCCGGGTCGAGGTGCATCTGTTCGATTTTGCCGAGGACATCTACGGCATGGAGCTGGACGTGGCGCTGCAGCACTTCATTCGGGCTGAGCGACGGTTTAGCGGGTTGCCGGAATTACAGGCACAAATTGCCTCCGACGCGGCGGAGGCGCGGCGTTTGCTGGCTTGACTGCCGGGCCGGGGCTCGCCACCTGCGGGGAGGCGATGGTTTGCAACCAGCGTGCGTGGGCCTATTGTCCGGCCCGAATTCGTTCGCGGCGCCTTGCGGGGCCCGCCAGGAGGTGGCGATGGGTAGCTTTAGCATTTGGCACTGGTTGATCGTCCTTGCCGTGATCCTTGTGCTGTTTGGTGGCGGCAACAAGATCAGTGGATTGATGGGCGACGTCGCCAAGGGCATCAAGTCCTTCAAGAAGAACATGGCCGAGGACGACTCGATGGAGGCCAGCGCCGAGCGCCCCGCGGGGACAATTGCGGCCCCGGGTGTCCCGCCAGCCAGCACGGCGGTGCATCGCGAGACGGTGGCGCCTCGCGAGAGCGCGGTCAATCAGGGGTAGTTTCGGTGCCCCTAGCCCGTCCCTCTCCCGCTTGCGGAGCGGGAGGATGGGCGAGGGGGTGGTGGGTTTCCACCATACTTTGCAGCCGCTCGGGCTGGATGTGCGTGTAGATTTGCACGGTGCTGATATCGGCATGCCCGAGCAGCACCTGTAGGCTGCGCAGGTCGGCGCCGCGCCCGAGCATGTGGGATGCAAAGGAATGCCGCAGCACGTGCGGCGAGACCCGCGCCGGGTCAAGTCCTGCCGCAAGCGCCATTGGCTTCAACAATAGCGCGAAGCCCTGTCGGGTCATGGCGACAGCGGGATTGCGGCCGGGGAACAGCCATGGACTCTCCACGCCATCATGAGCGGCGAGGGCGGCTTGGCGCGCCATGGTCGAGAGTGGGACCAGGCGCTCCTTGCTGCCCTTGCCGCGCACGGTGATGAGGTCGGCCTCCCGCGACAGGGCGGCGCGGCGTAGGCTCAGCAGTTCCGAGACGCGCAACCCCGTGGCGTAGAGCAGCTCCAAGGCTGCGACCGTCAGCCGGCCCACCCGGCCTGGGCGTTGCTGGGCCGCATTGATCAGGGCGCCCAACTCCGCCTCGCTGAGGTATTTCGGCAGGGCGAGCGGCAGGCGGGGCGCCGTGGCGGTGGCCGTCGGGTCGTCGGGTCGCACGCCTTCCTGCATGAGGAACCGGTGGAACTGGCGCAAGCAGGCGAGCCGGCGGGCGCCCGTGCGGGCCGACAGGCCGGCGGCGGCTAGCCCGGCCAGGTAGGCCTGGACCGTGGCCTCGGTGGCGCCCGCCAGCGGTTGGGCGCGGGCAGCGGCGAAGGCGGCAAAATCCGACAGGTCGGCGGCGTAGGCCAGCCGGGTGTTGCGCGCCGCACCGCGCTCCGAGGCGAGCATTTCGAGAAAGGCGTCGCCATGCCGGTCCATGGGCTTACGGCGTCACTTGGGTCTAGTGGCCGCCAAAGCGGTCGTTGGGCAGCACGTGGTCCACCGGTTGCGGGTGCGGGCGGGGTGGAAAGGCGCCGAGATACACCACTGCGCCGCCGATGAGGACAACGACGGCCAGCAGAACGAGAAGGGTGAGCTGGCGCATCCGCCATCCTTGGCCGTGAGAGGGGAGCCTGTGCTAGCGTCGGCTGCCATGACACGCAACAGTGCGCTCGCCGGCTTTGGTTCTCCGCCGCACGACCACCCGGCGCCCGCCCGCAGCGTGGTGCTGGTGGGGCTGATGGGGGCGGGCAAGTCGGTGATCGGGCGCCGCCTGGCCGTGCGGCTCGGCCGGCCGTTCCGCGACTCGGACCC
>CAXTNN010000347.1:371-1035 GCA_964245545.1 uncultured Acetobacteraceae bacterium | reverse complement strand
GACGCAGCTTCCCCGAGTTGTTCACGGACTTTGGTGAGCCGGATTTCCGCGCCGGCGTTCGCCGGGTGATCCGCCGCCTGCTGGATGGGCCGCCGATGGTGCTGGCCACGGGCGGCGGCGCGTTCATGGACCCGGCGACGCGCGGCACGATCCGCCGCTCCGCCACCTCCATCTGGCTGCGCGCTCCGCTGCCCGTGTTGCTGCGGCGGGTGGCCCTGCGGCGCAACCGCCCCCTGCTGGCGGGGGGCAACGCCGCCGAGGTGCTGCAGCGGCTGATGCAGCAGCGCCACCCCATTTACGCGGAGGCCGACATCATCGTGGACTGCACCGACGACACGCCCGACGCCACCACTCGGCGCTTGGCCGAGGCACTGGCCCGCCACGCGCCGCCGCACCGCCTGCCCGTGCAGACCAGCAGCAGCCGCTACGAGGTGGTGGTGGGGGATGGGCTGCTGGCCCGCGCCGGCGCGCTGCTGGCCCCCGTGCTGCCGCAGAAGCGGGTGGTGGTGGTGACCGACACCACCGTGGAGGCGCTGCACGCGCCCGCCCTGCTGGCCGGGTTGGCGGAGACGGGCTTCGAGGCCGCATTGCTGGCGGTGCCGCCCGGCGAGGCGTCCAAGTCGCTGGCGTCGTTCACCGCCCTGGTGGAGCGCCTGCTCGACGC
>CAXTNN010000347.1:0-275 GCA_964245545.1 uncultured Acetobacteraceae bacterium | reverse complement strand
GGGTGGGCGGCAAGACCGGGGTCAACAGCGCCCGCGGCAAGAACCTGATCGGCGCGTTCCATCCGCCGCGCATGGTGATCGCCGACACCGCGACCCTGCTCACCCTGCCGCCGCGGGAAAAGCGGGCCGGCTACGCCGAGATCGTCAAGGCGGGCCTGATTGGCGACGCCGGGTTCTACGCCTGGTGCGAGGCCCATGGCGCCGGCGTGGTGGGGGAGGACCGGCCGGCGCAGGCGGAGGCGGAGGGGGCTCATCGCTTTTCTTCGGCAACACAA
>CAXTNN010000346.1:0-4041 GCA_964245545.1 uncultured Acetobacteraceae bacterium | reverse complement strand
CTCCACCTGCAGGCGCGGCAGGCCGGCGAGCCCGGCGGCGGCCAGGGCGTCGCGCAACGGCGATCCGTCATTGCGGCTGCGCGCCCCGTCCATCTCGGCCTCGCTGAGGTCACCGACGAAGGAGCGGCTGCCCAGGAAACCGCCCTCGAAATGGCCCTCCTCGTCGGCGAAGGCGATCACGTCCACGGGCAAGCCGGCGCGGGCCACGGCAAGGCCGGCCACCACGCCCAAGGCGCCGTCCAGCCAGCCAGCGTAGTTCTGCGTCTCAATGTGGCTGCCCACCAGCAAGTGCGGGCCGGGGCCGGGATGGCGGCCAACCACGTTGCCGATGCCGTCCAGGGTGGGTTCAAGCCCGATTTCGGCCATGCGGGCCATCAGCCAGCGGCGGGACTCCATGTCCTGCGGGGTGTAGGTCGGGCGGTGCACGCCCGTTTTGTACGCGCCGATTTGGCGCAGCGCGTGGAGGTCGGCGAGGAAGCGGGCGGTGTCGATGGCGGGCATGGGTGCATCCGTGGGTGGCGCCCCCCTCACCCCGGCCCTTTCCCGCCGGCGGGAAAGGGAGGAGCAAAGGTCAAGCGCGTTTGCGGGGCTTCTTGGCGGGGGCGGCAGGCAAGAGCGGTGCCAAGAACCGCCCCGTGTAGCTGCCCGGCGTCGCCGCGATCACCTCTGGCGGGCCTTCTGCCACCACCAAGCCGCCGCCTTCGCCACCCTCAGGCCCAAGGTCGAGCACCCAGTCGGCGGTCTTGATCACTTCAAGGTTGTGCTCGATCACCACCACGCTGTTGCCCTGGTCCACCAGCGCATGCAGCACCTCCAGCAGCTTGCGCACGTCCTCGAAATGCAGCCCCGTGGTCGGCTCGTCCAGTATGTAGAGCGTGCGCCCCGTGGCCCGGCGGGCCAGCTCCTTGCTGAGCTTGATGCGCTGCGCCTCGCCGCCCGACAGCGTGGTCGCCTGCTGCCCCAGCTTCACGTAGCCAAGCCCCACCCGCTGCAGGATGCTCAGCCGGTCGCGGATGCGGGGTTGCGCCGAGAAATACGCCACCGCGTCATCCACCGTCATCTCCAACACCTCGGAGATCGACTTGCCGCGGAACTTGATGTCCAGCGTTTCGCGGTTGTAGCGCGCGCCCTTGCAGGTGTCGCAGGTGACGAACACGTCGGGCAGGAAGTGCATCTCCACCTTCAGCACGCCATCGCCCTGGCAGGCCTCGCAGCGCCCGCCTTTCACGTTGAAGCTGAACCGCCCGCTTTTGTAGCCGCGCGCCCGGCTCTCCGGCAACTCGGCAAACCAGTCGCGGATGGGGGCGAACAGGTCGGTGTAGGTCGCCGGGTTGCTGCGCGGGGTGCGGCCGATCGGCGACTGGTCGATGTCGATGATCTTATCGAGCTGGTCCAGCCCGTCGATCCGATCATGCGGGGCAGGGACCTGGCCGCTGCCCATCAGCCGCCGGCTGGCCGCTTTCCACAGCGTGTCGATCACCAAGGTGGACTTGCCGCCGCCCGACACGCCGGTGATGCAGCAGAACGTCCCCAGCGGGAACCCGGCAGTGACGGTCTTGAGGTTGTTGCCCCGTGCGCCCACCACGCGAATGACCCGGTCCTTGTTCACAGGGCGCCGTTTCGCCGGCACCTCAATCCGCCGCCGGCCGGACAGGTAGTCGCCGGTGAGCGATGCCGGGTCGGCGGCCACTTCATCTGGCGTGCCATGCGCAATCACATGCCCGCCAAGCGACCCGGCAGCGGGCCCCATGTCAATCAGGTAGTCGGCGGCGCGGATCGCGTCCTCGTCGTGCTCCACCACCAGCACGGTGTTGCCTAAGCCCTTGAGCCGCCGCAGCGTGCCGAGCAACCGCTCATTGTCGCGCTGGTGTAGGCCGATTGACGGCTCGTCCAGGACGTAGAGCACCCCCGTCAGCCCGGAGCCGATCTGGCTCGCCAGCCGGATGCGCTGGCTCTCGCCGCCAGACAGCGTGGTCGAGCCGCGGGAAAGGGTGAGGTATTCCAGGCCAACATCGTTGAGGAAGTGCAGCCGCTCGGTGATCTCGCGCAGGATGCGCCCGGCGATTGCCGCCCGCTGCGGTGTAAGCGTCGCTTCCACGCCGCTGAACCACGCGAGCGCCCGGCGGATCGACAGGTCGGAGGCCGCCGCGATCGTCTCCCCGCCCACCCGCACCGCCAGCGCCTCCGGCCGCAGCCGGGCGCCGTGGCACACCGCGCAGGGCTTCTCCGCCTGGTAGCGGCTCATCTCTTCGCGCACCCACGCGCTGTCGGTCTCGCCATAGCGGCGCTTGAGGTTGGTGATTACCCCCTCGAATGGCTTGGTCACGCTGTAGGAGCGGACGCCGTCCTTATAGGTAAACTCGATGGGGGTCTTGCCGCCAAACAGGATCATGTCCCGCACCTCCGTGGGCAGCTCGTCCCAGGGCTTGCGGGTGGTTACCTTGAAGTGGCGGGCGATGGAGCCGAGCGTCTGGTCGTAATACTCGCTCTTGGCTCCCGCCCAAGGCGCAATCGCTCCCTCCGCCAGCGAGGCGCGCTCGTCCGGCACCACCAGCGAGGGGTCGAAAAACGTTTCCACGCCCAAGCCGTCGCAGGCCGGGCAGGCGCCATGCGGCGAATTGAACGAGAATAGCCGCGGCTCGATTTCCTCGATGGTGAACCCGCTCACCGGGCAGGCGAAGCGCGAGGAGAACACCGTCCGGTCCGCCTTCTCGTCTGCCGTTTCGGCGTAAACGATGCCGTCCGACATCGCCAAGGCGGTCTCGAAGCTGTCCGCCAGCCGGCTTTCGATGCCGGGCCGCACCACGATGCGGTCCACCACCGCCTCGATGTCGTGCTTGAGCTTGCGGTTGAGCGCGGGCACGTCGGGGATTTCGTAGAGCGTGCCGTCCACTTTGGCGCGGGTGAAGCCTCGGCGCTGCAGCTCGGCCAGTTCCTTGCGATACTCGCCCTTGCGGTCCCGCACCACGGGGGCAAGCAGCAACAGGCGCGTGCCCTCCGGCATGGCTGCCACGCGGTCCACCATTTGGCTCACTGTCTGCGCTTCGATCGGCAACCCGGTGGCGGGCGAGTACGGCACTCCGGCGCGCGCCCAGAGCAGCCGCATGTAGTCGTGGATCTCCGTCACCGTCCCAACGGTGGAGCGCGGGTTGCGGCTGGTGGTCTTCTGCTCGATCGAAATCGCCGGCGACAGTCCCTCGATGCTGTCCACATCCGGCTTGCCCATCAGCTCCAGGAACTGCCGGGCATAGGCCGACAGCGATTCAACGTAGCGGCGCTGCCCTTCAGCATAGATGGTGTCGAAGGCCAGCGAGGACTTGCCGCTGCCCGACAACCCCGTGATCACCGTGAGCTGGTCGCGCGGAATGCGGACGTCGATGTTCTTCAGGTTGTGCTCGCGCGCGCCGCGGACGACGATGTAGCCCCTCGCAGCCGCAGTTCCTGTCCCTTGGTCTTCGTGCTCTAGCGACACCGGTCCGTCCATCAGTCCTCCTTGCGTCGCGCCAGCAACGAGCTGCATACAGACGCAACTTGCGTTCACGTCTTGTTCCGGTTATATGGAGTGTCGCGAGCGCGCGGGAAGCCTGTTCCGCTCCCTCTGGCCTTCTGTGACCGTCCTCATCGCTGGTCCGGCCGCTCGCTCCCCCTTCCCATACAGGTGTTTGGCATGAAGCGAGCCTCCCGTCCAAAGTTGACTTACGTTTCGGTGCTCGCAACGCCGGGCCACCTGGCGACGGGGCGCGCGCTCACATCGGTCTATAATCTCGCATGGGCCTGTATTCTTGGCCTCATCCTGCTGCCGCTGGGGGCGGGCGCGCAGTCGCCGGTCTCGTCATCGTATGCCACCAAGGACGGGCGCGCCTCCACCGTCATTCTCGGCTGCACTTCCACCAACAGCACCTATTTTGCCCAGTATTGCGGCGTGGCCGGCTACCCGCTGCACGTCACGGTCGATAGCGGCACTGTTACCGTCAACGGCACATCGAGCGGCGGCTCGGTGCCGACCACCACGCCCGGCACGGCCCCTTCGCAAGTCGTGGG
>CAXTNN010000345.1:0-4063 GCA_964245545.1 uncultured Acetobacteraceae bacterium | reverse complement strand
GCATGGCGTTCGGGGCTTGCCCATCCATGACGCACATCGTGGTAGTCGGCGCAGGGGTTGCGGGGTTGGCGGCGGCAGCGGCCCTGCGCGCCCGCGGGGTCGATGTCACTGTGATCGAAGCGTCTCGCCGGGTTGGCGGACGGGCCTACACCACCATGCCGCTGCTGCTGCAGGCGGCGTTCGACCACGGCGCCGCTTGGCTGCATGCTGCCGAGCGCAATCCGCTGGCCGAACTCGCGCGCCGCAGCGGCGAGCGCACGATCGCCACCGCGGCGGACCGAGTGGAGCGGACGCGCGTGGGCGGGCGTTTTGCCACGGCGGCCGAGCTCGATGCCTATCAACAGGCCGAGGCGGCTCTGTCCGCCCGCACGCAGCATGCCTTGGCTGGCGGGGATATGAGCCTGGCGCAGGCTGCGGCACCGGTGGCGGACCCGCCTTGGCTCGCTTCCGTGCTGAACTGGGAGGCGCCGACGATTGCGGCGGCCGATGCGACGGCGCTGAGCCTGCGGGACTGGCACACCAACCTGCTGCACGGCGCCAATTGGGAAATCCCGGGCGGGCTCGGAGCTTTCGTGCTGCGGCGCCTGCTGCCCCCAGCCGGCGTCGTGCACCTGAACACGGCTGCGCAGGCGGTCCGGTGGCATGGCACTGGCGTGGCTGTGGACACCGGGTCCGGCACGCTGCACGGCGATGGCTGTATCATCACCGTGTCCACCGGTGTGCTGGCGGCACAGACAATCCGGTGGACTCCGAGCCTGCCAGTCGCCGTGCAGGAGGCCATTGCGGGTCTGCCCATGGGGGTGCTGAACAAGGTGGCTCTGCGCGCCGCCGGTGCCGACCGGCTGGACCTGCCGCCTTCTTGCGGGCTCGATCAATTCGTGCCCACGCTCGACGCCCCGGCGATGACGGTCGTGGCATGGCCGCATGGACAGAGCCACGTTATCTGCTTCCATGGCGGCAGCCACGCGGCCGAGCTGGAGCGTGCTGGCCACGCCGAGGCCTTCGCCCGCGACCAGTTGCACGTCATGTTTGGGTCGCGGGCAGACTCTGCCTTCCGGCCCGGCGCCGTGGTCACACACTGGGTGAGCGATCCTTGGGCGCGAGGGTCCTACGCCTATGCCCGGCCGGGCCATGCCGACGCCCGGGCAGTACTCGGCCAGCCGCTCGCTGGCGGCCGACTGGTGTTCGCTGGGGAGGCAACGCAGACGGACGGACTTGCCGGCACGGTCGGCGGCGCCTTCCTATCGGGTCAGCAGGCCGCGCGCGTTGTCGCGGAAGCAGTGGCTTAGTCGAGCAAACATACGTCGAACTTGCACGGCCGACTGAGACCGAGCCCGGCGGCGGCGCCCTCAGTCCGCCGTGGCGCCCATCTTTTCCGCCAGGCTGGGCATGTGCTGGGCGCGGCGCGGTGCCAGCCAACGCTGCAGCTTGTCGAGGTAGAGATAGATCACCGGCGTGGTGTAGAGCGTCAGCACCTGGCTCAGCAGCAGGCCGCCCACCATGGCGAAGCCCAGCGGCTTGCGCAGCTCAGACCCGGCGCCGCTGCCCAGCATCAGCGGCAAGCCCCCCAGCATGGCGGCCATCGTTGTCATGAGGATCGGCCGGAACCGGAGCAGGCAGGCTTGCCGTATGGCATTCAGCGGCGTTTCGCCTTGGTTCCGCTCGGCCGAAATCGCGAAATCGACCATCATGATGCCGTTCTTCTTGACGATGCCGATGAGAAGAATGACGCCAATCATGGCAATGATCGACAAGTCATACCCGCCGATCAAGAGCATCAACAAAGCCCCAACGCCCGCTGAGGGCAGGGTCGATAGAATAGTCAGCGGCAGGATGTAACTCTCATAGAGAACACCCAGAATAATGTAGACCGATACCAATGCTGCCGCGATCAGGTACGGTTCAGAACTGAGCGACGACTGGAAGGCTTGCGCGGTGCCCTGGAAGGTGCCGGTGAGCGATGCGGGGGTGCCGAGCTGCGCCATCATTGACTCGATCGCGCCCACCGCGTCGCCCAAAGCGGCGCCTTGCGACAGGTTGAACGACAGCGTCACCGATGGGAATTGGCTTTGGTGCGACACTGAGAGCGGCGCCACCGCACTGGTATTGACCTTGACAAAGGCGCTGAGCGGTACGGCGGCGCCGCTGGCCGACTTCACATACAGCTTGCCAATCGTGTCCTTGTCCCCCTGCATCCCAGGCGGAACCTCAAGAATGAGATGGTAAGAGTTGATCTGGCTGAAATATTGGGTGACTTGGCGCTGACCGAACGCGTCATAAAGCGTGTCGTCGATCACCTGCGGCGTAACGCCGAAACGCGCCGCGGCATCCCGGTCAATGGTCAACGTGGCGGTGGTCCCGGCCATTTGCTGATCGGTCGCCAAATCCCGCAGCAGCGGGATGCTGCGCATCTTCTCCAGCACCTTCGGCGCCCACTGGTAAAGTTCATCCGTATCGGCGTCTTGCAGCGTGAACTGATACTGGGTCTTGGACAGGCGGCCGCCGATGTTGATGTCCTGGGCGGCCTGCATGAACAGTTGGGCGCCAGGAATAGCCCGGACCTTGCCTGCTAGCCGCGCGATGATTTGCTGCACGTCGGAATGGCGCTCGTCCCACGGCTTTAGGTTGATGTAGATGCGCCCGTTATTTTCCGTCTGTCCGCCAAGGCCTGCACCAATGGAGGAGGAGTAGCTCTGCACATCAGGATCATCGCTGACCACCTTGGCCAACGCCATTTGCCGTTGCGCCATCTCCGTAAACGAGATGTCCTGCGATCCCTGGGTGATGCCGACGATGACGCCGGTATCCTGGGTGGGGAAAAAGCCCTTCGGAATAATAGTGGCAAGATAAAGCGTGACCCCGACTGTGCCCAAGAAGGCGCACAGGGTGATGAAGCGGAATCGGAGCGCCACATCCAGCGTGCGCTGATAGAATTGCACCATGCCATCAAACACCGCCTCCACCATACGGTAGAGCCGACCATGGCTGCCGTGATGGTGACGCAGGAAACGGGAGCACATCATCGGGGTGAGGGTGAGGGAAACGACGCCGGACACCACCACGGCGATGCTGACCGTCATCGCGAATTCTCGGAACAACCGCCCGACAATGCCGCCCATCAGCAGCAGGGGGATGAACACGGCGATCAGCGACACGCTGATGGAGACAATGGTGAACCCGATTTCGCTGGCGCCGCGAAGGGCGGCATCCATCGGCTTCATGCCCTCCTCGACATACCGGTAGATGTTTTCCAGCATGACGATCGCGTCGTCCACGACGAAGCCCACCGCAATCGTCAGGGCCATGAGCGATAGATTGTCCAGGCTGTAGCCGAGCAGATACATCACGCCGAACGTGCCGACGAGCGAGACTGGGACGGTTACGCTCGGGATGACGGTGGCCCAGAAGCTGCGCAGGAAGACGAAAATTACCATCACCACGAGCGCGATCGACAGCATCAGGGTGAATTGGACGTCCTTGACGGAGGCCTGGATGGTCTGAGTCCGGTCGATGATGGTGGACACGTGGACCGAGGGCGGGATGGCCGCCGCCAGCCGCGGGAGTTCAGCCCGGATGCGCGCGACCGTATCGATCACGTTGGCACCCGGCTGCTTGAAGATCAGCAACTGGATACCGCGATGGCCATTTTGCCAGCCGGCCAGCCGCGAGTTCTCCGGCCCGTCAACCGCCACGCCGATGTCGCTCACCCGCACGGGCGCGCCATTGCGATAGGCAATGATGGCGGTTTGATACTGCTTCGCGCTGGTTAACTGATCGTTGTCATACAAAGCGTATGTCTGGCGCTGGCCGTCGATGCTGCCCTTTGCGCTGTCGACGGTCACGTTGGTGAGCGTATTGCGCACGTCCTCCAACGTCATGCCCATCGCGGCCAAACGCGCCGGGTCGACCTGGATGTGCACCGAGCGCTTCTGTTCGCCGCCGATCGACACCTGCGACACGCCGGAGATTTGTGAGATTTGCTGGCTGAGGATGTTGTCTGCCCAGTCATCCACCTCGATCAGGGGCAGCGTATCGGACTGGACGGCCAAAATCAGGATCGGGC
>CAXTNN010000344.1:1623-4076 GCA_964245545.1 uncultured Acetobacteraceae bacterium | reverse complement strand
ATGTGTTGCGGCCGCGCGGAAGCCGCCGGAGCTGCCGGCAATCAGCGCCCGGGCCTGCGGCCGCAACACATAGGGCAACGCCGCCAGCGATGCGGAAGCGTAGCCGACAGCCAGCGGACCGGGCTTGGGCAGGGCGGCGACCCGCACACCATCCCGGTACAAGCCGAAGGTCTGCGGCGGGCCTGGCAGGCCGAGCAGCGCCAGGTTGCTCGATACGTCGGTGTCCAACCGCTCGGTGAAATCGTCCAGCAGGGCGTAAACCCCGCGCGGAGTCACCACCTGGGCGGCCAGACGGCTGCCGGGCACATGCAGCGGGGCGTAGATCGGCTTGAAGTCGTTGTAGGCGGCGCCGTTGGCGACCAGCAGCCCCACTTCGCCGAGTGCCAGCATGGCCAAACCGGCGTAGCCGGCGCGGCGGTCCGGCACGAACCAGCAGGCGGCGGCAAGGGGCAGCAGCAGCGCGGCAACCAGCCAGAACGGATGCACCACCCACATCAGCGCCAGGATCGCCGCCGACCCGGCGCCCGCGCCAAGCAGGTCGGCGCCGTAAACCCAGCCGATCCGATCGCTGTTGAGCACGAAGCACAGGCTGATGTAGAGCCCGGTGAGGAAGAACACCGGCAGCAGGGCAGCGTAGTAGAGCGCAATGAACCAGATCTGCCCACCGAACGTGGCGGCGTTCTGCATTTCCAGCGGATTGAACGGGTTGGCCGCCACGCCCAGGAACCCGGCGGCGGCGGCCAGCACCAGGGCCGGCGGCAGCCAAGCCAGCAGGACCGGCGCACGGCGGACCAGGCCATTCCGCGCCAGCGCCACGGTGACGCCGCTGAAGGCGAACCCGGCCATGGCGATCGAGATCACCCAGTAGCCGTATTCCGACCACTTCGCGACGGCGAAATAGCGGGTGAGCGCCGTCTCCAGCCCCACCGCCGCGGCGGAGACCAGGAACACGGCCGGCAGCTTGGCGCGGATCACCGCACGGCGCGTTGCAGGAAGCTCAGCATCTCGTCGTTGAACCGAGTGGCGTCATCAATGAACAAGGCATGGCCGGCATCCCCATAGATGTCCGTCCATACCTCGGGATGGTGCTCGTGCAAATTCTCCGCCTGCTCCGCCAAGCCGGGCCGGACCACGTACAGGATCGGCTTGGAGACGCTGTAGACCGCATCGCGCCAGAACGAGCGCGGCACCGGGTAGGCCAGCAATTGCGCCGAGGCGTCGGGCGGAGTGCGCAGTGCGGCCTCGGTCAATTCGTCCAGGAAGGCCGGGCTTTGCGGCGAACGGAACATGCCGCGGACGAAACGCGCCATGCGGACCTCGCGTGCCACCGGGCGCAGCGGGGCCCGAAGCCGCGGCTGGGGGCGCGGGATGGGTGCCGGGTTCTCCCCCACCGAGTTGTCGATGAGCACCATGGCGGCCAGCCGGCTGTCGCCCGCCTCATGCACATAGGCCAGGCTGTCCAGCACGCCGAGCGACCAGCCGACCAGCACGACCCGGCGCGCGCCCAACACGCGGATGAGGTCGCCGATATCTTCGCCGCGCCGATAGGGTTCATATCCGCCGACGGGAATGTCGCTCTCGCCCTGCCCGCGCGGGTCGAGCGCCACCACGTGGTAGGATTGGGCGAAGAAGCTGATCTGGCGCTCGAAGATCCAAGCCGGCATGGTCCAGCCCGGAACGAACAGCAAGGTGACTGCCGCCGGATTGCCCGCCTCGATATAATGCAGCCGCACGCCATCGCTGGTGATAAAACTGCGATCGGCCGCCCGGCCAGTCACCGGCAGCAGCATCAGCAGGAGCGCGGCAAGGAGCAGCCGGGTCAGCAGGCGCATACATACTTATGACGGTTGCGGGCGTGCTCCTGTCAACCAAATTGGAGAGTGGGCGAATGGACGAGCAGGACGGACCCGACCGCGGCAAGCTGGCAGCGCTGGTGGTGCTGGTCCTGATTGTCCTGGGCGGGATTTGGCTGGAGCAGCGGCTCAGCGCCAATGCGGCAATCCAGGACTGCGTGATGGCCGGCCGCAGCAACTGCGCGCCGATCACCACCACGCATGGTGGCTAGAGCAAATCCGCCATGACTGGAATCAGTCATGCGGTGAAGTTGCTCGCCGCTCTAATTTAGCCGGGTGCGCAGCTCGCCGATTGCGGCGCGGGCGCCATCGGCGGCGGCACCTTGTGGCACCAGCGCCAGGAAGCGCTCCAGGCAGCGCAGGGCGGCGGCCACTTGGTCCAGCCGCTGGTGCAGCACGGCCGCCTCGCGCCAGAGCGCTGCATGGTCAGGCGCCACCCGCAGCATGTCCTGCACCGCCGCTAGCCCGCCGGCCGCGTCTCCCGCGCCCAGGCGCCTTAGCTTGAGGTTGTTCTGCAGCCGCAGCAGCACGTTGCGCGGGCTCATCGGCTGCAGCAGGCCGGGGCGCAACTCCGCCTCCCGGCCCTCCACCCGCTTGATC
>CAXTNN010000344.1:0-1613 GCA_964245545.1 uncultured Acetobacteraceae bacterium | reverse complement strand
CATCGGCTCGCCGCCCTCGAACACGTCCAGCACCAATTGGGTGCCGGCCCCGGGCAGGCCGATCATGAAGTGGCCGGGGAAGTCCACGCCATAGGCCTCCCAGCCGGCCGCCCGGGCGCAGTGCAGCCAAAGCACGCCCAAGGCCACCGGCAAGCCGCGCCGCCGGGCGATGACGCGGATCAGGTTGGCGCTGTCGGGATGGTCATAGCGCTCGACGTCGCCGCCATAGCCCCAGCGGCCGGCCAGCAACCCGGCCAAGGCTCCCGCCCGCACTGCCGGCGTATCGGGCTTGCGGTCCGCCGCCAGCGACACGGCATCCCGCGCCAATTGCGACAGGTGCCCGGCCGCTACCTGCCAATCGTCATCCGGCGCGTCGATGCGGGCGAATTGGAGCGCCGCGCCGGCCAGATCCAGTTCGCTGTCCGGAATCAGGCCGGTCGCGTCAAGCGCCCGCCGCGCGCTGTCGGCACTCACTCGGCGGGCGCGGCCCCAAGCTCGCGCGCAACCGGTTCCGGCACGTAGAGCGCCGCCCCCGAGTTGCGGAACTCGTCACTTTTCTGCTCCAGCCCGGCCAGCCGCTCGGCATCAGCGCGGATGTCCTGGCTGATCTTCATCGAGCAGAATTTCGGACCGCACATGGAGCAGAAATGTGCCACCTTGTGCGCTTCCTTCGGCAGCGTCTCGTCGTGGAACCGCCGTGCCGTGTCCGGGTCGAGGCCGAGGTTAAACTGGTCCTCCCAGCGGAACTCGAACCGCGCCCGGCTGATCGCGTCATCGCGCAACTGCGCCGCCGGATGCCCCTTGGCCAGGTCGGCGGCGTGAGCGGCGATGCGGTAGGTGATCACTCCCACTTTCACGTCGTCACGGTTGGGCAGGCCGAGATGCTCCTTCGGCGTCACGTAGCAAAGCAAGGCGGTGCCGAACCAGCCGATCATGGCCGCGCCCACGGCCGAGGTGATGTGGTCGTAACCTGGCGCGATATCCGTGGTGAGTGGGCCAAGCGTGTAGAAAGGAGCTTCTCCACAGGTGGCGAGCTGCTTGTCCATGTTGGCCTTGATCTTGTGCATCGGCACGTGGCCGGGCCCTTCGATCATCACCTGGCAACCACGGTCCCAAGCGACTTTGGTCAGCTCCCCCAGCGTGTCCAGCTCGGCGAACTGGGCGGCATCGTTGGCGTCGGCAATTGAGCCGGGGCGCAGGCCGTCCCCCAGCGAGAACGACACGTCGTATTTGCGCATGATGTCGCAAATGTCGCCGAAATGCTCATACAGGAAGCTCTCGCGATGGTGCGCCAGGCACCAGCGCGCCATGATCGAGCCGCCGCGGCTGACAATGCCGGTGGTGCGGCGGGCGGTCAGCGGCACATAGGCCAGGCGTACCCCGGCATGGATGGTGAAATAGTCCACACCCTGCTCGGCCTGCTCGATCAGGGTGTCGCGGAACACCTCCCAGTCGAGCTTGTCGGCATCGCCGCCCACCTTCTCCAGCGCCTGGTAGATCGGCACCGTCCCGATCGGCACGGGCGAATTGCGCAGGATCCAGCCGCGGATGTTGTGGATGTTGCGCCCGGTGGAGAGGTCCATCACCGTGTCGGCGCCCCAGCGGATCGCCCA
>CAXTNN010000343.1:269-4080 GCA_964245545.1 uncultured Acetobacteraceae bacterium | reverse complement strand
GTTTCCGGGATGCTTGCCGAGCAACTCAAGCATACATCAGACCCACGCGGTCGGCTTGGGCTCCGCGGCATCCAGAGCCGCGTTACCGCACTGGCTAAGGTGTATGACCACCTGCTCGGTATTGGGTTAAGCCGAACAATCTGGCTCTGCTATCGAATGTTGGCCCAGCAGTGCTGGCGAATTTTGGCCCACCCCCGGCCCCTCAACCTAGGGTCGCCTCGATTGGATCGGGGGACCTGTCGTGGACTGGAGAGCCAAAGTGGATTTATTCGAGCAGCTTCGTCGGGAGCATGAATTTGGTATTGGTACGATCGCGGGTGTTGCCGCGAAGTTCGGTGTTCATCGGCGCGTCGTGCGCCAGGCGATCGGCAGTGCACTGCCGCCGAAGCACCGCTACCCGATCAGGACCAAGCCGAAGCTGGGCGCGGTGGCAGACTTCATCGACAAGGTGCTCAATGAGGACTGCGCGGCACCGCGTAAGCAGCGCCACACCGCCCGGCGGCTGTATCGCCGTATTCTGACGGAGTTTCCCGACGTCACGGTCGCTGAGTCGACGGTGCGCAACCACATCCGTGAGCGCAAACATCAGATGGGTCTTCTGCGGCGGGAGACATTCGTGCCGCAAAGTTACGGTTGGGCGCAGGAAGCGCAGGTTGACTGGTATGAGGCCTGGGTCGACCTCGGCGACGAGCGCACCAAGGTCCAGATATTCGCCATGCGCTCGATGGCTAGCGGGGCGGCCTTCCACCGCGCCTATCTGCACGCGACGCAGCAGGCCTTTCTGGAAGCGCACGAGCATGCCTTCGCCTACTTCGGTGGCGTGTTTCCGCTGCTACGCTACGACAACCTGGCCAGTGCGGTGCGCAAGATCCTGCGCGGCTATCAGCGCGAGGAGACGGTGCGGTTCATGGCGTTCCGTTCGCATTGGCGGTTTGCTGCCGAGTTCTGCACGCCTGGTGAAGGACACGAGAAGGGCGGCATTGAAGGGGAAGGTGGTTATTTCCGGCGCAACCATCTGGTGCCGGTGCCACATGTCGCCAATCTTGACGCACTGAACAC
The DNA here is from genome assembly GCA_964245545.1 of uncultured Acetobacteraceae bacterium. GTDB lineage: Bacteria > Pseudomonadota > Alphaproteobacteria > Acetobacterales > Acetobacteraceae > LMUY01. The sequence goes on along the minus strand of CAXTNN010000343.1, from coordinate 3,021 downwards.
CCTGCTGGTGGCGGCCTGTCGTGCTGACGAGGCTCGGGTACTCACCGGGCGTAGCGAGACGATCGGCGCGGCGATGGCGGTTGAGCGCGGCCACTTGCTGGCCTGCGCAACCGAAGGCCTCGACCTGGCCGAGATCGTGTTCCCGCTGGTCGACAAGCAGGGCTGTGTGACGGTGAAGACCAACTTCTACTCGGTGCCGATCCGTGCAGGCACAAGAGTGGAGGCACGCGTTCATCCGCTGCATGTCGAGATCTGGCATGCGGCTCGACTGGTCGCACGTCATGAACGCTGTCATAGCCGCCGTCAGCATGTCCTTGACCTCGAGCATTACCTCGACGTGCTGAGCCACAAGCCCGGCGCGTTTGCGGGATCCAAACCGTTGGCGCAATGGCGCGAGGCGGGCCGCTGGCCTGCCTGTTACGACGAGCTCTGGACGCGGTTGCAAAGACGGCACGGAAAGCAGAACGGCACCCGTGCCATGGTGGCTGTGCTGGCGCTGGGGACGGAGTTTGGCCACGACCGGCTGTGCACGGCGGTCGCCGCCACGGTGTCGCTGGGTGCCTGCGACGTGGCGGCGGTGCGGTATCTGCTGACCGAAGCCGGGCTGCACAAGGCCAAGCCCGAGTTAATCGATGTTGGTGTGTTGGCTCGTTATGACCGTCCGCTGCCTGATCTTGCCGACTACGACACGTTGTTATCGGGTCCCTGTGCAGGAACAGCATGATGGCCGAGCTTCAGGACCATGCGATCGGCCAGCACTGCAAGGCACTGCGGATGCCGACGATTGGCACGCAGTTCGCCCGCCTGGCCGATGCCGCCGCGCGCGAAGGACAGTCCCATCTGGGTTACCTTGAGGCGTTGCTGGCGGCTGAAATGGAAGAGCGGGAGAGCCGCGCCATCACCCGCCTGCTGCATGAAGCGAGGCTGCCGCGAATGAAGACGTTAGATGGGTTCGAGTTCGACCGCTCCGGCGTCTCGGCTGCGCAACTGCGCACGTTGGCTGAGGGTGATTACATAACCAAAGCGGAGCCGATCCTGCTGGTCGGCGAGGCTGGCACCGGCAAAACCCATCTCGCGACCGGCTTGTGTGTCGCCGCATGCCATCAGCGGCGGCGGGTGCGGTTTACCACGGCGACAGCGTTGATCAACGAACTGGTGGAAGCAGCGCATGCCAACCAGCTCAGTCGAGCCTTGGGCCGGTGGGAACGGCTCGACCTGATCTGTATTGACGAATTGGGCTACGTGCCGCTTGCGGAAACTGCTTGCGAGTTGATGTTCCAGGTGATTGCCGACCGGGCGGAAAAGGCGGCGGTGATCGTGACCACCAACCTGCCGTTCTCCGAGTGGTCGCAGGTGATCCCCAATCCGCGGCTGTGCAAGGCGTTGATCGATCGGCTGACGGACCAGGCGCATATCATCACCACTGGCGCCGACTCCTATCGGTTCCGCCGCACTTCGGCGCAGCGCAAGGCCGCTAAATCCTGATGAGAAGGAGCGAGAAATGACGCCGATCTGCTGAGCCTGGCCGCGGCTAGGCTCAGCAGATCAAAGACACCGGGGGTGAGCCAGAATTCATCAGCACAGGTGGGCCAATATTCATTGTCACGGCCAGGCGACCGTCGTCACGTCGGCGGTGTTGCCAGGCAGTACCCAGGAGCGCACCGGCACACCGTCGCGCGTGACGGCGAGGGCGATAATCACCTGCGGCTGGTTGTCACGACCTTCCTTGCTGTGGCCGCGCTTGCGCAGCGGCGCATACAAGCGGCCGGCAAATTCCTGCTCGGTCTCGTCCGGCTCGTCGATCTCGAAGGAAGCCGTGGTGGTGTCGTAGAAGATCAGATCGACATCGAGGCGGAACAGGTCGGCGGCCTTGAGGAATACCTCGCGTTCGATCTCGTCGGCCCAGACTGCCAGGAAGTCGAGCGCACGGTAGCACTGATCGACCGCCAGGCCGGCGGCGTCGGGAAGCCAGGCGATATCAGGCAGCCAGCGTTCGGCGCAGGCCAACTTGGACATCGGGTCGTCGAGGCGATTGGCGGTCATCGCGAACAACGCGGTCTGGTGCGGCGCGGTCAGTTTGGCCTGTTCGGCGCATCTGCGGATGGCTGAGCCGATGCCGAGTTCGTCCCAGAGCCCGCGGGCGGCGAGTACGACGCCAAGTTCGAACACCCGCTCGATCTCAATCTCCGGCCGATCCGCTGTCGCCGTACTGCTTCTGCCGGCGTCATGACTGTCATCGAGCACGCGGTTGATGCTCTTGACCAGCCGTTCGAGCTCGGCTCGATCGAGTTGATCGGCGCGTCCGAAACTATGCACCACGTGGGCTTCCCGGCGCTTTGCCTCGGCGTTCCAGACGCTCTCGGCGAGGGCGTAGTAGGAGACGCTTGAGCCGTCGCGGTTATGTCGCTGGGTGATGCGCAGATACATGCCTCATTGATAGAGCAATCCGGCATGGCTAGCAATACTCGGACCACACAGTCGTGTGCCTAACTTTTTGAGCCAAATACGGCTGGACCTCGACCCAGAACCAAGTCATATCAATGATTTAGCGCTGCCGCGAACCGCCAAGTATGCCTCATGACCGCGAACCCAGGTCTGACCTTGGCGCCGAAAACGTGTTCCTGCGCCTGCGCCTGCGCTGGCCGAAGCGCCTCGAGCAGGCGGGCGAGAACTGACGCGCTGGTCACCGCGTCCTCGTGGTCCCCAACGGCCAGGTCTTCCGGCAACTCCTCAGCGGCGCGGCGCGCCATAC
>CAXTNN010000343.1:0-259 GCA_964245545.1 uncultured Acetobacteraceae bacterium | reverse complement strand
GCCGATCGACCCAGTGCGGTCATTGTGGACAGCCGCACGCTGCGGTCATCGCCTGAAAGCGGCACCCGAGGCGGCTATGACGGGGCCAAGCGCAAGAAAGGCACCAAACTGCACATGGCAGTCGATATCCTGGGCAACCTGTTGGCGTTACCGGTCACGCCCGCCAACATCGATGAGCGCACCCAGGTGGAAGGCCTGCTCAAAACCGTGCAGGCGGTCACCGAGGGGTCGGTCGATGTGGCGTTTGCCGATCAGGGTT
>CAXTNN010000342.1:0-4081 GCA_964245545.1 uncultured Acetobacteraceae bacterium | reverse complement strand
GTGCCGAGCCTGATCGGCCTGCCCCCGGGCTGCCGCTTTGCCGACCGCTGCCCGCTCGCCGCCCCCGCCTGCCGCGCCGAAGACCCGGCGATGGTCGCCGTCGGCCCCGGGCACCAAGCCGCCTGCATCCGCACCGAGCTCACCGCGCCATGAGCGAGGCGGCGGCCGAACCGCTGCTCTCGGTGCGCGGGCTGACCAAGTATTACGGGCTGAAAACCGGCGTGCTGGCGCGCGAAACGGAGCGGGTCTACGCGGTCAATGGCGTCAGCTTCGACATCGCGCCCGGCGAGACGCTGGGCCTGGTGGGCGAGTCGGGCTGCGGCAAGTCCACCACCGGGCGCTGCATCACCCGGCTGATCCCATCCAGCGCGGGCGAGATCTGGTTTGCCGGCCGCGACGTGACGCAGCTCGAAGGCGGGAGCTTGCGCGCGCTGCGGCGGGACCTGCAGATCATTTTCCAGGACCCGTTCGCCTCGCTCAACCCGCGCCACACCGTGCGCAGCATCGTCGGCGAGGCGCTCGTCATCCACGGCCTGGCCCGCGGCCGCCGTGCCATCGACGACGAGGTGGTGCGGCTTTTGGAAACCGTGGGGCTGCGCGCCGAACAGCGCCACCGCTTCCCGCACGAGTTCTCCGGCGGCCAGCGCCAGCGCATCGGCATCGCCCGCGCGCTCGCCGTGCGCCCCAAGCTGATCGTGTGCGACGAGCCGGTGTCGGCGCTCGACGTGTCGGTGCAGGCGCAGGTGATCAACCTGCTGCAGGACCTGCAGGAGCAGTTAGGCCTGTCCTACCTGTTCATCGCCCACGACCTATCGGTGGTGGAGCATATCAGCGACCGGGTGGCAGTGATGTATCTCGGCCGCGTGGTGGAGATCGCCAGCGCCCGCGCGCTGTACGACGATCCGCGCCATCCTTATACGATGGCGCTGCTCGCCTCCGTGCCGATCCCCGACCCGGCGGTGCAGCGGCGCCGGGTCGGATTGGGCGGGGACGTACCGAACCCGATGCATCCGCCCTCTGGCTGTCACTTCCATCCCCGCTGCCCGCTGGCGCAGCCGCGCTGCACGGTGGAGGCCCCGGCGCTGGAGACGGGCGAGGCTGGGCACCCGGTCGCCTGCCATTTCCGTCGTTAGTCAGGGCATTTGCGATGGCAAAGCAGCTTCACCTCGGCGCTTTCGTGCCTGGCAATGGCGCCACCGGCACCACCTGGCGCCTGCCGGACTCGGACACGACCGGCACGCTGAGCTTCGCCCTGTACGCCCGCATCGCCCAAACGCTGGAGGCCGGCTGCTTCGACACCCTGTTCATGAACGACTCGGTCGGCATCCGCGAACTCGAACCCGACCTGCTCGAGCGCAACACCGGTGCCCAGCGCTGGGACCCGCTGACCCTGCTGCCGGCGTTGGCCGTGGTGACGGATCGGCTCGGCCTTACCGCCACCGCCAGCACCACCTACAACGAGCCCTACACCCTGGCCCGGCGCTTCGCCTCGCTGGACGCCATCAGCGGCGGTCGGGCCGGTTGGAACATGGTGACCTCGCTCGGCGGCGGCGAGAACTACAACCGCGACGACCACGTGCGGCACGCCGAACGCTATGCCCGGGCCGAGGAGTTCTACGACGTCATCACCGGGCTGTGGGACAGTTGGGATGACGACGCCGCCCTCCGCGACAAGGCGAGCGGCCGCTGGTTTGACGCCGAACGCATGCACCTGCTCCACCATAAGGGGGCGCACTTCGCGGTTCAGGGCCCCCTGAACGCACCCCGCTCGCCGCAGGGCCAGCCCGTGGTGGCGCAAGCCGGCGCGTCCGAAGCGGGGCGGGAGCTGGCGTCGCGCACCGGCGAGATGATCTTCACCGCCGCGCAGACGGTGGAGGAGGGCCGCGCCTTCGTGGCCGACATCACCGCTCGCGCCGCCCGCCACGGCCGCAGCCGCGACCAGTTCCGCATCCTGCCCGGCGTGTCGGTGGTGGTGGGAGGCACGATGGCGGAGGCGCAGGCCAAGTTCGATCGGTTCTACGAGCTGGAACATCCCGGGCCGCGGTTGAAGGCCATTTCCGCCTTCATCAACATCGGCGTGGACCTTTCAGCGCATCCGCTGGACGGCCCGGTGCCGCTGCCGGCCGCCATCCCCGAGACCAACAGCCACAAGAGCCGACAGACGCTGGTGCTGGACCTGATCCGGCGCGAGAACCCGACCATTCGCCAGCTCGGCCGCAAGCTGGTCGCCGGCGGTCACCGGGTGCTGGTCGGCACGCCGCAGACCATTGCCGACGACATGGTGGCGTGGGCCGAGGCGGGCGCCGCGGACGGCTTCATGATCATGTTCCCGCATCTGGAGCGCTGCGTGGCCGACTTCGTCGCCGCCGTGGTGCCCGAACTGCAGCGCCGCGGGGTGTTCCGCACGGAGTATGGAGCATCCACCCTGCGCGGCCATCTCGGCCTGTCCCGGCCCGCCAACCGCTTCACCTCGCTTCCAAGGAGCAACCCATGACCCTCGTCCCCATGCCGAGCCGCAGTGATGGACGGCGCCGCCCGGCAATCGAAGCCGTTGCCCGGCGCGACAACCAGCCGGTTTGGGAACTGCCCGCACCTTTGCTGCCGCTCACGGCCGAGCGCCTGCACCGCAAGCAGCGCCTCGCCGCCGCCTTCCGCCTGTTCGCGCGCCGGGGCTACGAGGCCGGGCTGGCCGGCCATTTCAGCGCCCGCGACCCGATCCGCACCGACCATTTCTGGATCAACCCGCTGGGCATGGCGTTCGCCGACATCCGCGCCTCCGACCTGTTGCTGGTGGCGCCGAACGGTGCCGTGGTGGAGGGGGCGGGCATGGTGAACCTCTCCGGCGTGCCCTATCACGACCAGATCCAGGCGGCCCGGCCGAGCGTGGTGGGCATCGCCCACGCCCATGCCTTCCACGCCAAGACCTGGTCGGCGCTGTGCCGCCCGGTCGACCCGATCACCGCCGACGCCGCCCTGTTCCACGACGACCAAATGGTGTTCGAGCCGCGCCGCCCCGAGGGCCTCAGCCCCGCCGCGGGCCGCCCGGCGGTGGCGCAGCAGGCGGTGGCGGCCCTGGGCGATCGCAGCGTGCTGATCTGGCAAAACCACGGCCATTGGACAGTGGGCGACACGGTGGAGGCCGCCGCCTGGCGCTTCATCGCGTTTGACGACGCCGCGCACAGCCAACTGGTCGCCGAAGCTGCCGGCACCCCCATCGTCCCGCCCACGCCGCTCAAGACGGAGGAAGTCCGCGCCCGCGCCGAGGTGGGCGCCTGGCTGAGTTTCCTCCCGCTATGGGACCGCATTGTGACCGAGGAGCCGGATTTGCTGGAGTAACCTTTCCCGCAAACCGAGGAGACTGCCCATGCGCCTCTACCGTCTGCCGAAGGCCGGCAGCCTTGATGACCTGACGCTCGCCGAGGCCGCCACCCCGGCGCCGCAGCGCGGCCAAGTGCTGGTGCGGATGCATGCCTGGTCGCTCAACTACCGTGACCTGATGGTGGCCACCGGCCGTTACGGCGCTGGCGGCACACCGCCGAACCTGGTGCCGCTGTCAGATGGCGCCGGCGAGGTGGTGGCGGTGGGCGCGGATGTGCGCCGGGCCAAACCGGGAGACCGCGTCTGCCCCACCTTCATGCAGGGCTGGCTCGGCGGCGAGGTGGTCCCCGAGTCACGCCAGCGCTCGCTGGGCGGCGGCATCGACGGGATTTTGGCCGAGCACGTGGTGGTGGACCAGGAGGACCTGGTGATGGTCCCGCCGCATCTGTCTTACGAGGAGGCGGCGACGCTGCCCTGCGCCGCCGTCACCGCCTGGAACGCGCTCTACGGCGGCAAGCCGCTGCGGCCCGGCGACACGGTGCTGCTGCTCGGCACCGGCGGCGTCTCGATCTTCGCGCTGCAATTCGCCCGCGCCGCAGGCGCCCGCACCATCATCACCTCCTCAAGCGCGGACAAGCTCGCCCGCGCCCGCGCGCTCGGCGCCTCCGACGGCATCGACTACCGCGCCCAGCCCGAATGGCAGGACGTGGTGCGCGAGCTGACCGGCGGGGTAAATTTCGGCGAACCGAAGCGCATCGACGAC
>CAXTNN010000341.1:1983-4092 GCA_964245545.1 uncultured Acetobacteraceae bacterium | reverse complement strand
CATCAGGTGACGGTGCTGGAACGCGGCGACCGGCCCGGCGGCCGGCTCGCTCTTGCCGCCCAGGTCCCGGGGCGCGAGGCCTGGCAGGAGCTGATCGACCACAAAGCGGCGGTGGCGGCCGAGCACGGCGCCGTGTTCCGCTTCGGGACCACGGCCACGGCGGCGATGATCGAGGCGATGGCGCCGGACGCGGCCGTGCTCGCCACCAGCGCCCGCGCCGTGTTGCCCCATCCCATGCCCGGTCTGGCCACCGTGGACGACTGGCTGCTTGGCCGGTTCCAGCCGGGCAAACGGGTGCTGGTGGTGGACCTGCTCGACCGCCATCCGGCGCTGACGGCGGCGGTATCCCTGGCGGCCGCCGGGCACCAGGTCACGGTGGTCACCGCGGCGGCCTTCGTCGGCGCCAAGCTGGAATCGCAGACCTACGCCCATCTCTACCGCGTCCTGCTGCCGCTCGGCGTGACCTTCATTCCCCATCTGCAGACCACCGGCTTCCTGCCCGGCGGCATTGCGACCCGGCACAGCTTCACCCGCGAGGCCGGAACGCTGCTCGGCTTCGACGGCGTGGTGGTGGCGGGGCCCGGCGAGGCGGAGGACAGCCTGTTCCACGCCCTGGCGGGTCGCGGGATCGAGCTGCACCAGGCCGGCGACTGCTACACTCCGCGCGACGTCGAGGCCGCCATCCTGGAAGGCCACACCATCGCCCGAGGGCTATGACGCCTCGGCCGCGTCCACCAGCGCGCCAAATGCCGCCGCCTGACCGAGCCCCAAATAGGATTCCCTTACATGCGCGTCGTCCAGCAGGCCGGCGCTGGCGCCCTCGGCGGAGACCCGGCCCTGCGCCAGCACGTAGGCGCGGTGCGTCACCTGCAGCGCCTTGCGCACGTTCTGCTCCGCCAGTACCAGCGCCATGCCGCCCTGCACCAGCGCGCCCAGCGCGTCGAACACGTGGTCCACCATGACGGGCGACAGGCCCAGCGAGGGCTCGTCCACCATCAGCACGCGCGGGCGGGCCATCAGGCCGCGTGCGATCGCCAGCAATTGCTGCTCCCCGCCGCTGAGCAGCCCGGCGTGCATCCGCTGCTTGCTGCCGAGCACGGGGAAGCGCTGCATCAACTCAGCCATCGAGGCGGCGATGCCGGTCCGGTCGCCGCGCCGGGTGAAGGCGCCGGCCTCCAGGTTCTCGCGCACCGACAGCCGCGGGAACACCCGGCGCCCCGCCGGCACCTGCACCACGCCCAGCCGCACGATCCGGTCGGGGGACAAGCCGCCGATCGGCGCGCCATCCAGCAGAATGGTGCCACCCGAAGGCGCGAGCTGACCGGAGATGCAGCGCAGCAGGGTGCTCTTGCCGGTGCCGTTATGGCCGATCAGCGCGATGGCCTCGCCAGCCTGGAGACGGACGGACAGCCGGTGCAGCACGGTGCGGCGGCCGTAGCCCGCGTCCAGCCCGGCCACCTGCAGCAGCGCCGTCATGCCGGCGCCACGGCGGAGGCCGCGTCCCGGCCGAGATAGGCCTCGATCACCCGCGGGTCGGAAGCGGCCCGCTCCGGCGCCGTGTCCACCAGCACCCGCCCGCTGTCCAGCACGGCGATCCGGTCGGCGAGCCAGACCAAGGCGGGCACATTGTGCTCGATCACCACCAGCGTCAGCCCACGGGCGCGCTGCAGCCGGCGCACCAAGCCGAGCAGCACGGCAGCCTGGGCGTCGTTCATACCCGCAGTCGGCTCGTCCAGCAGCAGCACCCGAGGTTGAGTGTTGAGCGCCCGGGCCAGTTCCAGGCGCTTGGTCTGGCCATAGGACAGGGCGGAGGCGTAAACGCCAATCCGGTCTCCCAGTCCAACCTCCCCCAGCAACGCCTCCGCGCGGCGGCGTTCGGCGGCGGCGGCGGCGGCGCGCCCGGGCCGGGGCAGCAGGTTGCCCAGCACCGACACGTCCTCCCGCGCATGGGCGCCGCACAGCACGTTCTCCGTCGTGGTCATGCCGGGGAACAGCCGCAGGTTCTGGAAGGTGCGCGCGATGCCCATGCGCGCGATCCGGTGCGGCGCGCGGCCGTGGGCGGAGCGGCCGTCGATCTGCTGCTCGGCGTAGTTGCGCGAGACGATCTGG
>CAXTNN010000341.1:0-1973 GCA_964245545.1 uncultured Acetobacteraceae bacterium | reverse complement strand
GGCCGGTGGCCCGGGCCAGGTCCCAGCCGTGGGCCAGGACCTCCTGGATATAACCGGTCACGGCGAAACGGCCGGGGATCTTGCCCCACGGACCCTCCACCATGGCGTCGAGCTTGGCGTCGTCGGCGGCCTGGCCGAGCTTGGCGAAGTGGTTCGGCCGGGAGCCGGTCACGTCCTTGCCGTCGACGATGATGCGCCCCTGGTTGGGTTCCTGCAAGCCGGTGAGCACGTTGAACAGCGTGGTCTTGCCGCTGCCGTTCGGCCCCATGATGCCGAGCACCTCGCCCTCGCGCACCCCCAGGCTGACGCCGTCCAGCGCCGCCACGCCGCCGAAGTGGCGCGACACGGCTCTCGCTTCCAGGAGCCCGGCGTGGAGTGCCCCGGTGCGAGCCGGAGCGCCCGGCGCACGGCCTCGCCCGCGCTGCGCAGCACCGGCGGCGTGGCACGCCGGGCGCCCAGCAAGCCTTGCGGGCGCCAGATCATGCAGGCCACTAGCAGCGCGCCGAAAATGCCGGGCCGATAGGTCAGCAGCCAGGGATTGCTGGAGCGCAGCGCTTCCGGCAGCCCCATCATCAGGAACGCGCCCAGCACCGACCCCGGCACGCTGGCCAGGCCACCGAGGATGGCCATCTGCATGATGATCAGGCTTTCGTCGAGCAGAAAGGCGTCCGGCACCACCAGGCGTGATGAGTGGGCGAGCAGGCTGCCGGCGAACCCGGCGAGCGTGCAGCCGACTGCGAAGGCCGCCACCTTGCCCCGCACCACGTTCACGCCCAGCGCGCGGGCGGCCACCTCGTCGTCGCGGATCATCTCCCAGCTCCGGCCGACCGGGCTGGCCGCCAAGCGGATTGCCGCCCAGGCGCAGAGCGCAGCCACGGTGGCCGCGACGGTGAAGATGTCCGCCTCCGTGCGCGCCGTCCAACCTCCAATGGATATGCTGGGCACCCGCGGCAGCCCCATCGGGCCGCGTGTCAGGCCATACCAGGCGTTGGCGACCACCAGGAACATCTGGTTGAAGGCGATGGTAATCAGGCTGAGGAAGTCGCTGCGCACGCGTAGGCAGGGCAGCGCCAGCACCGTCCCGGCCGCGCCCGCCGCCGCCCCCGACGCGGCGAAGGCCAGCGGCCACGGCGTGCCCAGCCGCATGGTCAGCAGCGCCGACGTGTAGGCGCCGATGCCGAAGAACGCCGCCTGCCCGATCGACACCATGCCGCAATAGCCGGTGATGACGTTGGCGCCGATCGCGAGCGGCACGTAGATCAGCGACAAATTGGCGACATGCAGCCAATAGCGGCTGGTGAGCGCGTGCGGCACGGCGACGATCACCGCCGCCGTGAGCAGCAGGGCCAGCGCGCTCCGCAATCTAAGACCGTGCGACCGCGGGCGTGCCGAACAGGCCGTTGGGCCGCAGCAACAGCACGGCGACAATGATCGCCAGGCTGGCGCCGTCCTTGAACAACGACCCGAAGGCGACCACGGCGAGCGCCTCCGCCACGCCGAGCAGCAGGCCGCCGGCAAATGCCCCGTAGAAGTTGCCAACCCCGCCGAGCATGGCCGCCGCCCATGCCTTGGTGGTCGCGAGTTGGCCCATTTGGACCCACACGGCATTGAAATACATGGCGAACAGGGTGCAGCCGGCCACCCCAATCAGACCGCCAACGGCGTAGATCGCGGGGACCAGCCGGTTGACCGGAATGCCCATCAACTCCGCCGCCGTCATGTCCTGGCACACGCATCGGGTGGCGCGGCCCCACCGGGTCCATTCGAGGGCGGCCGAGCCAATAGCGACCAGCACCAGCGCCGCCCCCAGGATGGCCAGCGGCTGCAGCGGGATGGCCAGCCCGCCCACCTGCACGCTGCCGCGCGGGATCAGTTGCGGGAAGCTCCTCACGTCCGGGCCCCAGATCCCCTGCTCCACCTAGCTGATCACCAGCCCGTCGCCCAGCGCGCTGATCATCGGCACGGTGCGGGGC
>CAXTNN010000340.1:0-4109 GCA_964245545.1 uncultured Acetobacteraceae bacterium | reverse complement strand
CGTAGCGGCCATGCAGAATCAGCCAGTGATGCGCCGACCGCAGCAGGTCGGGCGGGATACGCTGCACCAGCGCGTCCTCCACCTCGCGCACCGTCTTGCCCGGCGCGATGCCAGTGCGGTTGCCCAGGCGGAACACGTGGGTGTCAACGGCCATGGCGCTTTCTCCGAATGCCACGTTCAGCACTACGTTGGCGGTCTTGCGCCCGACGCCTGGCAGGGCCTCCAACGCATCCCGCACCGGCGGGACTTCGCCGCCGTGGCGCTCCACCAACAACCGGCTGAGCGCGGCCACGTTGCGTGCCTTGCCCTGCCAAAGGCCGATCGAGCGGATGAAGGGCGCGATGCCGTCCGCCCCCAGCGCCGCCATCGCGGCTGGACTAGGAGCGGCGGCAAACAAGGCGGGGGTCGCGCGGTTGACGGCAGCGTCGGTGGTCTGGGCCGAAAGCACGACGGAGACCAGCAAGGTGAACGGGTCGGTGTAGGCCAGCTCGCTTTTGGCATCGGGATTGGCGGCCTCAAGTGCGGCCAGGAACGGGCGGATCGCGTCCGCTTTCATGCGCGGTGTCTTGCGCGGCTTGGCGGGGGCTTTGGTGCGGGGTTTGGGAGAGGCGGGCATGCCACCTGCTTGCCGCGGATTGGCGGGGAGTGACAAGCGCCCGGCGGGGCTTATGTCTGCCGCCATGGAGGCTGAACCCTGCTTTTTCGAGGCCATTATCGTGCCGCATCGCAGCCTGTCGCGGCGCGGCCTGCGGCGGCTGATCGGCGCCATTTGCGGCCTCTCTATCTGCAGCACGACGGTGTTCTGGTGGTTAGGAGCGTGGCCCATCGCTGGGTTCAATGGGGTGGAGGTCACCACCGCCTTGTTGCTGCTGTGCCACCACAATCGGGCGGCGCGGGCGAACGAAGTGCTGATGCTGACCCAATCCGCCCTGCGCATCATCCGCACGGACGTGGCCGGAGCCCGCAGCGAGCGGCAGGTGGCGCCCGGCTGGCTGCGGGTGGAGTTGGAAGAGCGGCCCGGCCGGGTGCCAGGCCTGTTCCTGTGCTCGCATGGCAAGCGCGAGGAGGTGGCGGCAAGCTTGGGCGAGGCGGAGAAACTGGATCTTGCCCGGTCGTTGCAGGACGCGCTCAGGCGATGGCGCAGGCCCGCCCTCTAAGCTTTCGGCCGGAACCCGGCTTTAATCCACCAGCGCGGCATAGCTCAGCACGCGCAACTCGCGGCGGATCGGGTAGGTGGAGGAGGGGGTGAGTTGGGTCAGCAGCACCACCGCCATGTCCTCCACCGGGTCGATCCAGAAAGCGGTGCTGGCGGCGCCGCCCCAAGCATACTCGCCCGGCGTGCCGGTGACCTGGGCGCGGGCCGGGTCCAGCGTGACGGAAAACCCGAGGCCAAAGCCCACGCCCTCATAGGAACTCTCGCTGAAGCGCGGCATCCCCATGGCGGCCATGTCGCCGTTCAGGTGGTTGGCGGTCATCAGCGCCACCGTCTTGCGGCCGAGCAGGCGGGTGCCGTCCAGCTCGCCCCGGTTCAGCAGGAATTGGCAGAACCGCATGTAGTCCGCCGCAGTCGAGACCAACCCGCCGCCACCCGAGTCGATCGCGCGCGGGGCGAGGTAACGGCTGGTCGCCGGGTCGTCGAGCAACTGCAGGCCGCCAGCGGCGGAGCGGGCGTAGTTGGCGGCGAACCGCTCGTGTTTCTGCGCCGGAACGTAGAAGCTGGTATCCATCATGCCGAGCGGCTCGATCACCCGCTGCTGCAGGAACTCGCCGAATGGCTGGCCCGAGACCACGGCGACCAAATGGCCGAGCACGTCCGTGGCAATGCTGTAGTTCCATTGCGTGCCAGGCTGAGCCAGCAGCGGCAGGGCGGCGGCGCGTTCCACCAGCTCGCCCAACGTGCATTCGGCAGTCTGGAAGTCGATCCCCTCATCCCGATACAGCGCGTCCACCAAAGTTGACTGCATAAATCCGTAGGTGAGGCCGGAGGTGTGGGTCAGCAGGTCGCGGATGGTGATCGGCCGCGCGGCGGGCACGGTGTCGATCTTGCCCCGCTGGCCCCCCGCCGCCACGCGCATGCTGGTGAAGGCGGGAATGAATTGGCAGACCGGGTCGTCAAGCTGAAAATGCCCTTCCTCAAAGAGCATCATCACCGCCACCGACGTCAGCGGCTTGGTCATGGAGTAGATGCGCACGATGGTCTCGGGCGCCATCGCCTGCCCCGCCTCGCGGCTGGCCATCCCGGTGGTGTAACGGTAGGCGACCCGGCCGCGCCGCGCGATCCAGACGGTGACGCCGGGCAGCTTGCCGGACGTAACCTGGCGGTCTGCCCAGGCGCTGACGCGGACGAGGCGCTCGGGGGCAAGCCCGACCTGCTCGGGTGCGGCGGTGGGCATCGTCTCCATCAACGCAGCACCTCCACCGCCGCCCGCACCAGCAGGCCGTCCGGCTGACGCAGTTGTTCCACAATGGTGAAGTGGTCAAGCCCCGGCCCGGGCACCAGCGCGCCGGGCAGATGCGCGGCGGAGCGCATGGCGTGCAGGGCGCGGCTGTCGCTCACCAGCGGCGGCAGCTCGGCCGACCCGTAGGCGATCGCCAGCGGCTTCGGCACGAGGGGCAGGCGCAGCGGGGACAGGTGGACAATCTCCTCGTCAGTGAGGCGGCAGGCCTCGTTGAGGTAGGTGTCGCGGATCGGTCCCAGCTCGTAAACCCCAGACACGGCCAGCCCCGCGGACACGCGCGGGTGCTTCAGCGCCATGGCGGCAAGGTGTCCGCCCGCCGACCAGCCGGAGACCAGCACTGGTCCCGTCACGCCATGCTCGGCGCTGTGGGCGGCAAACCAGTCCAATGCCGCGGTGATCTCGTCCACGATCTGCCCCATGCTGGCGTCCGGCGTCAGCGTGTAGCCCGGCAGCGCCACCGACCACCCGCGCGCGTGCAGCCCGGCACCCAGGATGCTGTTCTCCTCGCGGGCGCCGCGCTGCCAATAACCGCCATGGATGAACACGAAGCATGGAGCGGCCGGGTCGGCGGCGGGGAAGATGTCCCATTTTTGCCGGGGTGCGGCGCCATACGGCACGTCCAGCGAGCCCGGCGTGGCGGCGCGGAACTCGGCCGAGGCGGCGACGCGGGCGGCGTTCAGCTCCACGCTGTTGGGCACGGCGGCGCTGTTGTTGTAGGCCGCATCGCGTTCGGCCCGGCTCATCGTTCCCCAATCGGTCATGCGGCGGCCCTGCTATGCTCGGAGTGAACCAGCGCCCCCAGGCGGCGGCGCACGGTGTTGAACTCGGGGGAGGCAACGTCGCGCGGCCGCGGCAGGTTCACCCGCTCATCGGCCACGATCCGCCCGGGCCCCGGCGACATCACGATCACCCGGTCGGCTAGCAGGATGGCCTCCTCGATGGCATGGGTGACGAACAGCACGGTGAGCTGGCGGGCGGCCCAGATGGCGAGCAGCTCGTCTTGCAGGCGCTCGCGCGTCATGGCGTCCAGCGCGCCGAACGGCTCGTCCATCAGCATGATCTGCGCGTCGTTGGCCAATACCCGCGCGATCGCCACCCGTTGTTTCATGCCGCCGGAAAGCTGGTGCGGGTAGGCGTCGGCGAAGCGGGTGAGCCCCACGGTGGCGACGAACCTCTCCGTCACGGCTGCCACCTGCGCGCGGGGCAGGCCGCGGGCCTTGGGGCCGAAGCCCACATTGTCGCGCACCGAAAGCCAGGGGAACAGCCCGTAATCCTGGAACACCATGCCCCGGTCCGGCCCCGGCCCCGTCACGGCGCGGCCACCCAGCAAAACGCGGCCCACGCTTGGCGGCTCGAACCCGGCGACGATGCGCAGCAGGGTCGACTTGCCGCAGCCGGAGGCGCCGAGCAGGCAGATGAACTCGCCCCGCGCCACGGCGAGCTCGGCCCCGCGCAACGCCTCGGTGGCGCCGAAGCGCTTGCCCAGGCCCGTGATATGCAGCAGCGCGTCAGCCATGCTGGGAGCTCCAGCGCAGCAAGCGCCGCCCGAGGCTGAGGATGGCGAGGTCGGAAAGGAAGCCGAGCAGCACGATCACCACCATGCCGGAGATGACGATCTCGGTGCGGGAGAGCTGCCGTGCGTCCATGATC
>CAXTNN010000339.1:0-4114 GCA_964245545.1 uncultured Acetobacteraceae bacterium | reverse complement strand
TGGGGGAGGTTAGCTGAGCATGAGGGCGCGGGCGACCAGGTCGGCTTGCTGGGCGGCGGGGACCTTGGCCAGGCCGGTGGCGGGGCTGGCGGCGGCGTCGCGGCCGACATAGCTGGGGCGGGCGCAGCGGTGCTTGGCGTCGCCCAGGGTGCGCTCGATCTTGCGGTCGACGAAGCTCCAGGCGCCCATGTTCTCCGGCTCTTCCTGGCACCACACCACCTCGGCATTGGGGTAGGTGTTGAGGGCGGCGGTGAGCTGCTTGGCGGGGAACGGATAGATTTGCTCCAGGCGAACGATGGCGACGTCCTGCACGCCCTTGGCGCGGCGCTCGGCGAGCAGGTCGTAGTACACCTTGCCGCTGCAGAGCACGACGCGCTCGACGGAGTCCGCCGCGCCGATCGGGTCGGTTTCGGGGATGACGGGCAGGAAGTGCGAGTCGCCGCCGAACTCGGCCAGCGGGGAGACGGCGAGCTTGTGGCGCAGCAGGCTCTTGGGCGTCATCAGCACCAGCGGCTTGCGGAAGTTGCGCTTCAGTTGGCGGCGCAGGGCGTGGAAGTAGTTGGCGGGGGTGGTGAGGTTGGCCACCGTCATGTTGAGCTCGGCGCAGAGCTGGAGGTAGCGCTCGAGGCGGGCGGAGGAGTGCTCCGGGCCTTGGCCCTCGTAGCCGTGCGGCAGCAGCAAGGTGAGGCCGGACATGCGCAGCCACTTGGTTTCGCCGCTGGCCAGGAACTGGTCGATGATCACTTGGGCGCCGTTGGCGAAGTCCCCGAACTGGGCCTCCCACAGCACCAGGGTGGTGGGGTCGGCCAGGGTGTAGCCGTATTCGAAGCCGAGCACGCCCTGTTCGGAGAGCAGGGAGTTGAAGATCTCGATCTGCGCCTGGCCGGGGCGGATGTTGTTGAGGGGGACGTATTCGCGCGCGTCGGTCTGGTCGATCAGCACGGCATGGCGCTGGCTGAAGGTGCCGCGCTGGCAGTCCTCGCCGGACAGGCGGACGCGGTTGCCGTCCAGCAGCAGGCCGCCAAAGGCGATGGCCTCGCCGGTGGCCCAGTCGATGCCCTCGCCGCTGTCGAACATGGCGCGCTTGGCTTCGAGCTGGCGGAGGATCTTGGGGTTGGCATTGAAGCCTTCCGGCACGCGGGAAAGGGCGGTGCCGATGTCCTGCAGGGCCTCGGGGCTGAGGGCGGTGGCCTCCTCGGCGCGCACGTCCTCGCTGTCGGCCTGCTTGAGGCCGGCCCAGTGGCCTTCCAGCCAGTCCGCCTTGTTGGGCTTGTAGCCCTGCGCCGCCTTGAAGCTTTGCTCCAGCTCGGCGTTGAAGCCGTCCCAGATCGCCTGCGATTCGGCGGCGGTCACGGAGCCTTCGCGGGCCAGCGCCTCGGCATAGAGGGTGCGGGTGGTCTTCTGGTCGCGGATGGCTCGGTACATCAGCGGCTGGGTGAAGGCGGGCTCGTCGGTCTCGTTGTGGCCGTGGCGTCGGTAGCACACCACGTCGAGCACGAAGTCGGTGGCGAACTCCTGGCGGAACTCGGCGGCGAGGCGGGCGCAGAAGATCACCGCCTCGGGATTGTCGCCGTTCACGTGCAGGATGGGGGCCTGGATCGACTTGGCGACGTCGGTGCAATAAAGGCCGGAATAGGCGTGGGCGGGGACGGTGGTGAAGCCGATCTGGTTGTTCACCACCAGGTGGATGGTGCCGCCGGTGCGGTAGCCGATCAGCTTGCTCATGGCGAGGGTTTCGTAGACCAGGCCTTGGCCGGCAAAGGCGGCGTCGCCGTGCATGACGATGCCCATGATGCTGTGACGGCCCTCGGTGTCGCCCGAGGCGTCCTGGCGGGCGCGGACCTTGCCCACCACCACCGGGTCGACCGCTTCGAGGTGGGAGGGGTTGGGCTGCAGCGAGATGTGGCCGGGGTGGCCGGCGGCTTCGATGTCGCTGCTGGTGCCGAGGTGGTATTTCACGTCGCCGGAGCCCTGCACGTCGTCGGGCTTGGGGCTGGCGCCGCCGAACTCGCTGAACAGGGCGGTGAAGGGCTTGCGCACCACGTTGACCAAGGTGTTGAGGCGGCCGCGATGGGGCATGCCGATCACCACTTCGACCACGCCGGCGCGGGCGGCGGTTTCGATCATGGCGTGCAGGGCGGGGATGGTGACTTCGCCGCCCTCCAGGCCGAAGCGCTTGGTGCCGACGAACTTCTTTTGGCAAAAGGTTTCGAAGCCCTCGGCCTCGGTGAGCTGGCGCAGGATGGTCTTCTTGGCCGGGACGTCGAAGGCCTGGGCCCATTTGGCGCCCTCGATGCGGCGCTGCAGCCAGTCTTTCTGCACCGGGTCCTGGATGTGCATGTATTCGACGCCGATGGGGCCGCAGTAGGTTTGGCGCAGGGTGGCGAGGATTTCGCGCGGGGTGGCGACGTCGCGGCCGAGCACGTTGTCGATAAAGATGGGGCGGTCCATGTCGGCTTCGGTGAAGCCGTAGGTGGCCGGGTCCAATTCAGGGTGGGGCTTGGGCTTGGTCATGCCGAGCGGGTCGAGCTGGGCTTCGAGATGGCCGCGGACGCGGTAGACGCGGATCATCATCAAGGCGCGCAGGCTGTCGAGCGTGGCGGCGCGGACTTGCGGGTTGTCGAGGGTGACGGCGGCGGCGGGTTCGGGCTTGGCGCCTTTGCCCTTGGCGGCGGCGGGTTTGGCCGGCTCGGGCTCGCCGATGTCGAAGCGGCGGGGCGCCCAGGAGGCGCCGGTGGCGTCGGTGAGCACGGAGCGGGCTTCGTCGTTGAGCGCTTCAAACAGCTCGGCAAAGCTGGCATCGACGCTGCCGGGGCGTTCGGCCCAGCGGGCGTAAAGGTCGGCGATGAACGCGGCGTTGGCGCCGCTGAATGCGGTTGCGAGGATGTCGACGCCAGCCATTGCCACACTCCTTCTCTCAGCCGAGCCCACACCACATGGGGAGGGTGGGGGCTAGCAGCAGTCACATAGCATCAGATGCGTGTTGGGTGCATAACGCGGGCCAGAGGGTGGGCTGAAGCCCACCCTACGGGCTGTGAGCGCCACCCTAGCCGTTCAACGCCTTGACCATGGTGCTGCCGAGGGCGGAGGGGCTTTCGGCGACGTGGATGCCGGCGATGCGCATGGCCTCGAACTTGGCGGCGGCGGTGTCACGCCCGCCGCTGATCACGGCACCGGCATGGCCCATGCGGCGGCCGGGCGGTGCGGTGGACCCGGCGATGAAGCCGACCACCTTCTTGGAGCTCTTGGCGCGGGCGAGGAACTCGGCGGCGTCGATCTCGGAGGCGCCGCCGATCTCGCCGATCATGATGATGCTTTCGGTTTCATCGTCGGCCAGGAACATCTCCAGCACCTCGATGAAATCGGTGCCCTTCACCGGGTCGCCCCCAATGCCGACGCAGGTGCTCTGGCCCAGGCCAGCGGCGGTGGTTTGCGCCACCGCCTCGTAGGTGAGGGTGCCGGAGCGGCTGACGATGCCGACTTTGCCGCGGCGGTGGATGTGGCCCGGCATGATGCCGATCTTGCAGGCCTCGGGGGTGATGACGCCGGGGCAGTTGGGGCCGATCAGGCGGCTGCCCGAGCCGGAGAGGGCGCGCTTGACGCGGACCATGTCTTGCACCGGGATGCCCTCGGTGATGCAGACGATCAGGGGGATGGCGGCATCGATGGCTTCGAGGATGGCGTCGGCGGCGAAGGGCGGGGGGACGTAGATGGCTGACGCGGTGGCGCCGGTGGCGTGCACGGCCTCGGCCACGGTGTCGAACACGGGGAGGTCGAGGTGGAGGCTGCCGCCTTTGCCGGGGGTGACGCCGCCGACCACCTTGGTGCCATAGGCGATGGCCTGCTCGGAGTGGAAGGTGCCCTGGGCGCCGGTGAAGCCCTGGGTAATGACCTTGGTGTTGGCGTCGACCAGGACGGCCATTATGCGGCTTCCTTCACGGCGCGGACCACCTTGGCGGCGGCGTCGGCCAGGTTGTCGGCGGAGATGATGGGCAGGCCGGACTTGGCCATGATCTCCTTGCCCAAGGCCACGTTCGTCCCCTCCAGCCGCACGACCAGAGGCACGCCGAGCGAGACCTCCCGCGCTGCGGCCACGACACCTTCCGCGATCACG
>CAXTNN010000338.1:0-4131 GCA_964245545.1 uncultured Acetobacteraceae bacterium | reverse complement strand
GGCACTCGCCCGCCGGCGCCGGGCGGCGACCAACTCGGGGTGCTCCGCCGGCGCATCCGGGCCGCCCAGCGCATGCAGCAGCGCCGTGCGCAAGGCAGCCAGCTTGCGTTCGTTCTCGACCTTTAGCCCGAACACGTCCTTGACATAGAACACGTCCACAGCCCGCACTCCGTACGTACTGACATGCGCCGAGCCGATCTGCAGCCCCTGCGCGCTGATCGCCGCCGTCACGTCGTGCAGCAGTCCGGGGCGGTCGCGACCGTTGACCTCGATCACGGTGTGGCTGTGGCTGGCGCGGTTGTCCACCACCACCCGCGGCGGCACGTGGATGGCGCGCATCCGCCGGCCGAGCAATGCCTCGCTTGCCTTGCGGATTTCGCTTTCCAACGCGATCCGGCCCGACAGCGCCTGCTCCACCAACACCGACATGCGGGCCAGCCGGTGCGGTGCGTCGAACACCCCCCCGGCAGCATCCTGCACCCAGAACGTATCCAGCGCCATGCCGTTGGTGAGGGTGTGGATGCGCGCGTCCACGATGGAGGCGCCCGCCACCGCCAGCGCGCCGGCGATCTGGCTGAACAGCCCCGCATGGTCGGCGGCGTAGACGGTGATCTCGGTCACCGCGCGGGCGGGCAGGGGGTCGGCCTGCACGGTGAGCTTGGTTTGCGTCGCCTCCGCCTCGCGGATCAGCCGGGCGTGGCGCAAATGCGTCTCGGGCTCGAAGCCCAGCCAGTAGCTCGGGTAGCCCAGGCCGAGGAAGTAGTCCCGCTCCGCCGCCGTCCAGCCTTGCATCAGCGCCGCCGCCGCTGCCTTGGCCCGGCTCACCCGCACGTCCCGCTCGGTGGTGGCCAGGCCGCCGGCCAGCACCTCCGCCGTGCGGGAATAGAGCTCGCGCAGCAGCATCGCCTTCCAGCCGTTCCACACCCGCGGCGATACCGCCCGCATATCGGCCACCGTCAGCACCAGCAGCAGCTTGAGCCGCTCCGGCGATTGGATCGTTTCCACCACGTCCAGGATGGTCTTCGGGTCGTCGATATCGCGGTGGAAGGCGGTTTGGCTGAGCAGCAGGTGCTGCAGTACCAGCCAAGACGTCATCTCGGTCTCTTCAGCGGAGAGGCCGAGCTGCGGGCCGATGGTGAGCGCCAAGTCGGCCCCCAGCGCCGAATGGTCGCCGCCGCGGCCCTTGGCGATGTCGTGCAGCAATGCCGCCAGGTAGAGCGCCCGGCGCGATTGCAGGTCTTCCATCAGGTGGGAGGCAATCGGTGCCACGTCCAGCAGCAAGCCCGAGCCGAGCCCGTCCAGCACCTGCACCGCCTCGATCGTATGCTCGTCCACGGTGAACACGTGGTAGGTGTCAAACTGCATCTGCCCGACGATGCGCGCCCAGTCGGGGATGTAGCGGCCCAGGAAGCCGGTCAGGTTCAGCACATGCAGCCACTTGGCGGCATTCTGCCCGGAGGAAAGCAGGTCGAGGAAGATGGCGCCGGCCGCCGGGTCGTCGCGCAGCTCGGACGCGCGGCGCTCGTGGCGGATCAAGGCGCGGATGGCCAGCGGATGCAACGCCAGGTCGCGGTCGCGCGCCACCTGCAGCAGGCGCAGCATCTGCAGCGGCTCGGCGCGGAAATCCCGGCCTGGGGAGGCCAGCAGCTTGCCGTCCGCCAGCACGAAGCCTTGCTCCAGCAGGGCGGCGTCGGTTTCTTCCTGCAACGCGGGCGGCCCCAGCGCAGCGCGCACGATAGCCGGCTCCAGCACGGCGGTGATGCGCACCACTTCGCGGGCGGTGAGGAAATAGTGGCGCATGAAGCGCTCGACACCGTCCTGCCGGCCATGGCGCGTGTAGCCCATGCGGGCGCCCACCACGGGTTGCATGTCGAAGGTCAGCCGTTCCTCCGCCCGCCCTGCGACGTAATGGAGATGGAAGCGCACCGTCCAGAGGAAGTCCCACGAGCGCCGGGCGTGCTTGGCCTCGCGCTCGATCAGGATGCCGCCGCCCGGGCTGTCGGGGCCCACCAGGTCGCCCATCACCCGCGCGTCAAACACGTAGCGGGACATCCAATACATGGTCTGCAAGTCCCGCAGCCCGCCGCGGCCCTCCTTGATGTTGGGTTCCACCAGGAACGGGCTCTCGCCATAGCGGTGATGGCGCAGGTCGCGCTCGGCCTGCTTGGCGGTGATGAACTCGGGCGTGCGCTGGGCACAGGCCAACAGGAAGCGGCGGGTGAACTCGGTGAACAGCGGCTCCGACCCGGCGAGCCGGCGCGCGTCGATCATGGACGTGCGCACGGTCACGTCCGCCTCCGCGTCGGCAATGCATTGATCGACGGAACGGGTCGCGTGGCCGACTTTCAACCCGAGATCCCACAGCAGGTAGAGGCTGAACTCCACCGCGGCGAGGGTGGTTGCTTCGGCGGCGTCGCCAGTGATGAACAGCAGGTCGATATCGCTGAACGGCGCCAGCATGCCGCGGCCATAACCGCCCGTGGCCACCACCGCCGAGTCGTCCGGCAACGCGCCCGTCACCTCCTGGGCGTAGCCATGCAGGGCAGCGATGAGTCCGTCCATCAACGCGGCCAGCAACCGGGCACTCTGCAACCCAGAGAGTTGGTAGTGCTCGAACGCCTCGCGCACGTGGTGCTGAACGCGCGTGAGATGGCGGCGAAACACCGCAAGCGCCTCGTCGCGCGGCACCCCTCCATCTGGCCGCTTAATCTCCGCCAACGCCGCGGTTAAGACAGTCGCCACCTCGTCAGGCGTCGGCGGGAGCGGAAGGATCGTCAGCATTCATCCGATGATAACCTTATAGCTTTCAAATGGTAGAGCGCCTCCAGCGCTTCTTTTGGGGTGAGTTGGTCCGGCTCCACTGCGTCCAGCGCCGCCCCAACCCGGTCCGGTGCCGCGTTCGTTACAGGCAAGGCGGCAAACAGCGGCAAATCCGGCCCTGTCGCGTATCCCCGCTCCAGCGCTGCCAGCAATTGGCCGGCCCGGCGCACCACGGGCGCTGGCACGCCGGCCAGCTTGGCGACATGAACGCCCCAGGACCGTCCTGACGCGCCTTCTCCGACCTCGTGCAGGAACACAATTTCGTTTTTCCACTCCCGCACCAACATCGCATGCGGGCAAAGCTGCGGCAGCGACTGGCTCAGGCCCGCCAGCTCGTGGAAATGGGTGGCAAACAGGGTCCGGCACCGAATGTGCGAATGCAGCGCCTCCAGCACCGCCCAGGCGATCGCCAGCCCGTCCAGCGTGGCCGTGCCGCGGCCGATTTCGTCCACCACCACCAGGCTGCGCGGCCCGGCGCCGTGGAGGATGGCGGCGGTCTCGGTCATTTCCGTCATGAAGGTGGACCGGCCGCGGGCGAGGTCGTCGGCCGCCCCCACGCGACTGAACAGCCGGTCCGCCACGCCGATGCGCGCCCGCGCCGCCGGCACCGGCAGCCCCGCCTGCGCCAGGATCATCAGCAGGGCGTTCTGCCGCAGAAAGGTGGACTTGCCCGCCATGTTGGGCCCGGTGAGCAGCAACACGCGCCGGGCGGGCGACAGGTCGCAGTCATTGGGCTGGAACGCGGTGCCAGTCGGCAGCGCCAGCTCCACCACGGGGTGCCGCACCGCCGAGACCATGAAGGCGCAGTCCTCGGTCACGGCCGGGCGGCACCAGGTGCCGGGTTCGGCCAGTTGGACGCAGGATTGCAGCACGTCCACCGTGGCCAGGGCGGAGGCCGCCTCGCGCAGGGCCGCCGATTGCGCCAGCACCTCCTCCGTCAGCCGCTGGAGGATGGCGGCCTCGCGGGCGGCGGCGCGCTCGGCCGCTTCCGCAATCCGGCGGTCCAGCTCGGCCAGCTCGGCGTTGGTGAAGCGCGCCGCATTGGCCATCGATTGGCGCAGGCTGAGCTCCGGATGGCGGCGCAACGCCTCGGCCGCCGCCGCCGGTACCTCCATCACGTAGCCCAATTGCGCGTGGTGGCGGATTTTGAGCGACGCCACGCCGTAACGCTGGGCAAAATCGAGCTGCAGCCCGGTGATGACCCGGCGGCTGTCATCGCGCAGCCGCCGCTCGGCGTCCAACTCGCCATCGAACCCTTCCGCGATGGCGCCGCCCTCCGATTCACTGGTCTCCCAAGGAGCTCCACCTGCC
>CAXTNN010000337.1:0-4137 GCA_964245545.1 uncultured Acetobacteraceae bacterium | reverse complement strand
ATGCCCACCAGCTCCAACAGCTCCACGGCGCGGGTGCGGGCGATGCGGGGCGTGATTGGCTCGTGCCGCAGCAGCGATTCGGCAACCTGGCGGCCGACCTGGTGCACCGGGTTCAGCGACGTCAGCGGCTCCTGGAAGATCATCCCCAAGGCGCGGCCGCGAATGTCGCGCATGCGCGCCTCGGGCAGCGCCAGCAGGTCCCCCGTCCCATCCAGCACGGCCTGGCCGGTGATGCGGCAGCCGGGCGGGCCGCCGAGCAGACGCATCAGCGCCAGCGCGGTGACGCTCTTGCCCGAGCTGGACTCGCCCACGATGGCGAGGGTTTCGCCGGCTTGCAGGTCGAACGAGACGCCCTCCACCGCCGCCACCACGCCGCCCTCGCCATGGAACCGGACGGACAGGTCGCTCACCTCTAACAGGGCGGTCATCGCTGCAGGTCGAGGCGCGGATCCAGCGCGTCCCGCAGGCCGTCGCCGGCGAAGTTGAACCCGGTGACGGCCAGGGTGATGACGGCACCGGGCAGCAGTGCCAGCCAGGGCGCGGTGGCGAGGTATTCCTGGGCGTTGTTCAGCATGTTGCCCCAGGACGGCGTGGGCGGCTGAATCCCGTAACCAAGATAGCTCACGTAAGACTCAAGCAGGATCGCGCGGGCCACGTTCAGCGTCGCTGCCACCACGATGGGGGCCGCAATATTGGGCAGCAGCTCGGTGAACATGAGGTAGGAATCGCGTGCTCCGATCGCCTCCACCGCCACCGCAAAGTCCCGGTGGCGCAGTGAGCGCACCTGCCCTTCCACCACGCGGGCCACTTCCATCCAGGACGTGAGCGCCACGATCAGCGTGATGGTGAGCACGCCGGGGCTGACCAGGGCGGCCAGGGTGAGCAGCAGGAAAATGGAGGGGAAGCAGAGCACCGCGTCCACGAAGCGCATCAGCGCCGCGCCCAAGGCGCCCCCATAGAAGCCGGCGAGCATGCCGACCACCACGCCCACCGCCGTGCTGATCCCCATGGCGGCAAACCCTACGGTGAGCGAGATGCGGCCGGCCAACAGCAGCCGCACCAGCAGGTCCCGCCCCAACTGGTCGCTGCCGAGCCAATGCGGGCCGGCCAGCGGCGGCTGAAACCGATGCCGCAGGTCGATGGTGAGCGGGCCGTACGGCAGCAGCATGGGGCCGGCGATGCAGGCGAGCACCAGCAACAGGATGGCGGCCACGCCGAACGTGGCCAGCCGGTGGCGCAAAAAGCGCTGCAGCCCCCGCCAGCGCGGCTGCGCCGTGGCAAGCGGCAATGCGCCGGTGGCCGTGGCGCTCACCGCAGGCTGATCCGCGGGTCGGCCACCACGTATAGGAGGTCCGCCAGCAAATTGCCGAGCAGCACCAGGATGGCCGAGAACAGCAGCAGCCCCATCACCATGGGGTAGTCCCGATAGCCGATGGAGTCGAGGAATAGCCGCCCCATGCCGGGCCAGGTGAACACGGTCTCCGTCACCAGCGCGCCGCCCAGCAGCGTCGGCACTTGCAGCCCGGCCAGGGTGATCATCGGCAGCAGGGCGTTGCGCAGGGCATGGTGGAGCAGCACGGTGCGCCCGGTGAGCCCCTTGGCGCGGGCGGTGCGGATGTAGTCCTGGTTGATCACCTCCAGCATGGCGGCGCGCATGTAGCGGCTCCACGTGGCGACGGTGACCAGCGTCAGCACCACGCAGGGCAGGATGAGGTGGCGCAGCGCGTCGGTGAACGAGGCGGCGCCCGGCGTGCCGATATTGCCCGCCGGCAGCCAGGGCAAGCGCACGGAGAACAGGTAAATCACCACCAGGCCGAACCAAAAGGTGGGGATCGAGAGCGCCACCATGGCGCCGACCGTGGCCAGGTAGTCGGCCAACGAGTAGCGGCGGATGGCGCCGAGCACGCCGACCCCCGTGCCAATCAGCACGGCGAGCAGGGTTGAGCTCAGCATCAGTTCCAGCGTGGCGCCGACATGCGAGCCGATGATGGCGAGCACCGGCTGCTGGTCGCGGTAGGAGTGGCCCCAGTCGCCGACGAGCAAATGGCCTGCCCAAAGCGCGTATTGCAGCGGCAGCGGCTGATCGAGCCCCATCTGATGCGCAATCTGGTGCAGCGCTTCCTGCGACATGCCCGGCGTGAGGGCGAACTGCGCCAGCGGTCCGCCGGGCGCCAGATGCACCAGGGCGAAACCGATGATGGAGACGAGCACCAGCAGCAAGAGGCTTTGGCCAAGGCGTCGGAGCAGAAAGCTGGTCAACGGAGCATCTTCACGAGTGTCCTGCCCGAGACAACCAAGAAGCGTGCCACGGCCGACCGCTCAGACCGAAACTCGATTGTCACCCATCGTTGTAAACGGCTGGCTAAGCCTTGCCGCCCCAGCTCGCCCCACTGAACACCATCTGGTCCTTGTTGTCCCGCATCAGCATCGCAAAGCCAGGGATCGTCTCGAACCCGAGCCCTTGCGGCGCTCCCTCTGCATCTGGCTGCACGGCGGCGTAGGCGGCGCTGGCGAACTTCTCCCACTTGCCAGCCGGCTTCTTTACCTCCACCGCCGCCACCGTCGCCTTCAGCACCATGCGCACGATCGCCTCCTTGCGGGAGGAGGGTTTCGTCAGGCTCGGATGGCCGGCGATCATCTGCCAGCCATTGGCCAGCGCCCAATCCGTCAATTCCTGCTTGGTCATGCGTGTTAACTCCCTTGAGATCTACGTGAAACGTCGACCGAGAACCCTGACTCGGTGACAGAAGGGGCGGGCCTTGCTATCATGGAGCCGACATGGAGCCGATGGACGCGATCAGCATGACCATAACGCTGCCCACCGACCTTGCCGCAGCCGTGGAAGGCGCGGTTGATCACGGCCACTACGCTTCGACCAGTGCGGTGATACGGGAAGCATTGGAGGATTGGGGCGTCAAGCAAGCTGCACAGGCAACAGCCCTTAGCCGCCTCAAGGCAGACATTGCCCATGGCTTGAACGATGTTGCCACCGGTCACCTGGTTGACCTTGATCCAGCTCGGATTGCTGAACTTGGTCGGCAGATATCAACCAGCCGCTCCCGCTCCGATTAACCCGGCGCGCTGAACGCGACCTTGCCGAGATTTGGGCAACGCTCGCGGTTGAAGCGTTCGCTGCGGTTGCAAGCCGTTTCGTGGCAGCTATTGAAGTCGCATTCGGTTCACTATGCTCATTCCCGCTTTCGGGTGCTCCAAGAGACAATTTGGCGCTTGGTCTGCGTGTCGTTTTCCAACAATCCTACGCAGTCTACTATGTTGCGGAACCTGGCGCGGTCGTCATCGTGCGCGTTTTGCGGCGCGCGAGATGCCGCCGCGTTGGCCAAACGCAGCGGCTTCATCGTCTGAGCTGCTGACCTGAGATCGCATCGGGCGCGTTCATAGGCTACTTGGCTCAGGCCGCGTTGGCTGCCAATAAACTATCCGCCGCAGCCCGTGCCGCCTCCGTCACCGTCTCTCCCGCCAACATGCGGGCGATTTCTTCACGCCGGGCCGAGCCCGAGAGCGGCGCCACCTCGGTGCGCACCCGGCCGCTGCGCAGTTGCTTGGCGACCCGCAGATGCGCCGCACCCCGAGCCGCCACTTGCGGGCTATGCGTCACCACCAGAACCTGCACCCCGCCGGCCACCCGCGCCAGCCGGTCTCCTACCGCGGCTGCCGTGGCGCCGCCGACACCGGAGTCCACCTCGTCAAACACCAGCGTCGGTACCGCCGAGCCGGCGGACAGCACCACCTTCAGCGCCAGCATCAGGCGGGACAGCTCTCCGCCCGAGGCCACCCGGTCCAGCGCGCCAGGGGCCTGGCCAGGGTTGGTGGCGATGAGGAAGCGGACCTGGTCGGTGCCGCTGGGCCCCCACTTGGTCTCCTCCAACGCGGTCACTTCGACGAAAAAGCGCGCCCGGTCCAGTTTGAGCGGGGGCAGTTCGCGCATGGCGGACTGGGCCAGGCGGTCGGGGGGGGCGCGGCGGCTGTCGGAAAGGGCTTGCGCCGCCGTCCGGTAGCGCTCCCGGGCCGCCGCTGCCGCCGCTTCCAGTTCAGCCAAGGCCGCCGTGCCGGTGTCGAGCGCCTCCAGCCGGGCGAGCAGGGCGGCAAGCAGGCCGGGCAACTCCACCGGCGTCACGC
>CAXTNN010000336.1:2941-4144 GCA_964245545.1 uncultured Acetobacteraceae bacterium | reverse complement strand
GTGGGAGCACACCGGGCCCAACCTGGTGATCGACGTGACGCCGCTCCCGCTGGCAGGCCGAGCGGCCCAGTTCCGTGACGGCGCCGAGGTGATGACGGCCACGATGCGGCGCACCGCGCCCAGCATGCTCAGCCCGCGCGCCAAGATGAACAATTACCTGAACATGATCGTGGCCGGCCAACCCATACAGGCCGCCCGCCCCGGCGCCTGGCCCTTGTTGCTGGACGAGAACGGCAACCTGGCGGAGGGCCAAGGCAGCAACGTTTTCATCGTCACCGCCGGGGAGCTCCGCACCCCGCGGGAGAAATATGTCCTCGCGGGGGTGAGCCGCCAAATGGTGATGGACTTGGCGGCCAAGCTCGGCATTGGCTGCGCCGAAGCCGATATCGACCTGTTCGACGCCGAAACATGCGACGAGATGTTCCTCACCTCCACCAGCCTTTGCATCCTGCCGGTCCGTTGGTTCAACGGCGCGGAGGTGGGCGGCGCCTGGAGCGGCCCTGGCCCGGTGACGCAGCGGCTCACGCAGGCTTACATCGCCGAGGTTGGGTGCGACTTCGTGCGGCAGTATGTGGAGCGGGTTAGGCCTGGGTGAGTCCATCATTTGCGCTGCAGCGTCTCACGCTGGACGACATGGACAAGGCGGCCCTGATTCATCGTGCGTTGTTCAACGACCGTCTGCCTACGCCGTAAAGCCTTTGCGCCAGTGTTCGACAGCCGCATCGACAGCGGCGCGGACCCTGAAAAGATGGCACGTCGCGGACCCCACCATCCCAGTTGTGACCGCGCCAGCCTCCTCCAGCAACGTGCCGACCTCCGGGAAGCGCTGCGACTCCTTGGGTGGACTGTCATACCGAACCCAACGCCGGGCCCCTTCCAGCATCAGAGGCGCTCCCTGCCTGACGGGCTGGCGGTCCGGCCAGGCCCGGCACTCTGCTAAGTGCAGGGCTGTGCAACATTCAAAGCTCGTTCCGAGCAGAAGAACCATGGCATCAAGCTGGTAAAGGCGCGCGAGCGGGGACGTTTCGCCGAACGGGTCTTCGAGGTGATGTGGGTCGATGATCCCCGCCGCATGCGGCCCTGCGGCTGTGAAGGAGAATGCGGGATGGGCACTGCGAAGCACCCCCGGCCAGGTGCGGAACTGCTCTGCCACGGCACCCATTCCGCGGGTGGGCGTGGTCTGCGGGTCGTACGGGGGCATGC
>CAXTNN010000336.1:0-2931 GCA_964245545.1 uncultured Acetobacteraceae bacterium | reverse complement strand
GATCACCTGCTGCCAAGCGTCGGGCACGGCCGGCCGTGACCACCCGGCAGGGTCGGTAAGCTGCGAAGATTGCGAAGGCATGACGAGGGTGCCGACGGGCGTCAGACCATCCTGAAGCGCTTGGATCACCGCTCCTTGCGCGCCGCAAACCCAGCCGATCGACCGCAACGAGCAATGTGTCAGCAGGATCGTCCCAGGCGTGACTCCGAGGCGTCGGACATCGGCGGCCAACATGGCGCGCGTCCTCGGCAGCGGTGTCGTCGAAATCACTTCATGGATGCTCATGATGTGATACCCGGGCCTGTCACGGAACGGCTCATAGCTGCATCGAATGATCGTCGGACGGCAAGAGTTTGCTGCGGGCCCGCCAGGGTCTGGCGCCTGCCAGGCGGCGGAGACGGCTGTCGCCGCGAAGAAATGGACTGACCCGGCCTGATCGCAGCGCAACCCCATCTGCTGGAACGGGCGGAACTACCCGCCGAGACCGCCGATCTCGCCCGCTTCCTCATCGGCAAGCTGGTGGTGCGGGCCATGGCCGAGGGCGTGGTGGCGGGCCGCATCGTTGAAACCGAAGCCTATGGCGTCGGCGATCCCGCGGCTCACGCCTATCGTGGCGTCACCCCGCGCAACCGGGCGCTGTTCCTCGATCGCGGGCACGCGTACGTCTATCTCGCGTATGGTCTCTCGTTCATGCTCAACGTCTCCAGCGAGACCCCGGGCGTGGGCGCGGGGGTGCTGATCCGCGCGATCGAGCCGACCCACGGCATCGCGATCATGCAGCAAAACCGCGGCACCGAGCGGCTGCGGGACTTGGCACGCGGTCCAGGCCGGCTGCGCGCCGCCTTGGCGATCGATCGCCGGCTGGACGGGATCAACCTTTGCCGGCCTGGCCCGCTTTGGCTCGGAAGGGACGGTCAAGCGGCGGGCGAAATCGGGCAGAGCAAACGGATCGGCATCACCCGCGCAGCCGACAGCCCCCTGCGCTTCTACGTCCGCGGCAGCCGCTACATCAGCGGTCCGCAGGCGCTCAGTCCGTGAGGGCGGCGGCGGCGCTCAGGCGGGCGGCATCACGGGCCTACCATGTCATTGACGCAGGTCACCCGCCAGCCTTCAGGGAGTCGCTCCAGCCGGGTCAGCGACAGGTTCTGCACCGAGAGGTGCAGCGCATTGTCGGCGCTGATGGCCAGCGCGTGCGCTACCGCCGCGCGGATGGCGCCGCCGTGGCTCACCACCACCACGTCCTGTCCGGCGCAGCTCTCCGCCAGGCGGTCCATGGCGGCAGCGACGCGCACGATCATCTGCGCCACGCTCTCGCCGCCAGGTGGCACCTCCAGCCCGGCCAAGGGCCAGAACGGATGCGCCGGCAAGGTGAGGCGGGCAGGGAGGTCGGCATGGCGCAGGCCATGCCACTCACCCAAGTCCTGCTCGATCAACCCGCGCTCCACCTCCAGCGCCTGCTCGGGGTAGCCAGCCCGGAACAGGCCCTCCGCCGTGTGCCGGGTGCGCGACAGCGGGGTGACCACCCAATGCGCCGGCCGGGGCAGGCGGGCGGCCAGGGCGCGGTAGGTCGGCACGTCCGTCACCTGCGCCTCGGGGCAAAGCGGCACGTCGTTGATGCCGTAGAGCAAGGCGCGGGCGTTTTCCTCCACCAGCGCGTGACGGATCAGCCAGAAGCGGGTCTCGCTCATTTATTCCCCAATGTTGAGCAGGGCGCCGCCTTGCCGGGCACGGCGAAACTGGCCGGAAAACACCCAGAGAAACAGCGCCATCCACAGGATGTTGAGCCCAAACGCCCAAGCCAGGTGGTCCCAGCGGATGGTTCCGGTGGCGATGGCCGCCCGCATGCCCTCGAACACGTGGGCGGAGGGCAGCGCCAGCGCAATCGGGCGGATGGCCGCGGGCAGCACGGCCACGGGGTAGAACACGGCGGAGAACGGCGTCAGCCCGAACAGGACCGACCAGGCCAGCGCCTCCGCTCCCGCACCGTGGCGCAGGATGAGCGAGAGCACGCCGAGCGACACCCACCAGCCCATGATCATCAGGTTGGCAAAGAACAGCACGATCACCGGGCCGACCGCGAACAGGTTGAAGGCGTAGAGCAGCCAGGCGAGCAAGATGGCCGGCAGCACCCCCGTGAACATCCGCAGCACGGACATGCCGACCAGCGCCGCCAGCATCTCCCAGGGACGGATCGGGCTGACGAAGACATGGGCGAGGTTGCGCGACCAGACCTCCTCCAGGAACGAGATCGCCACCCCCATCTGGCTGCGCAGCGCCACCTCCCAGAGCAGCACCCCGCCGAGCAGGGAGGCCGCAGCGACGGTGCCGCCGTTGCTTCCAATGCCGCGGGTGGCGATGAAGGAGGCGGTGAAACCCCAGATCAGCATCTGCAGGGTGGGCCAGTAGGCCAGTTCCACCAGCCGCGGCCAGGAGCTGCGATACAGCGCCAAGTGCCGGTACATCAGGCCCCACACCCGGCGGGCACTGCCGCTCATGCCGCCTGCCGCCGGTTGCGCGCTATGTCGAGGAACACCGCCTCCAGGTCGTCCCGCCGGTAGCGGGTGAGCAGTTCGCCGGGGGTGCCCTGGTCCACGACGCGCCCCTGCTTGAGCATCAGCACGGTGCTGCAGAGGCGTTCCACCTCCGCCATGTTGTGGCTGGCGAGCAGGATGGTGCAGCCGCTGGCGGCCCGGTAGCGCTCGAGCCAGGAGCGGACCCAGTCGCCGGTATCGGGGTCAAGGCTGGCGGTGGGCTCGTCCAGCAGCAGCACGTCCGGACGGTTGATGAGCGACTTGGCCAGCGCCACGCGGGTTTTCTGCCCCGCCGACAGCGACCCGGCGGGCCGATGCAGAAACGGGGTGAGCTCGAGCTCGGCCGCCAGCTCGTCGATGCGGCGGCGGAGCTGGGGCACGCCGTAGAGATGGCCGTAAA
>CAXTNN010000335.1:1538-4166 GCA_964245545.1 uncultured Acetobacteraceae bacterium | reverse complement strand
GCGCGGTTGGGTCCGCCACCAACTGGCCGAGGAACGGCTGCGCGTCCACCGTGCGGTCCAGCAGCGGGCCGAGCTGGGCTTGAGACAGGAACAGCAGGCCGTTGCGGGTGAAATAGGGCGAGGCGCCGGGCCGCTGCACGCCGGTGAAATGCGCCCGGTCGGCAGCCAGCGCGTCAGCCAGCGCGGCGGCGGTGGCGTCCGCCTCCTCCGAGATGCGGGCGCGGACCACGGCCACGATCAGGTCCTTGAACTGCGGAAACGCCCGGTCCAGCGCCATCTTGCGCTGCTTCCACGGTAGCGAATTGGCAAACAGCGCGTCGGTGTCGGTGGAGACGCCCAGCCAGGTCGTAGCCGCAGCGACGGAGAGGGCGGCGAGCAGGGCCGCCGCTAGCGCCACCCAGACGGCGCGCCGCACGCAGCGCTCGACCAGCCAGCTTAGAACAGACGCCACTCGCGATGACCTTGGATGGGGGTGCCAGCCGCCTTGGACCTGACGGTTAAAGCGAGGCGGGACCCTTACGACGCTGCAGGATGACGAACAAGCCGCCGATGGTCAGCATGATCAGCACGGCGCCAAGCTGCAGCACCTTGGTGACGACCAGGTTGTAGCGGCCGGTGGTGGAATCGTAGTGGAAGCAATACAGCAGGATCGGCGGGGCAGGCGGCGCAATGACGGCATCATGCGCCTGCATCAGCGCATCGTGCAGCGCCGGCGCCGTGGCACCCACCCCCAGCAGGTAGGACGACACCCGGCCCTTGGGGGTCAGCACCATCATCCCGGCCGGATGCAGGAACTGCTCCAATTGGTCGTCCCACCGGCTGTGGAAGCCCACCGCGGCGGCGATGGCGGCCACGTCCGCCGGGCGGCCGGTCAGGAAGTGCCATCCCTCCACCGCGCCGGGCACGGGGTAGCGCTGCAGGTCGTCGGCCCGGGCAGAGGCGGCGTCGGCCGGGGTCTCGTGCGGGTCGATGCTGAGGTCGAGCACCGTGTAGTCGCCTGGGGTGCTCAGCCCGGCGCCGGCCAGGGCGGCAAACGCGTCGTCGCGCAGCACGCCGCACAGGCTGGGGCAATGGAAGTAGCCCAGGATCAGCAGCGAGGGCTTGCCGGACGCCCATTGCCCCAGCGTCCGCACCGCGCCCGACGAGTCGGTAAACGCCGCGTCGAGCGGCACGGCGGCACCGGGGTGCTGGGTGAAGGCGAGGCCGTCGGTGCTGGGCTGGGCGGCCCGGCAAGGCAGCGCCAATACCAGCAGCAACCAAGCAAGCCAAATCCGCATGCACCACTCCCCACCGCGCCGCGGAGGCATAACCGACCGGCTTGCCGAAATGGCCCGGCGACCGCCCTTATACGACAAAGTTGATCTCCGGCGAGCTTGCCGCCACAAGCCTCCCGTGTCGCGCGCTCGCCCACCATCGTCTGCATCGTCCCCGATCCATTGCGTGGTGAACGCCGTGGAAGCGGGCCTGGTGCGCGGCTGGGCGGTGGAGGGCGGCGCGCCCGCCGCGTTCTTCGTGCTGGTGGATGGGCTGCAGGTGGCGGAGGTGGAGTGCGGCCTGCCGCGGCCGGACGTGGCGCAGGCCGGGCTTGGCCCCGAAGCGGCGGGGTTCGAACTGGCCCTGCCCCCCCACCTGCTCGACGGGCAAACCCGCAGGATGGAGTTCCGCGACCGGCTGCGCCGCCCCGTGGTGATGCAGGTGGGCGGGCGGCCCGCCCAATCCTGCGACTTCGCCCATCGCTGGCGCCCGGCGATCCGCTCCTTCGTCGATGGCTGGCGCGGCGGCACCTTCGAGGGCTGGGTGCTGCAGTCCGAACCCGAGGGCGGACGCTGGGCGGGCGATTGCCTGGTCAAGGTGGTGTGCGGAGACCTGCCGATCGGCCATGTCCGCGCCAACCGCTACCGCGCCGACGTCGCCAAGTCGCTTGCCGCCGACGCCTACTGCGGCTTCCAATTCGTGCCCCCGGATTGGACCCGGCGGTCCTTCCCGCAGAGCTTCCGCTTTTTCGCCCTGCCGGACGGGCAGGAACTGCAGAACAGCCCGATCCTGACCAGCCTGGTGGTGGACGGGAACGAGGCGCTGATCCGCGAGCTCTCCGAGACGGTGGACCGCCTGCACGTGGAGCTGACGGGGGTGCGGCGGCGCCTCAAGGACCTGCTGCCCAAGCCCGGCTTCAATCTCGGCACCTATGATGGGTGGTATCGCGCCTATGCCCCCGCCTTGCGCCAGCACGTGTTGGCCACGCGCACGGCGGGCGCCGGGCCGTTGGTGAGCGTGGTATGCCCGGTGTTCCGCCCCAGCCTGGAGGAGTTCGAGGCCGCAATCGCCTCCGTCCAGGCGCAGACCTACGGCCATTGGGAGCTGCTGCTGGTGGACGACGCCAGCCGGGATGCGGCCCTGACCGCGGTGATGCAGCGCCACGCGGGGGCGGATGGGCGCATCCGCCTGCTGCCCCAGCGCAAGAACGTCGGCATCGCCGCCGCCACCAATGCCGGCATCGCCGCATCCCGCGGCGAGTGGGTGGCATTCCTCGACCATGACGACCTGCTGGCGGACGTGGCGCTCGAGGTGATGGTGCGGGCAGCGGCGGGAGGCGCGCGGCTGCTCTATTCCGATGAGGATAAGATCGAC
>CAXTNN010000335.1:0-1528 GCA_964245545.1 uncultured Acetobacteraceae bacterium | reverse complement strand
AAAGATCGACTCCTCGGGCGCCTACACCGAGCCCGCCTTCAAGCCCGCCTGGAGCCACCGGCTGGCGCTGGAGGTGAACTATCTTTGCCACATGCTGTTCGTGCAGCGCGCCGCCCTGGCGGAGGTGGGCCCGCTCGACCCGGCGCTCGATGGCGCGCAGGACCACGACCTGATCCTGCGCCTGGCCGAGCGGCTGCCGCCGGGCCAAATCGGCCACGTGCCGGCCGTGCTCTACCACTGGCGCCGCTCCAGCCGCTCGACCGCCGCCGATGGCGCGGCCAAGCCCTATGCCGTGGCGGCGGGGCAGGCGGCGGTGTCGGCCCATTTGGCCCGGCTCGGCCACCCGGCGACTGTGACCAGCCGGCGCGCCACCACCGCCTACCGGGTCCACTGGGGCTTCGAGCGGGAGCCGGCGGTGACGCTGATCATCCCGTTCAAGGACGAGATCGCCAGCACCCGGCGCTGCGTGCGTACGGTGCTGGAGGGCACCGCCTACGCCGCCTACGACGTGGTGCTGGTGGACAACTGGTCGACCGCGCCCGAACTCGCCGCCTTCAAGCAGGAGATGGCGGCAGAGCGGCGCGTGCGCATCCTCCGGGTCGAAGAGGAGTTCAACTACGCCCGGCTCAACAACCTGGCGGCGGCGGGGACGGCGGCCGAGTTCCTGATGTTCATGAACAACGACCTGTTCGTCGCAGGCCGGGATTGGCTGCGCCTGTTGGTCAATGAGATGCTGGCCGACGAGCAGGTGGCGGTCGTCGGCGGCAAGTTCGTCTACCCCAACCGCACCGTGCAGCATGGCGGCGTGGTGCTGGGCGTGGGCGGCGTCGCCTGCCACGTCGGCACCGGGCTGGGCGAGGCCGACCCCGGCTATTGCCGCCGCATGGAGTTCGCCCAGGACTACTCCGCCGTCACCGCCGCCGGCATGCTGGTGCGCAGCGCCGCCTTCCGCGCCGTCGGCGGCTTCGACGAGCAGGCGCTGCAAGTGGCGTTCAACGACGTCGACCTTTGCCTAAAGGTGCGGGCGGCCGGCCACAAGGTGATCTGGCTGCCGGACTTCCTGGCCGAGCACCACGAGTCGCTGAGCCGCGGCGACGACATCCGCCCGGTGCAGGAAAACCGCTTCTTCCACGAGATGCAGACGATGATCGAACGCTGGGGCAGCACGCTGACCAGCGACCCGTTCTACCACCCGGCGCTTTCGTTAGAGCGCCAGGCTTTCTTCGAACTGGTGGATCCGGCGCTGGCCGCACACCCCCCATTTCTCCGCACTCTTTTCCCTCTCCCCGTGGGAGAGGGCCGGGGTGGGGGGCCGGCGGCACACAACGGTGCCCAGAACGACCGCGGGCCCCTCACCCAACCCCCTCCCGGAGGGAGAGGGCTTTCGCAAAGGAAAAGGCTGCCTAAAACACCACGACCGACCGGACTCCCTCGCCCTCATGCATCAGGTCAAACCCATGATTGATCTGCTCGAGCGGCATGGTGGCGGTGATCAGGTCGTCGATGTTGATCTTGCCCTCCATGTACC
>CAXTNN010000334.1:0-4172 GCA_964245545.1 uncultured Acetobacteraceae bacterium | reverse complement strand
CGCGGACGCCGCTCAAGCTGCAGCGCCGCCGCCCCCAGCAAAGCCGCCGACAAGGCCCCATTTTGCCCGTTTTCGGCATTCAGCGCGAAGGCAGGATAGGCAAGGCACGCCAGCCACCACGACGGGCGGCAAGGCAGCAGGGCACGCAAAGCGGCCACGTAAGCCGCGCCCGTCATGGCCAGCCAGGCCGCGACCGCGCCCCCATAAGGCAACAAGCCAAGCGGCAGCAGCAGCAGCAGGAACGGCGGCGGATAGAAGAACGCGTAGTAGTCCGGGGCATACCCGGCGGCCACGGGAAAGCTCTCCCGCTGCGCCCGCTCGTGCAGCGGCGGGCTCCAGGCCGCCTCGGGAACACCGGCAACCGCCAGCCCGGCCGCCACCCAAAAACTGGAGAAATCCGGCGCCAGCGGCCGGCCGGCAAAATCCGGCACGCGGCCAAGACGGGTGTCGGCCAGCAGCCCCCCGACCGTCAGCGCCGACAGCACGAGCAGTGCCGCGGCCCAAGCCCGCGCCCGGCCCGATCCGAGCCAGGCGGCCTCTCGCCAGGGGGAAAGCACGGTGTGCATCGCCCGCCATGCTACGGCCTAATGGTTGGCGAAGCGTTACTCGACCCGGCCGCAGGCAACGGCCTACTGAAAAGGCAGGTAGCGCAAGCTGACCATGACGGTGTTTTCGTCCGTCCCGCTGTTGCCGCCGCCACCCGCCGCCGGCACGCCGGAGAAGATGGTCCGGCGCGTGTAGGAATACTGCCCACCCACCTCCACCGTGCCCGCATCGCCATGCAGGAAACGCCACCACGCGCCCACCGTGCCCTGTGTGATGCCCGAAGTGTTGCCGGTGCAGGTCGCCGTGCTCAGCTCCACGTCACAGCCGGCGTTTGAATACAGCGGGTTGCCGTAGCCGTACGCCTTGCCGGCCGCGTTAAAGTATTTGGCGCCAATCTGCTCGGTGCCGGCATAGCCGTAGAGGTCGATATCCGGGCGGGGATGGCCGATGATGCCGAACAACGCCTGCACTTCCGGCAACGGATCGGGAGCACCGTCCCGGCCGACCGTTGCGTCCGGCAACTGGCCACTGCCATAGCGGCCGATGCCATAGCCAGCCAGGGCGCGCGCTTCGATGCCGAGCGCGCTGCCGAGGATGGGAAGGATGAAGCCGCCGCCGACGCCGCCCGCCAACCGCGTGTTGTCGTGCCCGTTGCCAACAACGCTGACCCGATCCTGGAAGAAGCGCGCCAAGCCGTAGAGTTCATAGTGGCCATAACCCGGGTCAGCCGCCGCCTTGAGGATGATGTCGGGCGCGATGTCCGTGCTGTAGCTGGCGGACGGATCGAGCTGGGAGAGGCCTGGGTTGCTGTCGTTGACAGTGCCGAGGTCAACGCCGGTGCCGTTCGAACCGACCGAGTAGACTGTCTGCGGACTCTCGAGCGAAAACGCCAGGAACAGCTTGCCATCGGCAAACCCCTTCGCCAGGCGCAGCTCCGGCTGCCGCGCCCAGGTGAAGCCCGGCACGTACTGCGCGTCGATGGTGAGCGGCACGTCCTCCTGGTGCGGCGTCACGCCCTGCTTGAAGAGGGTGGCCAAGCTCCAGGACTGGCCGCCCAGCGCATGCAGGTCGACCGCGTCGTTGTCATAGCTCACATAGGCCTGGCGCAGACGCGGCGTGTAGCTGTTGCTCTCGTTGCTGTTGGCCGTGGGGGCGGCACCGAGCAGGTCCAGTTCCGCATAGGCCTCCAAATGCTCGGACGGGCTCACATCGCCATGCATCAGCATGGAAAACCGGCTCTGCTGCGAGGTCAGCCGGAACTCGTTCTCGTGGTATTCCTGGCTTTGCGCCAGCGGGATGGCGTTCCAGTTCGACCCGATGCTGGTGGTCTCGTTGCGGGACCTCCACAAGCTTTCCAGTGCCACGAACCCACCCAACTGCACCGTGAGCCCGCCGATATGGAAGGTGCCAAGCGGCCCGGTGTTGCCGGCGTTCTGCGAGCTGGCCGACGTGCCATTGATGTTGAGCGACGTCCAATCCGTCTTGGGCGAAGGGTCATCCGGATGGGCAGCGCCCAGCCCCACGCCGAGGCTAAGCGTGTTGCCGGGCCGCCCATCGCCCGGCGTGAACCCGCTCGGCGGCGGCAGGCTGGCGACCGTGGCTTGGGTCTGCTCCGCCGTCACCCGCGCCCGCTCGGCGGCCTGCTGCGCGGCCTTGATCTGCGCGTCCTTGGCCGCCATCTCGCGCTTCACTCGCGCGAGCTGCTCGTTCAGCGCCCGAATCTGGGTCTGGATCGACTCGATCTGGCTGGCCGATTGCGCGAGGCCCGGCGCCGCATGCAACGCCAGCAGGGCTGCGCTGCCAGCGAAGACCCTGCGTAACCCGTTGCAATGCCGCATCTTCTGCCCTCGCCCACAATGCAAGGGCCGCTATAGCGACGTGACATGACCGCTGATGTCTTGCAGCGATGACAGCCAGATGACACCCCAAGCCGTGGCAAAGCCGCGACATCTTTTGCTGCCTGCTCCCAGCGACGCTTCATCCTCGCTGCGTCCGGGGCTTGAGCATGTTCCGTTTACTCGCGTTCACTGCACAGGCACTCGCTCGTTGGTTTGCGAGCATCTTCATCCGATCAGACGATTCCGTCTGACCGGGATTTGCTCTAGGTTGGCCCAATGCGTGCAACTGCCCTCGACATCACCGATGCCGACCCAAGCCTCGCCGACCTGCTCGCCCGCCGGCCCGGCCTGCGCATGGATGCGATGGACGGCCTGACGGTGGAGGACGTGCCACTGGCCGCCATCGCCGACGCGGTGGGCACGCCCTGCTGGGTGCTGTCCGCCGCTACCTTGCGGGCCCGCCTGGCGGCGCTGCGCCATGCCGTGAGCCCGGTGGGGGCGCATGTGCACTACGCGGTAAAGGCCAACGACCACCTGGCCGTGCTGCGGCTCATGGCGCAGGGTGGGGCAGGGGCGGACGTGGTGAGTGGCGGCGAGCTGCAGCGGGCGTTGCTGGCGGGCATGGCGCCGGGCCAAATCGTGTTTTCCGGCGTTGGCAAGCGGCCGGAGGAGCTGGCGCTGGCGGTCTCGTCCGGCATCGCGCAGGTGAACGTGGAGAGCGCCGCCGAGCTGGACATGCTTGCGGAAGCGGCCGGCGGGCAGGCGGTGAACGTGGCCTTGCGGGTCAACCCGGACGTGGATGCCGGCACCCACGCCAAGATCACCACCGGTCGGGCCGACAACAAGTTCGGCATCGGCTTGGCCGAGGTGGTGCCGCTCTACCGCCATGCCGCAAGCCTGCCCGGCATCAACCCGGTCGGCTTGGCCGTCCATATCGGCAGCCAGATCGGGGTGGCCGCCCCGTTCCGCGCCGCCTTCGCCCGGCTGGCCGAGCAGGTGGTGGCGCTGCGCCACGCCGGGCTGCCGGTGCAGGTGGTGGATTGCGGCGGCGGCCTCGGGATCAGCTACTGCGATGAGGCGGAGGGCTCGCCCGGCGTTCTGGCGGGGGCGATGGCGCAGGCGTTTGGCGGGCTCGACCTCCAACTGATTGTCGAACCGGGGCGCTGGCTGGCCGGCCCGGCGGGGCTGCTGCTGGCGAGCGTGGTGCTGGAGAAGACCACCGGCGGCCGCCGCTTCGTGGTGCTGGACGCTGCAATGAACGATCTCATTCGCCCTGCAATGTACGAGTCCTGGCATGCCATCGTCCCGGTCTCCGCCGCCGATGCCGTGGCGCCGCACGACCCTGCTGATGTCGTCGGCCCGGTTTGTGAAACGGGGGACACCTTCGCGCGACAACGCACTCTGCCGCCGCTGCGGCCGCACGCGCGTGTAGCGATCCTGGACACGGGTGCGTATGGTTCGGTTATGAGTTCCACCTACAATGCCCGCCCGCTCGCGGCCCAGGTCTTGGTGGATGGCGCCCAATGGGCCGTCATCCGCGCGCGCCAGCTGGTGGAGGCGCTCTGGGCGGGCGAAACCATTCCCGAGTGGCTGGCTCGATGAGCGAGGCGGGGCGAGACCTGCAGGCCCGCCTGGCGCGCAGCCGCGCCCGCTCGCGCCGGGTGCTGTGGCTGGAGCGGCTATGGCCGTCGCTCTGGCCCGCCTTCACCCTGGTGGGCGCCTGGCTGGCGGTGTCCCTGTTCGATCTTCCATCCATGCTGCCGCCGGCCTGGCACCTCGGTATGGAGG
>CAXTNN010000333.1:0-4176 GCA_964245545.1 uncultured Acetobacteraceae bacterium | reverse complement strand
GTGTAGATCTCGCCCAGGAACAGCCAGGATCCATGGGCGCGGGACACCAGGTTGGTGTGCTTGCCCTGCCAACCGAGCCCGGCGGCGGCGGCCAGCGGCTTCTCCATCACCGGCGCCGTGTCCACGAACACCTTGACCGCCGGGCCGAACCGGCTGGCGATAAACTGGGCCAGGTGCTTCAGCATCCCTTTCACCACGTCGTGGTAGTCCCGGTTGCGGGCATAGACGGAGATGTTGCCCCGGGCAGGCCGCCGGGTCGTGGCCAGCGCATCGCCCTCCGGCGCATAGCTCAAGCCAAGCGCCACCACGCTGCGCGCCTCCGCCCACAGCGCGCGGGGATGGCTGCGCTCGATGCTGCGGTCCGCCAGCCATCCCATATCGCCATGCTGGCCGGCGGCGATAAAGGCAGCCAGGCGCTCCCTTGCCTCCGGCCCGAGTTCGGCCGGCGCAAATCCCACCGCGTCGAAGCCAAGCTGCAAGGCTCGCGCGCGGATCGCCTCCCGTGCGGCGCCACCCTCCCCTGCCGCTTCTGACGTGCTCATAACCCTGCTTTCTGGCCCTTCAGCCTCTGTTATCCCTTTGGGCAGGCGCCCGTTCAATCATGCTTTCAACCCGGCCGGCGAGGCCGGAGAGAGTGAAAGGCTTGGTGAACACCACCATGCCTGGCGCCAGGTGCTGCTCCAAGGCGTGGCCAGCATAGCCGGTGATCAGCAGCACCGGCAGGCCAGGCCGGGTCACGCGGGCCACGTCCGCCACCTGGCGGCCGTTCAAGCCGCCGGGCAGGCCGACATCGGTGAGCAACAGGTCGATATGGACCGGCGGGGTGGCGTGCAGCACGTCCAGGGCCGCCGGGCCGTTGGCTGCTTCCAGCACCTGGTAGC
Source organism: uncultured Acetobacteraceae bacterium (assembly GCA_964245545.1). Taxonomy (GTDB): domain Bacteria; phylum Pseudomonadota; class Alphaproteobacteria; order Acetobacterales; family Acetobacteraceae; genus LMUY01. The sequence continues at coordinate 3,295 of CAXTNN010000333.1, read as the reverse complement.
CGTGGTCGCGCAGGGTTTCGGCGGCGTTTCGGCGCACCTGCTCCTCGTCCTCCACCAGCAGCACCACGGCACCGGCGGCCGCCGTGTCGGGCTCGCTGGCTGCGGCCGGCGGCGGCTGCACGTCCTGCGCCCCCTCGTAGCGTGGCAGGTAGAGCCGCACTGTCGTGCCCTGGCCGGGCGCGCTTTCCAGCCGCACCAGCCCACCCGATTGCCGCACGAAGCCATACACCTGCGACAGGCCCAGGCCGGTGCCCTGGCCGATTGGCTTGGTGGTGAAAAACGGCTCAAACGCCCGGCGCCGGGCTGTCTCGTCCATGCCGCCGCCGGTGTCCCGCCCCGTGCTCTCCACATAGTGGCCAGGTGCGGCGCCTTCCTGCCCAGCGACGTCCGCGGCTGCCAGGCGCACGTCTCCGGTCGCGATCGTCAGCGTGCCGCCACCCGGCATCGCGTCGCGCGCGTTGATGGCGAGGTTGAGCAGAACATTCTCGAGCTGGTTGGGGTCACACAGCACCGGCCAGATGCCGTTGCGCGCGAGCACTTCCACCCCCACGGAGGGGCCGGCTACGCGTTGCACCAGGTCCACCAGGCCGCGCACCAGCACGTCCGGGTCCACGGGGCGGGGCTGCAGGGTTTGCCGCCGGGCAAAGGCCAGCAGGCGGTTGGTCAACGCCGCCGCGCGCTCCACCGTGGCGTGCGCCCCAGCCACCAGCTCCGCCGCCTCCGCCGCACGCCCTTGCGCCACCCGGCGCTGCATCAGCTCCAGGCTGGTGCCGACCGCCTGCAGCATGTTGTTGAAGTCATGCGCGATGCCGCCGGTGAGCTGGCCAACCGCCTCCATCTTGTGCGATTGGCGCAGCGCCTCCTCCACCTGCTCCCGCTCCGCCGCTTCCGCCCGCAGCCGCTTATTGGCCTCCATCAGCGCATGGGTGCGCTCCGCCACCTTGGCCTCGAGTGCCTCATTGGCGAGCCGCAGCGCCGCTTCGGCCGCCTTGGAGGCGGTAATCTCCACCACGATGCCGGTGTAGCGCAGCGCCTGGCCGCCCTCCCGTCGGGTGCAATGCCCGCGCACGTGCACCCAACGCTCGGTTGCATTGCCATGGAGCAGGCGCACCTCCCCGACGTAGTCGGAACAGGAGGCCAGCGCAGCCTCCACGCTGGCGCTCACCGCGGCGCGGTCGTCGAGATGGACGCGCTCGAACAGATCGTCCAACGCCACCCCTTGCGCCAGGGCAGCAGGGTCTAGCCCATAGAACCCGGCGAAGTGCTTGTCCGCGGTGACGATGCAGGAGGGGACGTCCCCCTCGAAAAATCCGAGCAGCCCCGTTTCCAGCGCAGCCTGCTGCCGCTCTGCCCCGGCGCGTAGCTCGGCCTCCCGGTCGCGCAGCTCGGCTACGGCGTTCAGCCGGTTCACCGCCGCGGCGATCAGGTTGGCGTAGCTGCTCAGAAACGCCGTGTCCTCGTGGTTAAAGGCGCGCGGCGTTCGGCTGTCGATCTGCAGGATGCCGAAGGGTGGCTTTTGGTCCGCGCCCAGGATGACGACGTTGGCCACCGCCCGCACGCCGTTTTGCTTCAGGAATTCCGGATAGCTGAAGCGCCGCTCGGTCGCGATATCCGGCGAAATCATCGGCTCGCCGGTCTTGAGGGCATGCCATTCGGAACTGTCCTCGGACGCCCGTACCCTCACCTTGCCCACCACCCCGAGCTGCCAGCCAACGCCCGCGCGCGCCAGGAGGGTCTGCCCGTCGGGGAGGAGCTGCATCACTTTGGCAATGTCGGTGCCGAGCGCCTCGCCCACCAGCCGGCACGCCTCGGTCAATATCTGGTCCAAGTCGTCCGACCTGAGCGCGAGCTCGCCAAATCTGGCCAGAACTGTTTGCTGGCGGAGTGACCCCAAATGGTCACCCAAATCCGAACCGGTCAAAAGCACGCTCCGTCTCGTCACGTCCGGAAGCCGCCCTGGCGGTTTGATACGTCAGGTGGGCCCCGCCGCTACGGCTTCCCGCCGCTTTTTACTTTAAGCAATCACAAATGACATAACGCGCCGGCAAGCGGCGGCAGTCTGGGAAATTTCCGCGACCGTGATAGATCACCCGGCCGGGAGGCAAAGCGCGCGCTGTCCCGACAACGGGCGAGGCCAATGACCGAACGTACCCCCAGCGAGCTCACCGAGGAAGAGGCCGCCGACGAACTTGCCCGGCTGGCGCGCGAGATCGGCCACCACGACCGGCTCTACAACACGCTGGACGCGCCGGAGATCACCGACGCCGACTACGATGCGATGCGCCGCCGCAATGGCGAGATCGAAGCGCGCTTCCCCAGCCTGATCCGGCCCGACAGCCCAAGCCACCGCGTGGGCGCCGCCCCCGCCAGCGGCTTTGCCAAGATCACCCACCGTGTGCCGATGCTGAGCCTGGACAATGCCTTCAGCCGCGCGGACTTCGACGAGTTCTGCGCCCGGGCCCGCCGCTTCCTCGGCCTGAAGGACGCGCCGCTCGCCTTGGTGGCGGAAGCAAAGATCGACGGTCTGTCCATCTCGCTCACCTATCACCGCGGCCGGCTGCTACACGGCGCCACCCGCGGTGACGGCGCGGAGGGGGAGGACGTGACGGCCAACCTGCGCACGCTGGCGGCCGTGCCCACCCGGCTCGCCGGCCAGGCGCCGGAGCGGATCGAAATCCGCGGCGAGGTGTTCATGCTCAAGACGGACTTCTTGAAGCTGAACCAGGCGCAAGCGGCCGCCGGGCTGCGGCCCTACGCCAATCCGCGCAACTCGGCCGCCGGCAGCCTGCGCCAGCTCGACCCGAAGGTCACCGCCGGCCGGCCGCTGCAGCTCTTCGCCTATGCGTTCGGCGAGACCAGCGCCCTGCCGGCGCCGACCCACTGGGAGTACCTGCAGCAGCTCAAGCACTGGGGCTTCGACATCAACCCGCTTAGCGAGCGCGTGGACGGGGCGGGGGCGGAGTCGTTCCACGCCGCCATGGCCGCACGCCGGTCCGCCCTACCCTACGATATCGACGGCGTGGTGTACAAGATCGACGACCTCGGCCTGCAGCGCCGGCTGGGCTTCGTCGGCCGCACGCCGCGCTGGGCCACCGCCTGGAAGTTCCCCGCCGAACGCGCCATCACCCTGCTGGAAGACATCCGTATCCAGGTGGGGCGCACCGGGTCGCTGACCCCCGTGGCCTCGTTGCAGGGGGTGAATGTCGGCGGCGTGCTGGTCACCCGCGCGACCTTGCACAACGAGGACGAGATCGCCCGCAAGGTCGTGCGGGTTGGCGAGACGGTGGAGCTGCAG
>CAXTNN010000332.1:1372-4220 GCA_964245545.1 uncultured Acetobacteraceae bacterium | reverse complement strand
AAAGCGTCGCCCCCACCAGGGTGACCCGGAACAAACGCGCAGACACCAGCCTGGCGCCGGTCAAGTTGGCCCAATCGAAATTGGCTTTGACGAAGCAGGCTCCCGACAGGTCAACGCCGGTAAAATCAGCTCCTGCCAAAATGCCTGCATAGAAGTCCACCCCGGCGAGCAACGAACCTCGGAATGAACTGCCAGGCACCTCGATGCCGTTCAGATCCTGCCCGGACAAATCCAGCCCAGACAGGTCCAAGTCTTCGCAGGAAAGCTGAACGCCGCTGTGACCCGCCGACGCGGCCCAAATGCGGTGCTGGGCAAGCCGGTGCAGGAGATCGTCACGATTGTCGCTCATGGCCAGTATATCACCCGATTGCCCCAATTTCGTGCCGCCCCTTCAAGCTTCAAGGCGGCAAGATCGTTAGGATTTATGTTGCTAGTGTCCACGATCACATTTTCATTCTTGCCCAAGGATTTTTCCACTACATCCGCATCTCTTTTCAGAGCAAATCCTCCTTTCCGTTGCGGGTAATTCGAATTAAACGCTTTTACATCCCATTTCTGACCGTTACGATCAACAAACTCTGCCCGGCCGGTCGGATCGCGGGTAATCCGTCCAGGGAGGAGTCCTCTTGACTCCAAATCGAGACCAACTTTGCGCTCCTGCTCTGATTTGTCATCCATCCCGCCACCGCGAGACGGGTCTTTGGCCAGAGACTCATACTCTGCCTCCGTTCGGCCAAAACTGAGCCGTTGAGGACCCTCGGCGCGCGTTGCAGTGAGATGCGAAGCAGAGGGTGGCTCGCCTGCCGTTGCTGGCGTATCTTCGCTGGCGGATGGACCTTCCGTAATTGATCCAGACACCTGCGGGGATATAACGTGTTCGGACCCACGATCCTCCTTCAACACAGCAGCGCCGCCGGAAAGAGGAAGGGAAGGGACGGCGTCCCGAATAGGCGTCGAGTCATCCAACGGCTCCGCCCTAGGCCGCGTGCCAGGTAGGTGCGGTATCAGCCTCTCCTCGGACTTCTCCTCCTTCCTTTCCTCTTCCTCCTCTGGATCGGCGACCCGGTGAATGGCCGGCTGGCCTGCCGGTCCAGTTGTGCCGCCGCCGGATCGCCGACCCGCAGCCGCCACCCGCCGCAACTCCGCCATCATCGCCGCATCCATGGCCGCGAATTGGTCCGTGATGCGTCGGCCGTCGCCGGGTCGATAGATCGCGTTGGTTCCCGGAGCAAACCCATGCGGCAGATGGTCGATGGGAAACTCGGGCCGGCCACGATATTCTGGCCAGTCGCGGCCGCGAGCATCGCGGGGCCACGGCTTGCCCTCCCGGGTCAACTTGCCGGACCAAGGCAGCGTCATCGTGATCGGGATACGGATTTCGTCGGCGTATCGGGGCTCGTCCGCCAAGCAGGGCTCCTGCTGTCAGTGCACCTGCCAGGTTATGGCAAGCCAGCACGCAGTCGCAACCTGCTCCCTCCATGCTCAACGTTTCCCGGCCGGTCCTCCCCCCAACGCAGCCATGTTCAACAGCCTGCTAACCCATGGCCACGGGCGGCCGCCGGTGGTGCCAGCCCGCCTCCTGCTCGTAGGCGTGGCCTATGCGCATCACCATAGCCTCGTCGAACTGCCTGCCCACGATCTGCAGCGACAACGACAGCCCATTGGACGACAGCCCACAGGGCAGGCACAGCGCAGGGTGGCCCGTCAGGTTGAACACCGCCGTCAGCGGCTGGGACCGGCGCAGCGGCACGTCCTCGAGTTCGTCCAGCCGGGGTGCGGCGCCGGCAATCGGCGCCACCAGCACGCCGTCCAGCCCTGCCAGCACGGCGTCCATCTCGCGCGACAACGCCCGCCGCAGCCGCTGCGCCTGCACATACTGCCCGCCGCTGACGAACGCGCCCAGCATCAGCCGCTCCCGCGTGATGCGCGCATAGTCGCCCGGCCGCTCGGCAAGGTCGTTCCGGTGCACCGCGAACCATTCGCTGTGGATAATCGCCCAGGTCGCGGCCACCATCGTGGCCCAATCCGGCAGCGTCACCTCCACCAGTTCGGCCCCCAAGCTGGCCAGCACCCGCGCGGCCTCGTCCATCGCGGCGCTTTCTTCCGCATCGATCCCCAATTCCGCATGCAGCGCCCGGGCATAGCCGATCCGCAACCCCGCGACCCCGCTGCGCAACGTCGCCAGGTAGTCGGGCACCGCCACGTCGGCCGAGCCAAGGTCGCGCGGGTCATGGCCCGCCAGCACCTGCATCGCCATCGCGCAATCCTCCACCGTGCGCGTCAGCGGCCCGGCATGGTCCATGCTGAACGACAGCGGAACGATGCCGGTGCGGCTCACCCGCCCATAGGTCGGCTTCAGCCCGACTACCCCGCAATAAGCCGCCGGCAGCCGGATCGACCCGCCCGTGTCCGTGCCCATCGCCAGCGCCAGCATTCCCGACGCAACCGCCACGCCGGAGCCCGAGCTCGACCCGCCGGCAAAATGCACCGCGTTCCAAGGGCTCACCGCGCAAGGAAAAGGTACCTCCTCATTCGGTCCGCCGGTCGCGAACTCATGCGTGCTGAGCTTGCCGATCAGCACCATGCCGGCCGCTTCCAGCCGGGCAGCCGCCTCAGAATGGGTGGGGGCCACGTTGTCGATCAGCACGCGCGAATGCGCTGTGGTCCTGATGCCCGTGACGTCGTACAAATCCTTCAAGCCGAATGGAATCCCATGCATTGGCCCTCGGCGGCGCCCAGCCCGGATTTCGCGCTCCGCCTCGGCCGCTTGCTGCCGGGCCCGGTCGGCGGTCACCTCGATGAAGGCATGCAGCGCCGGGTCGAGCGCCGCCGAGGGCCAATGCATGGG
>CAXTNN010000332.1:0-1362 GCA_964245545.1 uncultured Acetobacteraceae bacterium | reverse complement strand
CCGCGCCAGCGCCGCCTCGGTGAGCACCACCGCAGACAGGCTGCCCTCCGCAATGCCCTGTGCGGCCTCTGCCAGGCTCGGTACGGGCGGGATCACGGCCGGCCCGGCGTCGGACGGAACGCCACCGCCGGCTCATCGCTATACGGCAACCGCCGGTCAAGCGGCCCCGCCACCACCAGCCATCGCACGTAGGACTCGTGCATTACCGCCAACCGGTCCGCCGGAAGCGAGACGCCGGCCAGGCGCAGCAAGGTCTGCATATCGGAAAACCTGTCTTCCATGCCGTCCTCCTCAGCCAATCGAGATCGGCGTCAAATCCTGAAACCAGTTCTGCGCCTCCACGAAGCCGTGCACGGTGGGGCTGAGCCCGCGCGGATTGAGGTCGTGCGCGGCAAACAGGAACAACGCCTCGTCGACGATCTTCTCATGGATGCTGCGCAGCAACGCGTCCTGCTGCGCCGGGTCGAACGTCTGGTAAACCTGAGCAAACATCCGGTCGAACTCCGGGTCGTTGAAGTAGCCCCAATTCGCCCCCACCGGTGCGGCCAAGCTCGACTTCAGCAGCCGGATGAACGCGTTATACGGGTCGAACGCCCCATAGCTGAAGTTGATCGCAGTGCAGCCCCGTGCGCTCGGGGACTTCGCCCCTGCATGCCACACGTCGATCAGCGAGTTCCAGTCATAGACCTCGAAGTCAACGGCGATGAACACCTCGTTGAGGTTCTGCTGCAAATACTCGTTCATTGGCTGCGGCTGCATCTGGCCGGAGCCGGAGGTGGAAATGCCCACCTTGGTGCGCAGCGGCTTGCTGGCGCTGAACCCGGCGTCGCTCATCAGCTTGCGGGCCGCATCCGGGTCGTGCACCAGCTTGAAGCTCGGCTCGCCGTGCCACGGGTTGCCCGGCGGCACCAATCCCGCCCCCTCCAGCATCAAGCCGCCCAGCAACTCCTTCAGCCCGGCGCGGTCGATGCCGAGGTTCGCCGCCTTGCGCACCCGCAGGTCGTTCCAGGGTGAACCGTCGATGCGGGAAAAGTGCCACGTCCAATTATGCGGATAGCTGTTGGTGACCACGGAGAACTTGGCGGCGCGCAGCGAGTCGACCGCATCGGGCGGCGGCGCCTCGACAAAATCGAGCTGCCCCGAGCGCAGCGCCGCCACCCGGGTGTTCGGCTCGGGGGAGGGGACCAGGACAAGCTTGGCGCATTTCGGCACCCGCGCCGGGTTCCAGTAATCGGCGTTGCGGCTCATCTCGCAGCGCTCCCGGAGGCTGAAGCTATCGAGCTTCCACGGCCCCGTGCCCACCGCCTTCTGCAAATAGGCGTTCCAATCACGGCCGGCCGCTTCCCTAGCCCCCTGATGCGT
>CAXTNN010000331.1:0-4227 GCA_964245545.1 uncultured Acetobacteraceae bacterium | reverse complement strand
AACGGAGGACCGGGTATGCGGGCAATGGTAGTGGGGGAAGGTGGGCTGGTGCTGCGGGACATCCCGGCGCCGGAGCCTGGGCCGGGCGAGGTGCTGGTGCGGGTGCGGGCGGCGGGGCTGAACCGGGCGGAACTGGCGATGGCGGCCGGGCATGCCCATGGCGCATTGGGCGGCCAAGGCGCGGTGATCGGGCTGGAATGGGCCGGCGAGGTGGCGGCACTCGGCGCGGGCGTTACCGGGCTGCGCGAGGGCGACCGGGTTATGTGCTCCGGCAATGGCGGCTATGCCGAGTATGCGGTGGCCGATGCCGGCCGGGTCAGCCCGCTGCCGGACAGCAACCTGAGCTGGGAGGGAGCGGCGAGCCTGCCGATCGCGCTGCAGACCATGCATGACGCGGTGGTGACCAACGGGCAGTTGGCGCCGGGCGGCTCGGTGCTGATCCAGGGCGCCAGTTCCGGCGTCGGGCTGATGGGGCTGCAGGTGGCGCGGCTGAAGGGCGCCGGGCTGGTGATCGGCAGCTCCACCCAGGAGAGCCGCCGGGCCAAATTGGGCGAGTTCGGCGCGGGCATGACGGTCGACACCACCGACCCGGCCTGGCCGGACGCGGTGTTGGCCGCCACCGATGGGCGCGGCGTGGACCTGGTGGTGGACATGGTCTCCGGCCCCGTCGCCAACGGCAATCTCAAGGCCACGCGGGTGTTGGGACGGATCGTCAATGTCGGCCGGCTGGGCGGCTCCTTGGCGCCGTTCGACTTCGACCTCCATGCGGCCCGGCGCATCAGCTACATCGGGGTGACGTTCCGCAGCCGCAGCAAGGCGGAAGTGGCCGAAATCAACCGGCTGATGCGCGAGGATTTGTGGCCGGCGTTGGAGGCGGGCCAGTTGTCGCTGCCGATCGAACGCGTGTTCCCGCTGGAGCAGGCGAACGAGGCGCAGGCCTTGATGCGCAGCAACGCGCACTGGGGCAAGATTATCCTGACCACTTAGTCCGACACAGTGCCCGGGCGGCGGCCCGCCTTGGTCTGGGACCGCGACGCCTTTTCGGTCAGCCGGCGCTGCACCGAACCCCTCGTGGGCCGGGTCGGGCGGCGGCGCGGCGGCGGCGGCACCGCGGCCTGCTGCAGCAGCGCCACCAGCCGGTCCCAGGTGTCGGCGCGGTTGCGGTCCTGGGTGCGGAAGCGTTGGCCGGTGAGGGTGAGCACGCCGCTGGCCGTCAGGCGCCGGCCGGCCAAGCGCTTCAGCGCCGCGTTGGCATAGGGCGGCAGCGCGCCCCAGCGCCGCACGTCGAGCTTGAGCTGAACCGCCGTCTCCACCTTCTGGATGTTCTGCCCGCCCGCGCCGGACGCGCGGAGGAAGCTCTCCTGCACCTGGCGCTCATCCAGCCAAATCGCGTCGGTGATGCGGAGCATGCGAGCAAAACGGGTCTGCTGGTCGGTCAGCGCTGGAAGCGGCCTGCCCGCTGCCCGGGAAACATCACCTCATGCACCTCTTGGAGCAGGGCGGGTGCGGCCGGCCCGCCGCCGCCGCCGTCCGGCGACAGCGTCACCATCTCGCTGGTCATTGCCGCCTGCACCCATAGCGCGGGCGCCCGCTGCCCCAGCTTGGGCTGGACGGTCCGCATCAGGGTCTGACTGGTCGGGTCGGTCACCATAGTCCTGCATCGCCGAATGCTTGAGGCCTCCATACGCAGGTGGAGCACCCGCGGATGCGCCGCCGTTGCCGTCGAGCGCACGCAGGCCCCGGGGTTTAGGCACAATCCTGGTATGACGGCTGGCATGGGCTCACGTACAGTGCCGACGTTGTTGATGAAAGAAGGCAAGTGTTAATGCAGGACTCGGCCGGATGGACCCGTTACATTCTTGCAGCACTTGGTTGAGCGGCCGGACCACGGGCTGGGCCGATGAACGCAGCCTTCGACGCGGTGTTGCCCATCTTCGGGCTGGTCGGTGTTGGCTACCTGGTGGCCTGGCGCGGCATCTTGGGGACGGCGGCGACCGAGAGCCTCAACAACTTCGTGGTCTGGCTCGCCCTGCCGGCGCTGCTGTTTCAGGCCACGGCGCAGATCACGGCGGACGAGCTGTCGCAGTTCGGGTTCCTGGCCGCGTTCAGCCTGGGCGTGCTGGCGACGTTCCTCCTATCGTTCCTGCTCGACCGCCGGGCCTCCCCGCACCGGCTGGCCGACCGCAGCATCGAGGGGCTGGACGCAGCCTATCCGAACACCGGGTTCATCGGCATTCCGCTTTGCCTGGTGGCGTTCGGCCCGGCGGGGCTGCCGCCGGCGATCCTGGCGACCATCATCACGGCCTGCGTGCTGTTTGCCGGCGCCATCGTGCTGATCGAGGTGGACCTGCAAACCGAGGCGGCGTGGGGCCGCACGCTGGGCAAGGTGGCCCGCGCGCTGGCGCGCAACCCGCTGCTGGTGTCCCCCGCCGCCGGGTTCGCCTATGCCGCGGCCGGGCTGCCGCTGCCTGCGCCGCTGCTGCGCTTCACCACCCTGCTCGGGGCCGCGGCGACGCCCTGCGCGTTGGTGACCATCGGGCTGTTCTTGGCCCAGACCCGCGGCGGTTTGCGGCGGGGCGGCACCGTGGCGCGGCTGGTCGGGCTGAAGCTGCTGCTGCAGCCGGCGATCACGGCCGGGCTCGCTGCCGACCGGCACCGGGCCGTTCATGCTGGCCAAGCTGCACGATCGGGAGGCGGCGGTGACATCGCAGGTTATCCTGCTGTCGACGATCTGTTCGGTGGTGACGACATCGCTGCTGCTGGCGTGGTTTGATAGCTGACACCCCCCTTGCGGCGTGTTGTCTGTGACCAGGGCACAGGCCGCACCGCCGGTTGGCTCGGGCCCATCCGCCCGTTCTGGCGAGCGGGCCGGGCTGGGTGTAAGGTCAGCCTTATGTTGCGAGCCACGGCATGAAGATCGTTGCCCTGACCGGCGCCGGCATATCGGCCGAGAGCGGATTGGGCACCTTCCGCGACAAGGACGGGCTATGGCAGAACTTCGACGTGCGGCGGCTTGCCACGCCGGAGGCGTTCGCGAAGAACCCGGCGGCGGTGCAGGCCTTCTACAATGCCCGCCGGCGCAGCCTGCTTGCCGCCCGGCCCAATCCCGCCCACGTGGCGCTGGCCCGGCTTGCGGCCGAGCTGAAGAAGGCGGGCGGCGAACTGCTGCTGGTTACGCAGAACGTCGATGACCTGCACGAGCAGGCTGGCTCCGGCTCCGTCATCCACATGCATGGCGAGCTGCTGAAAGCCCGCTGCACCCGCTGTGGCACCGTCATGCCGTGGCAAGGCGATCTCGACGGCGCCACCCCCTGCCCGTCCTGCCAGGAGGCACCGGCGTTGCGGCCGCATGTGGTGTGGTTCGGCGAGATGCCGTTTGGCGTGGCCGAGGTCGCCACCGCGCTCGCGAGCTCGGACCTGTTCGTCGCCATCGGCACGTCCGGCTCGGTGTATCCGGCCGCCGGGTTCGTGCTGCAGGCCCAGGCCGCCGGGTTGCGCACCTGTGAACTGAACCTGGAACCCTCTGACAATGCGGGGGAGTTCGATGAGCGGCGCTACGGCATGGCGTCCCACATTGTGCCCGCTTGGGTGGACTCGGTCCTGCTGCGGAGATAGCCGCTTGGCCGCTCACGGCCATCTCAAGGCACAGGCCTGTCGAAGCGGGCGGCACGCGGCTATCACCGATAAAATATGGACGACCCTGCACCGCTTTCCCCCGCGCTGGAGGCACGCACCCTCTGGGTGATGGTGGCGATCCAGTTCTTCATGACGCTGTCGTTCACGGTGCTGAGCCCGATCATGCCGCTGTTCCTGCCGGAACTTGGGGTGCATGGCCGGGCGGCGATCGATCTATGGACGGGCGTGCTGAATGCCGCCACGCCGTTCGTGGCCGCGTTCACCTCGCCGGTTTGGGGCCGGCTGGGCGACCGGCAGGGGCGCAAGCTGATGCTGCTGCGGTCGATGGTCGCAATCAGCCTGTTCACCGGGCTGATGGGCTTCTCGCAAACCGTCTGGCAGTTCTTCATCCTTCGCGCCGTGATGGGGGCGTTCTCCGGGTTCTCCGCCAGCGCCATCACCCTGGTCAGCAGCCAGACGCGCGACAACCGGCTTGGCTACGCGCTGGGCTGGCTCAGCACGGGGCAGTTGGTGGGGGCGCTGATGGGCCCGCTGCTGGGCGGCGTCGCGGCGGATTGGTCGGGCAGCAACCGGGTGCCGTTCTTCGTCACC
>CAXTNN010000330.1:0-4246 GCA_964245545.1 uncultured Acetobacteraceae bacterium | reverse complement strand
TGCCCAACCCCCTTCCAGAGCATCTGCAACGCTTGGCAACGCGACCCGTCAGCGTTCAAGATCAAACCGCACCATCACACCCCGGGACCAAACACCTAGCCGTGCTGGCGAGAGCGGACGCCATAACGCTGCTGGTCTCGGAGCTAAGCTTCCCCGTCCGGGATCCCACCGAGGTAAGACGGCTGAGGCAGAAGTATGAAGCCCAGGTCGCTTACCTGAATCCAGAACCCGTCCTATGGCGTGACTCCACTCCGTGGCCGACCATCTCCGTCGCTAACATGGCTTGCATCCGCTAAACGGTTTGGACCTTCGCGCCGGTACTATAATGCCGAATGACAAGGTTGGCGGCGTGAGAAGGATTTAGCTGGTCCTTACGGGTGACCCCTAACTATCATCAGCGAGACGTTCCATGCGCGCCGGCACTCCCATCGGATCCCACCACTCGCGGATCTCGGCGTCTAATCGATCGCCATCGATCTGGATACCAGTGGAGCCATACTGCTTCAGGTGGTCGGCCCATTGAAGACCGAATTCCCGGAGTTGGACCAAGTCGCGCGGCGTGAGAACACTGGCCAGAAGCAAGCGCTCGACTAGTGCCTGGACAGCCAGACTGACGGCGGTGTGCCGGGCCAGCAGCGTTTCCGAGTCAGTGTCGAGTGCAGCCATGCTATGTTCCTCGTTGGTGAAGTGTTGCCGTCGTTACAGTCCAGCCGACCGCGCCAGCGCCAAAGCGCCGTAGAAAGTTAGCACGGCCCCGGCGAACTGATTTACCATCGCGAGCATGCCCGGACTCAGGCGCGACCGTAGCAAGCTGATAGCGCCAGTTAGACAAACCCACCAAGTCGCAGCGGCCGTAAACATACCAAGCAGCAACAAGGTTGCCTCGCCTACCGACGGCGCGGATACTCCGATGATCGGCGATAATAGGGCGATGATCAGCATGGGCGACATCGGGTTGCTGGCGTTGAAGGCCATCGCAGACCTAAAGGCCATCATTGGCGACAGAGTGATGACGGGCTGGTCCTTCAGGGTGCGTCCGCGCATCAGCGCGCGTGCCGCGCACCACAGCAGATACGCGCCGCTAAGAAGGCTGAGCACGCGACCGCTACTGGCCAGGACAGGCGCTATCTTATCCAAGCTAAGGATAATCAGCGCGCCATAAATGACGTTGACCGTCGCGGCGCCCAAACCGGTGCCGACACCCACCCGCATCCCCGACATCAGGGTGCGCTGGATGCAGAGCAAGCCCGTGGGTCCGATTGGGACCGCAATGGAGAACCCGATCACCAGGCCAGCAAAGAGGAAAGCATGGCTCGTCATCATGGATTAGCTCGCTCGATCTTAAGGTTCACACTGCGGACGATGGCACACTCGCAAGGACATATTTCCTCGGCAGCCACGCTTGAACTTAGGAATACTAGCCTACCAACCAGAACATAGCAAGAACTAACAACTTGGCGCAGGCAACTTAATCGTCATTCATGGCCTAGCCTTTTCCCCTGTCAGGGAATAGGGCTTCGTCACAAACGTGTGGCTCGTACCGTCGGCAAGTGGTTTTGCGATCTCGCACAGACAGTCTGCGTCGACATAACCGGTCTCAGGATAGGTACCCTGGCCAAGACGGAGATCCGCGCGACCCACGCCTCGTAATGGGGCCGGCATCGGGTGCCATTTGCGTCAAAGCCTTGTGGAACACCGGTCGACTGTCAGGCCATCTCACGTCCACCATCCGTAGACATCCTAGAAGCCCTGACGCCGGGTGCGCGCCAGAACCTGATCTTGTTGTATCGCAGCCGGACATGGTGCAGCGAACTCCGTTTCATGCCGCAGCAGCGCCCCGGCGAGACGGGCGAGCTTGGCGGCGTGTGCCACCGCGACCGTATTGCCATGCGCTCGGGCTAGGAGGCCGCGCAGCCAGCCACTGAGCGGGTTGCCGTACGCGATAGCGACGGCATTGCCGCCCGTGCGCTCTGGATCAGCAGCTTGCGCAGGTATTTGCGGCCGCGCTTGGTGATCCCGAGCAGCTTCGGCTTGCCCCCGGTGGTCGCCTGCCGCGGCACCAGGCCGAGCCAAGCCGCGAGATCTTGCCTGCGGCAGAACGTTTAGCCGGTACCGATGGCTGCCACCAGGGCGGTCGCGTTCAGCACGCTGAGGCCGGGATCGTCGCCAGGCCTCGGGCGGCCGGGTCGATGCGCACCATGGCGGCTAACTCGTCGTCGAACGAGGCGATCCGATCATCCAACGACCATCATTGCTCCTGCTTATTCTCGAGCAGTCTCTTGATCCGGGCAGTGACGACCGTCGAACTCTCGGATAGCAGCCCAGTTAGCTGATCCCGAAGCTTGCGGCGTCCCTGCGGGACGATGTTGCCCCGCTTGATCAACAAGCTGCCCATCTGGTTGATCAGCGCCGTGCGCTGGCCGACCAAGCGGTTACGCGTCCGGTACAGGATCTGCACGTCGAGCTGCGCCTCGCTCTTCAGTGTCACAAAGCGCGGGGTCGGCCGGGTCGAGGCTGCAGCGATCGCCTCGGCATCCCAATCGTCCTCGTTCTTCTGCGCCTTGACGTAGGGACGCAAATACTCAGGCGACATCAGCCGCACCTCGTGCCCGTGTGCTGCAAGCTGGCGACCGAGGTGGTGGGCCTCGCAGCACGCCTCCATGGCCACGCTATAGTCCGGCATCCTGGCCGCGAACGCCGCGACGTTCTCGCGCCGCCGTTGGCGCCGGATCACTACCCGCCCTGTAGCGTCCAAGCCGACCAAGCTACAGCTGTTCTTGCCCAGGTCGAGCCCGAGAACCCGCACGTCCATACTCCGTCTCCTCCTCCGACTGCCTCATCCAGGCAGATCAGGTAAAGAGGGGCGAGCCATCCCAGAAGGGAGCACCAGGTGCAGTGGGCGGGTATGGTAATACAAACAAGCCGTTTTCTGCCTGTGTGATACCGCCCTGCCTAGAACCTGACTTGGTCGAGATACGGGTAGCTTGTGAGGGAGGCCATTCGTGTTGGGCTGGTTTTGTTCCAGACGATGCAGAGTGCGTCGACGACGGCGTCGTAGCTGCCGAGCAGCCTGTGGCTGAGATAGCGCTCTCGCAGGAACAGCCAGACGCGTTCGACCGGGTTCAGTCGCGGGCTGTAGGACGGCAACAGGATCAGTGCCACATTGGGTGGCACGGCGAGATCGCCGGTGATGTGCCATCCGGCTTGATCCATGACCATGGCGGCATGCCCGCCAGGAGCGAGGGTGGCGGCGAAGTGGTCGAGGAACATCTGCATGGTGACCGTGTTCAGTTCCGGCAGCACCAAGGCGAACGCCTCGCCGGTCTTTGGCTGCACGGCGGCGAACAGGTGCGTCCAGGTGTAGCGCTGGTCGCACAAGCCGGAGGGGCGCTAGCCGCGGATGAACCACTGATGGCAGGTGCGGCCCTTTTGGCCGAACCGCGCTTCGTCTTGGAACCAGAGCGTCAGGCGGCAGCCTGGATGCGTCTGTGCGATGCGGTCGAGTTCGTCTTGGAGCCCCCTTTTGACCAGGCTTCCCGCGCCGCGGGATCGGCCTTGGGGTGCGACGGCCGCGCCTTCTGCCGGGACAGGCCGAGCTTGCGCATCAGCTTGGACGTATGCGCCGCGTGGTAGCTGACGGCCCAACGCCGCTCTATCTCGCGGCACAGTTCGCCCAGCGTCCAGACCGACAAACCCGTCTTCTCCACGTCGGGGCCGTCCACCACGACCTAGCGTAGCCGCGCCAACTGCTTGTCATCCAGGCGCGACTTGGCGCCGCGCCGGGGACGGTCGTTCAAGCCGTCCAGCCCTTCGGCGTTCTAGCTAAGCACGGCATCGCGCAAAGTCTGCCGCTCCATGCCAGCCAGGCGCGCTGCCTCGGCCCGTGTCGTACCCTCCAGCGCGTTGGCGATCGCCAACATGCGCGCCGACGCCGCCCGGTCAGGCTCCTGGCGACCACGTCTGCGCAACTCCGCCGCAGACAGCGTGCCGCTGATCTCCAACCGTATGCCGTTCATCGTGGCCACCCATCAGGACTGGCAAACCCAACCAGACCCATCCGAGCCGCCACAAATCACACCCGAGTCAACGATCACGCTCAGCGGTATGATGCGTTAGCCAGGCGCTTTTGCCGGGAGCACAGCGAACTTCATGATATGCCTCATTCCCGCTCTCACTATAGTCATATCCTTTCGGCTATCACCCGGCGATACTGGCCACCATCACCGCGGCCTGAATACTGTTTGCC
>CAXTNN010000329.1:0-4250 GCA_964245545.1 uncultured Acetobacteraceae bacterium | reverse complement strand
GCCTAACCGGGCACGGCGCGCCACGCGGGCTCGCCGTTGAAGCGCATCGTGGTGAGCCTGGAGGGGCGCGCCGTGCCCGGTGAGGCCACGCTGACCCAAGCGGGTGTGGAGGGCGGGCCGTTCTACGCGCTCGGCGCCGCCCTGCGGGACGCCATCGAGCAGGCGGGCGACGCTGTGGCGCTGGTGGACCTGCGGCCCGACCTGACGGTGGAGGCGCTGCAGTGCCGCTTGCAGGCGCCCCGCCGCGCGCAATCGCTGTCCACCTTCTTGCGCAAGGCGGTCGGCCTATCCCCCGTCGCCATCACGCTGCTGCGGGAATGCGGCACCTGGCCGCCGGATGCTGCGGCGATCAAGGCGCTGCCGCTGCGGCTGACCGGCACGATGGGCTTGGCGCTCGCGATCTCCACCGCTGGCGGGCTGCGCTGGGATGCGCTGGACGGGTATGCCGTGCTGCCGCCCCACGCGCCGCCGGGCACGTTTGCGGCGGGGGAGATGCTGGACTGGGAAGCGCCGACCGGCGGCTACCTGCTGCAAGCCGCGTTCAGCACCGGCTTTGCCGCGGGAGACGCGGCACTGGCGTGGCTCCGCCGCACCGGAGCGGCGCGAGATCAGGCAGGGTAATCTGTGCGCAGGGCCTGCAATGCGCCCTGCATGAGGATTTGCGTGTCCGCAAGCAAGGCGAGCTGGGCCAACCCGCCGACCTGCGCCGCCGTTGGATGCTGCGGCTCCGTGCCGAGGACGCAGAGCGCCCCAATGCCCCCGACCAGCGGGGCACCGACGTAGAAGCGCAGGGCGGCCTCGCCCGTCACCAGCGGATTGGTGGCAAACCGGCGGTCCCGCGCCAGGTTTGGCACGACCATGACCTGAAGGCCGAGAAGGGCATGGGAGCAGAAAGCCAGCCCTCGCGGCATCTCGCGAAAATCGCCGCCACACTTCGATTTGAACCAGACACGATCCGCGGCCACCAAGGACAATGCGGCCGCGTTGGCGCCAGGGAACAGCGCCAGCGCCCGGACGGTCAGCGTATCAAGCCGGGCGTCTGGCAAGGTATCCAGCAGCCTTAGGTCGTCCAGGCGTGCGAGGCGCGCCTGTTCGTCAAACGCCAGCGGCGCATCGCCCATGGATTGGTCTCCTGCGGGCCAGTTAGCTCGAGACCAATGAAGCTTTTGTTAAGCTGGTTTACAATCGTGAGTTTTCAAATCAGCTTCAGCGCCGCCTCGACCTCAGCAGGCGTGCCGGCCGTGCTGGCGTGCGCGTCGGGCGCGATGCGGCGGACCAGGCTGGAAAGCACCTTGCCGGCGCCCAATTCGAAGAAGCTCTCAACCCCCATTGCCACCGCCTGCAGCACGCATTCCCGCCAGCGCACGGTTCCTGTCACCTGTTCCACCAGCAGGCGTTTGATGTCCGCCGGCGCGGTCACTTTGGCGGCGGTGACGTTGGCGATGAGGGGCACGCCCGGCGCCAGCACCTCTGTTTGCTCGAGTGCCGCCGCCATTTCGTCCGCCGCCGGAGCCATCAGGGCGCAATGGAACGGTGCGGAGACCGGCAGCAACGTGGCCCGGCGCACGCCCCGCGTCTTGGCCAAAGCCACCGCCCGTTCCACCGCGCTGTGACGGCCCGAAATCACCACCTGGCCGCCGCCATTGTCGTTGGCGACCTGCACCACCTCTCCCTCGGCGGCTTCGGTGCAGATGTCGTGCGCCGCCTGCAACTCGGCGCCGAGCAGGGCGGCCATGGCTCCCTCCCCCGCTGGCACCGCGCGCTGCATAGCCTCGCCGCGGCGGGCCAGGAGGCGGGCGCAGTCTGCCAGGCCGAGGCTGCCTGCCGCCGCCAGGGCGCTGTATTCGCCGAGGGAGTGGCCCGCGACCAGCGTCACGCGCTGCTTCAACGTCCATCCGCCCTCGCGCTCCATCACCCGCAGGGTTGCCAAGGAGGCGGCCATCAATGCGGGCTGCGCGTTCTCGGTCAGCATCAGCGCTTCCGCCGGCCCCTCAAACATCAGGGTGGAAAGGCGGCGTTCCAGCGCGTCGTCCACCTCCTCCAGCACCTCGCGGGCAGCGGTAAAGGCGGCGGCGAGGTCGCGCCCCATGCCAACGCTTTGGCTGCCCTGGCCGGGGAAGATGAACGCGTGAACGGGCATGGCGGGTGGGTCCGAAGCTGCAAAGAACGGCGTATCGCGTTCCCTCGCCGCCTTTGTCAACGAGGCAACCGGCGGTCAGCCGTAACGGCGGATCATCCTGGCGCAGAAATCCGCGAACTCGGCGGGAACCTGCGGCACGGCGGTGTAGTGCGGCCAGGTGCCGCGATGTTCGGGGGTGAAGCAGAACGTCACCGTCACCTGGAACGGATCGAGCGCTGCCATCTGGCGGTCAAACCAGCGGTCGGCGTCGGGTCGGAAGCTGTCGGCCCAGCTCAGCCCGGTGCGCAAGTAGGTCACTCCAAGGTCGCGCAGCCAGCGGACGGTGTCGTCCAGCCGGTGGTCCTCGAAATGCACCCACTGGCAGATGCCGATCTCCGGAGTCACGTCGTAGAACGCGCTGGCGGCGCGTTTCGGGCGGCCGTGCTCGTCCAGCAAACCCATGTGGAAGTGGCGGTAATAGGACGATCCTTCGGCCTCGCGGTGCCGCGTGGTGGCGGGCCATGCGGCCGGAAGGTCGTAGAGGCTGTACCAGTGGATGCGGGGCGCCTGGCCGATCAGCAGATCGGCGGTGCGGCGCAAGCCCCATTCCTGCACCTCTTCGGCGCCGAAGGTACTCACGCCCACTTCGCTGACCCAAACCGGCTTGTCGGTCACGGCCTGGATCTCGCGCAGCTTGTTCGGCCACTCGTCGATCATCCAGTGGTTCCAGTCGAGCGGGAAGCCATGCACGGCCACGGCGTCCAGCGCGCCCATGGCGGGCGCCATGCGCTCAATGAACGCCGGGTCGATCGGGGACATGCCACCCAGAACGCGCGGGAGGCCGGGCTTCTCCGCCGCGATCGCTTCGCCCGCAAGCCGGGCCATTTCGGCGAACACGCTCCACTCGGGATCGTTCTCGAAGTCCCAGTGTGATTTATTGTTCGGCTCGTTCCAAATCATGGCAGCTTCAATCATGCGGGCGCCTTCGGGTAGACCGCGCCCGAAGGTCCGGGCATGCGGCGGCAGAGGATAACCTCTTGTTCCGGCTGGTCGAGAATGGTGAACCCGGCCGAGCGCAGCATCGCCGCCGAAGCCGCGCCATTGGGGAACCACCAGTTGGTCGGGTCGCCGCTGTAGTTGTGTTCGACGAAATGCAGCTTTGGCCAGCGCGGGTCAGCGAACATGGCGGTCTCGTGGAAGTCGTAATCGGGCGCGACCGGCATCTCCACGTGGGCGCCGCGCTGCAACGACTGGAACAGCAGCAGGTCGGCCGCCACGTGCTCGTGGATCAGGTCAAGCGCCAATAGGGGATGCCTAAGATGGTAGAACACGCCGAGGAACAGAACGATGTCGAAGCGCTCGCCCAGTTCGGCCACGTCATACACTGAGAGCTGGCGGAAGGTGATGGCCAGGCCTTCCACTTCGGCGGCAAAGCGGGCTTGCGCGAGGTAGCGCGGGTCTTGGTCGATGCCGAGCACGCAAGCGCCGCGGCGGGCGAGCGCTAGGCTGTAGAACCCGGCGTTGCAGCCGATATCCAGCACGCGGCGGCCGCGCAGATCCGCCGGCAGCAGGTGGGAGAATCGCTGCCACTTCACCGCCGGGTAGTCGAACAGGAAATGCTCCGGCGCGGTGCGGACGCCGCCCAGGTCGAGGTTGTGGAACCAGGGCGCGAGTTCGGCGATGCGGGCGCGGATTGCGGATGGCGTCCACTCTGTCACCGCCGCACCTCCTTCACGTAGGCGATCAATTCGGCCGCGCGGTGGCGGCCGGTGTGGCTGGCCAGGAAGCGGGCCCCGGCGCGCTCGCCCATCGCCCCGCGCTCCCGCTCCGGCAGGTCGCGCAACGCGGCCAGCACGTCGCGGCTGCTGCGCGCAATCAGGATGTCCTCGCCGGGGGTGAACAGCGTGTCGAGCCCATCCCACGGGTCGCTGATGATCGGCGTGCCGCAGGCGGCGGCCTCGAACAGGCGCACGCTGGGGCTCCATCCGGCGCGCACCATGTCGGCGCGGGTGATGTTGAGGGTGAAGCGCTGGGCGGCGTAGAAGGCGCGGCGCTGGTCGGGCGGGCAATGGTCGGCCCGCTGCACGTTGCCTGGCCAGTCGAGGCCTGCCGGGTATTGCGGCCCATACAC
>CAXTNN010000328.1:0-4258 GCA_964245545.1 uncultured Acetobacteraceae bacterium | reverse complement strand
CTACACGATTGCCGTGGAAGCGATGGCCGGCGACCCGGTGACCATCCGGGTGCTGGACTGGGGCGGTGAGAAGGAAATCGAGTCACTCACGGCCGCCGGCGTGCTGCCCAACGAGTCCCATGCCAACCCGGCACTGGGCGCCCGCGGCATTCGCATGCTGCTGGCCCATCCCCACCTGCTTGAAACCCAATTTGCCGCCATCCTGCGCGCGGCGTCCGCCGGGCCGGTCCGAGTATTGCTGCCGATGGTCACCCACGCCGCGGAGGTGCAGCAGGCGCGGACGATCTATCTTGCAGCGGCGGAACGGCTACGCCGGCAGGGGCTGCGGCTGCCTGATCCGCTGCCGCCGCTCGGCATCATGGTGGAGGTGCCGGCGGCAGCGGTATGCGCGGACGTGCTGGCCCGAGTGTCGGACTTCTTCGCCATCGGCTCCAACGACCTTACCATGTACACCCTGGCCGCAGACCGGGCGGAAAGCGACGGGCAGGAGATTTACGACCCGCTGCATCCATCGGTGCTGCGGCTGATCCGCATGGCAGTGGACGAAGCGCAGCGGGCCGGCATCCCGGTCTCGATCTGCGGCGAGATGGCCGCCCAGGCGCGCAACACGCCGCTGTTGCTGGGCTTGGGCCTGCGCTCCTTCTCGGTCAACGCCACCGCAGTGCCGCGGGTGAAGCAAGCCGTTCGCACGGCAGACATCGCCGCCTGCGAGGCGTTGGCGGCCGAGGTGATGGCAGCCGGCTGCGGCGGCGCCGTGGCCGCCCTGGTACGGCGGTTCGACGAGCTCAAGTAGCTGCAAAGCAGCTTCACGCGCCTGCCTGATCCAGTCAGGCGCGATCCGCCCTATCTGCCAAGCAGACCCGTCAGCAACGAGGTAATCTCTTGCCTCAACCCATCTCCCTTGACGGTCGGCGCGAACACTTGGACACAGCCCGCGCTGCAATCCGGGTCATTGGCGATGGCGGCGCTTGGCACGAAGACATGGGTCGTGCGCGGGTCTGCCGAAACAACGTGGGCGCTTGCGTTGCTCGGGACGTTTGCGACGAAGTTGTTCGTCACGGCATCAATAACGCTGAGCGACGGGCCGCCATTGGCGGCCGAGTTGGTGCGGGCGGCGTCGTAGAACAGACCATTCGCATAAGCCACTTGGTCTGCGCCTCCCACCTGCGGGATGCTGGCTATGATGCTGCCGTCGCGCGCGTTCACAATCGGCGTGTAGTTATTGAGGGAACAGCCGATCAGCAGTTTCTGCCCAGGTGCTAGCGCAATGCCTGCCGCATTGCAGCCGGTGATCGGATATTCCGTCACCTCGGCAAGCGTGCGCGGGTTGATGACGGAGATCGCGCCAGCGTTCACGTCGCTGCCGATCTGAGCGATGTTGAGGTAGAAAAAGCCTGTCTCCGGATCGTAGGCTGCGGCCTCGATGTCGGTTGCGGCCGTGAAGACGATGTGGCCAAGCACGCGACGGTCGGTTGGATTGGTTGAGATGAAGGTGACGAACGGAGGTTGCGCATCACCGTTCTGCACCATCATGACTTGATCGACCGGGTCCCAGGAAAGGCTGTCGGCACGCAAATCTTGCAGCGCGGTCTGCCCGGGCAAGACGGTTGAGATGCTTGCGACAACGGCGTGCGTGAAGAGGTCGACGACCTTGACCGAGCTGTCGCCGTCTGTTGCCCAGATTTCGCCCGGCGTCGTCGGCTGCACGCTGTTCGGGCCCGATTGCTCGTTGTCGGGCGAGCCGTCGGGGTTGAGCGGAGCGCCGGCAAAGCCAGTGATACGGGTGATGAATCGGTTCGTGAGGATGTCGATGAGGTCCACCCCGCCGTTGGTCCGGTCGGCAACGTAGTAGATTGGGAACACGGGATCGACGAAGCCAAAATCGAACGATGCGAGCGGCTTGCCGGGGATGGCAATCGCCGCCACGCGCGGAAAGCTCAACCGCCCGCCCGGTAACAGCAGCGCCTCTGTCTTGGCGCCAAGGCTTTGCGCGTCGGCACGGGTCGTTCCGGCAACGGCTCCGGCGACCAGCGTGATGGCCGTTGCGGCCGACAAACAAGATCGCAGCACACTCTGCAGCTTTTGCATCTCGGACGCTCCCAGTTATTTCTTTTGTTCTGTCTTGGTGGCAGGGCGTTACGGCCGTTACCAAACCGATGTGGGAAGGTTCGCCCTTCTCACGGCGGCCGTCAACCCCAGAGCCGGGTCTCGGGCGGGCTCGCCCTGCACGGACCATCTCTGCGAATGGGATGGAGCAGGGAGGCCCGCCGTCTGCGGCGATGCCGCCTAGGCGGCCGCGCGCTCCTCCGCATAGGTCGGGCCATCGCCGGCCACGGTTGTGCGCCGCATGTCGCGCACCTGGTCGGCGTCGAAGCGGCGGACGCGGTGCATGGTCTGCCGGTTGTCCCACATCACCAGGTCATGCGGGTGCCAGCGATGGACGTAGACGAAACGCGGCGCCGTGGCGTGCTCGGTGAGGTCACGCAGGAAGGCGCGCGCCTCGGGCATGGGCCAGCCGACGATGGTGCCGGCATGGGAGGACAGGAACAGCGACTTGCGCCCGGTCACCGGATGGGTGCGCACCAGGCGCTGGCGCACCGGCTTGAACATCAGCCGCTCTTCCGGGCTTAGGTCGTCGAAGCCCAGGATGCCGCGCGAGTAGATCAGCGAGTGCTCGCACACCAGGTCCTCCACCTCCTTCTTGGTGGCCTCGTCCAACGCGTCATAGGCGGCGCGCATGTCGGCGAATTCGGTGTTGCCGCCGCTGGTGCAGACCACCCGGCCGGACAGGATGGAGTATTTCGCCGGGGTGGCGCGAAACGAGCTGTCCGAGTGCCAAAGCTGGTTGCCGAGATTGAACAGCCGGCGCCGGTCGTCGCGCGGCAGCGGCACGCCATGCTGGTCGAGGTTGGACACGTCGGCCATGCCGGGGCCCAGGCGCGCCTCGCCCTTCTTCGTCACGTTGCCCCCTTCGGTCTCCTCGAGGCGGCCGAAGTTCTGGCTGAACGCCTTCTGCTGCTCGTCCGTGATGTCCTGGGAGGGGAAGATCAGCACCGCATGCTCATCCATGCCCGCCTCGATCACCGTTACCTGCTCCGCAGAAAGTGGCGCTCGCAGGTCCATATGCTTGGCCCGCCCGGCCAGGGTTTGGCCGACGGGTTGCACGTAGCCGACAGCTTCGAGGGATCTGCTCATGAGCGGCTCTCCGCTTTGTTATGGAACGGTTATCATGGTGGCCGATCCTAACGCCTTATACGCACGTCTGTCAGCTATCATGCGATTGTATGTTTTCCACCATGCGCATCAGGGTCTCCAGCCGATCTGCTTCCGCTGCGGGCTTGTCGGTGCGGATGCGGGCGACGCGGGGAAAACGCAGCGCCACGCCAGACTTGTGGCGGCTGGAGAGCTGTGCCGCGTCGAAGGCGATCTCCAGCACCAGGCCGCGCTCCACCTCGCGCACCGGGCCGAAACGGTTGGTGGTGTGATTGCGGATCCAGCGGTCGAGCTGGACCAATTCGGTGTCGGTGAAGCCGCTATAGGCCTTGCCGACCGGAACCAATTCGCCGTCTTCGCGCCAGAGCCCGAACGTGTAGTCGGAGTAGTACGAGCTGCGCTTGCCGTGGCCGCGCTGGGCATACATCACCACCGCGTCGATGGTGAGCGGATCGCGCTTCCACTTCCACCACTGGCCCTTTGGCCGGCCGGGCACATAGGCGCTGTCGGCCCGCTTGAGCATCAATCCCTCAATGGCGGCCGCACGGGCGCCGTCCCGAATGGTGGAGAGCTCGGCCACGGAGTGGAAAGGGATTTGCTCGGACAGGTCCATCCGCACCGGCCGGGTGCGGGCGAACCAGGCTTCCAGGCGGCGGCGGCGCCCGTCGAATGGCAGCGGGCGCAAGTCCTCTTCGCCGTCAAACAGGATATCGTAAAGGCGGACGTGGACAGGAAAATCCCGCAGGATCTTGGCGCCGACCAGCTTGCGGCCGAGGCGCTGCTGCAGGTCGGCAAACGGCGCCACCTCGCCGTCCCGGATGACCAGCAGCTCGCCGTCCAGCACGGCGTGGAAGTCCATCGCCTCGACGATCTCGGGGAAGGTGCCGGAGATGTCGTCGGCGCCGCGGGAAAAGATGCGGCGGCCAGCGGGCACGGCGACCAGTTGGGCGCGGATGCCGTCCCACTTCCATTCCGCGCGGAAGGCGGACGCATCCAACGCCGCCAAATCCGGGGCTTCCAGCGGCTGGGCGAGCATGGGGGGGCG
>CAXTNN010000327.1:383-4298 GCA_964245545.1 uncultured Acetobacteraceae bacterium | reverse complement strand
GGATGGGAGGGATCGTTGCACCCGCTGCACGACAGCCCCGGCGCGCGCAAGATCACGTGGCCATCCCGGTCCTGCACCGAGTCGATCAGCGTCGGCACCACTTCGCGCCCGCCCTCGTCCAGCGAGGCATAGGCGCCGGCCTGCCGCAGCACCGTCGTGTCCACCGCGCCCAGCGCGTTCGGGAGGTAGTGCGACATCGCGTCCACTACGTGGAAGGCGATGGCGTCGCTGGCCACCGCGTCCATGCCGATATGCTGCGCCAGCCGGATTGTCACCAGGTTGAGCGAGCGCTCCAGCGCCTGGTGGATCGAGATCGGCCCGGCGAACCCGGTTTCGTAGTTGCCGGGCCGCCAGACCCCGGCCGCGCCCTGATCCAGGCTGAACGGAGCATCCAGCACCTTCTGGCTAGGCGACAGGTTTTGCTGCATTGCCGCCAGGTAGACCATCGGCTTGAACGAGCTCCCGGGTTGGCGTTGCGCCTGGATTGCCCGGTTGAACTGGCTAGAGTCATGGCTCCAGCCGCCAGACACGGCGAGCACGCGGCCGGTTGCCGGGTCGAGCGACACCAGCGCGCCCTGCACCTGCGGGATTTGGCGCAGCATCAGCTTCTCCGACGCCCCCTGCTTGCCGGCAGCCGCAACTGCAGCCGGCTCAGCCATCACCACATCGCCAGGCTGCACCACATCCGCCATCCGGCGCGGCACTGGGCCTAAGGTGCCGCCATGGTTCGGGCGTGCCCAATTGGTATCGGCCAGCACGATCTGCTCGGAATGACTGGCGCCATCCGCATCCACCCAGCCGAGCTTGGCTTCCGCGGGCGCTACCTCCTGCACCACTGCCAGGCGCCATTCCGGCAGCATTCCAGCGGGGCGCGGAATGGCGGCCAGGGCACGGGCCCAACCGGCATGGGTCGCCACCGTGCTGTCCAGGCGCGCCACCGGGCCGCGCCAGCCGCCATGGGCGTGGTCATACCGCATCAGGCCGGCGCGCAGTACCCGGTCGGCAGTGGCCTGCAATGCCGGGTCCAGGCTGGTATGCACCACCAACCCGCCCTCCGTAGCCGCCTCCACGCCGAACCGGTCGATCAGCTCGCGGCGGACCTCGTCGCCGAACCATTCCGACCCGGCCACCGTGTCCGGGCGGTGGAACTGCCCGGTGACGACCGGGCCAGCCTTGGCGGCATTGGCTTGGTCTTGGGTAATCACATGGTCGACGGCCATCCGGTCCAGCACCCAGTCGCGCCGGTTGCGCGCGGCTTCGGGAAAGCGGAACGGGTTGAGGTCGGTTGGCTTCTTCGGCAAGGAGGCCAGGAACGCGGCCTCCGGCAGGGTGATCTGGTCGAGCGACTTGTTGAAGTAGGTCTGCGCCGCGGCGGCCACGCCGTACGACTGCAGCCCGAAATAGATCTCGTTCAGGTAAAGCTCGAGGATACGCTCCTTCGACAGCACCTGCTCGACCCGGATCGCCAGCACGGCTTCCTTGACCTTGCGCGAAAGCGTGCGCTCGTTGGTGCCGAGCAGCATGTTGCGCGCCACCTGCTGCGTGATGGTGGAGGCCCCGGCGGGGCGGCGATGCCGGGCCACCAGGAACAGGTCGGTAAAGGCGGCACGGGCGATGCGGCCGGGGTCGACGCCCTTGTGGGTCCAGAAGTTCTGGTCCTCGGCCGAGACGAAGGCTTGCTTGACCACGTCGGGAATGGCGGTGAATGGCACGAAGATGCGCCGCTCCTTGGCCAGTTCCGCGATCAGGCCCTCATTGCCGGCGTAGATGCGGCTCATCACCGGCGGCTGATATTGCCGCAGCCCATCCACCGTCGGCAGGTCGTCGGCAAGGGTCTGGTAGCTGTGATAGGCCACCGCGCCCCCAGCCACCGCCAGCAACACCAGCACCGCGACCAGTCCCCCGGCTAGGCGGCCGATCCAGCGCAACGGCGAGGGCCGCCGCCGCACGGGTGGAACCAGGCGCGATGCACGGCGGCGGCTCCGTTGCAGGTCCGGTGGCGTGATCCGCTCGCCAGCTCTTAGCTCGTCCATGTGACCGAAACCAACCCCTTGAAGCCGCGGCTCCGCCTGGCCGCGCTCATCGATGCGCGGCGCCGGACGGTTCTGCCGCTATCCTGCCATGCGGATGGCGGGTCCTGCAAAAAAACCGTTAACTGCTCGTTTCATCGCTGCCGCAACCGCGGCCCGATGCTGCGGGCGGCGAAGCGCGGCCTCGTCATGCGGGTTGGACATAAACCCCATCTCGACCAGAACCGAGGGGATGTCAGAGGCCTGCAGAACGACAAACCCGGCGTGCCGGGCTGGGTTTTGCAACATCGGCACGTCCCCGTCCAGGGCGCGGACCAAGTCCCGCTGCAGCCGGGCCGAGCCGACGCGGGTTTCCTGGCGCACCAGGCTGAGCAGGATGCTGGCGACCTCGGGCGGCTCGTCGTGGAACGCGGTGCCGGCAAACCGGTCGGCGCTGTTCTCGCGCTGCGCCAGGGCGGCGGTCTGCGCGTCGGACGCCGTGTCGGAGAGCGTGTAGACGCTGGCGCCGCGCACATCTTGGTCGCTCAGCGCATCGGCATGCATGGAGACGAACAACGCTGCCCCTTGCCGCTGCGCCCAGCCCACACGGTCCTCCAGGGGGATGAACACGTCGCGGGTGCGGGTGAGCAGGACGCGAAAGCGGCCATCCGCCTGCAATTGCCGCTGCAGCTCCCCCGCGGCGGCGAAGGCGACGTGCTTCTCGTACGTGCCGCTATAGCCGATGGCACCCGGGTCTTTGCCGCCATGCCCCGGGTCCAGCACGATAAGCTGTGGTACGCCGCCCGGCGCGGGACGCTGCGGTGCGCCGCCCGGCGTGGGGGCTTGTGGCGGATGTTTGTGGCGCGGGGAGGCGCGCGCGAGCCCCATCAGGAGGGCCGCCGCACCCGGGCCAAACAAGGCCCGGCGTTTCCACGAACCAATGCTCATGCATGTGTGTTTAACATGGCATGAGCAGAAAAGCATCTTAGGGCTTGAAAACGGCGGCGGCCTGTTGCAGCCGGGTCACGCCGGGTCCGTTTGAGGCCGTTCAGCCGGCCCACTTGCAGGCTCGCCAGCTTTGGGTCATGGTCGAAGACGCTGCGGTGAATCCTTGCTGTGGACCTTATCCCGGCCCACATAGCCGGACGATGGTTCGGATGGTTCGCTGCCCGTTTGGCGCGGTATCACGCGCCGGGGCCGGTCTGCCGATCGGTTGGCACGCTTCGCAACCCGGTCGCCCGTTTCCGACGAGCGTAACCGACCCAGACCAAGGATCGCTCCAGGCCGAATGAGCTCCGCCGCCACCGTACGTCGCCCCCCGTGCCCAGCAGCCGCGTTCGGCTGGGCCGGCCGACCCGACGGCGCGCCCAATCTCCGCCCCGCGATCTCGTCACACCGACTTTTTAGCCGCTGCCTCCCGCCCGCTATGGGCCGGTTTGGGCTGGCGCACCGGAGTTTCTTCCACAATGACGAAGCGCATGCTGATCGACGCAACCCACGCGGAGGAAACCCGCGTCGTGGTTCTGGACGGCCAACGACTCGACGACTTTGACGTTGAGACCGCTGCCAAAAGGCAGCTCAAGGGCAACATCTACCTTGCCAAGGTCGTCCGTGTAGAGCCCTCGTTGCAGGCGGCGTTTGTCGAATATGGCGGCGGGCGGCATGGCTTCCTCGCCTTCGGCGAAATCCATCCTGACTACTACCAAATTCCGGTCGCGGACCGTCAACGCCTGCTGGCGCTCCAGGAGGCTGAGGCGCGCGCCGAGGAGGAGGCGGAAGATGCCGCCGCGGCGGTGGCTTTCGTCAAAACCCGATTGCCGGATGAGAGAATTGGGGCGCTTGGCATATCGCTGGGCGGAGCAGCGGCCTTGCTCGGCGACAAACCGCTGGCGGTAGATGCCCTCGT
>CAXTNN010000327.1:0-373 GCA_964245545.1 uncultured Acetobacteraceae bacterium | reverse complement strand
GCACGCCGATCGCCGCGCCGTTCGAACTCGGCGCCGGGTCAATGCCGGAGGAGGGGAGCGAAACCGCCGCCCCGTTTGACGAGGAGGTGCCTCCCGGGGCGCCAGGCGGGGCCGAGCCGCCGCTTCCCGCCGAGACTACGCCGCATCCGACCAGCCTCGCCGCGGCCATGGCGGAGGACGTGATCGTCGCGCGGGAAGACGCCGCGATGGAACCGGAGGACAGCGGACCAGGGGCCGACGCCGCCCCCGAGTGGGCTGAGGCCCATGCCGGCGGGACCGAACCGAAGCCAGGTCCGGTCGCGGCCGAGGCGGTGCAGTTCGCCGAGTCCGCCGCCGAGGCGAATGACCCGGCGGCCGCCGAGGTCGTGATCGT
>CAXTNN010000326.1:0-4302 GCA_964245545.1 uncultured Acetobacteraceae bacterium | reverse complement strand
GCGCGGGCGGGAGCGCGGCCGTCGGGCCGGATGCCGACGCGCAGGCGGGTGGGGCCATGGGCGAGTTGGTCGCAGATGGCAACCGCCCCGGGGAAGTCGCGGGTTTGGCGACGCCGCTTGGCCACCGCCCAGGTCAGGTTGGCCTCGACCGGGGTGGTGAGCTCGTCGATGTCGTGGCCGTAGAGGCACAATCCGGCTTCAAGCCGCAGGCTGTCGCGGGCTCCGAGCCCGGCGGGAGCGACTTCAGGCTCGGCCAGCAGCCGTTCGGCCACAGCTTCTGCGTCGGCGGCGGCTACGGAGATTTCGAAGCCGTCCTCGCCCGTGTAGCCGGAGCGGCTGATCCAGACCGGCAGGCCGGCGAGGCTGAGGGCGGCGGCACCCATAAAGGGGAGTGCAGCGGCTTGCGGCGAATGGCGTGCGATGACCGCGGCGGCAGCCGGGCCTTGCAGGGCCAGCAGGGCGCGGTCGTCATGCGGCTCGGCGGTGATGTGCGGGATGCGGGTGGCGAGATGGGTGGCGTCGGCGGCCTTGCGGCTGGCATTGGTAATCAGCACCAGGCGATCGCCATAATTGGCCACCATCAGGTCGTCCAGGATGCCGCCGGCCTCGTCGAGGAACAGGGTGTAGCGCTGTTGGCCGGGCTTCAAGCCGGTGATATCGCCGGGCACCAGGGTTTCCAGCGCGGCGGCGGCCTCGGCCCCGTGCAGGCTGAGCTGACCCATGTGCGAAACGTCGAACAGGGCGGCGCGCTCGCGGCACTGGGCGTGCTCGGCCATGACGCCGGTGGGATAGTGGACGGGCAGCTCGTAACCGGCAAACGGCACCATGCGGGCGCCCAGCCGGCGATGCAGCGCGTCCAGCGGGGTGGTCCGGAGCTCGTCGGCGTCCGGGTCTTGGAAGTCCTCGGGATTGAACTCTGACACGGGTGCAGGCTCCGCAACCAAAGGCCGCCCGCCGGCGCCATTGCCTGCAGGAACGACCCCCCTCTGTCGCGGGACCTGAGAGATTCGGGCGCGACGTGCGCGTCCCTTACTCCGTCGGTGCGGCCCGAATAGGTGGGGCCGGCTTTCCAGAGGTTCGCTACCCCACGCGGTCCTCGTTGCCTGAGCGTTTCCGGGGGCCGGTTGCGCCTTCGGCGGCAGCCTTGGCTGCACTCTCCCGCGCGGGAGATTCGAACGACGTTAGTGTGGTCCGCTTGCAGCCGGCTTGCAAGCAGGGATGGACCGCGCCTGCGGCCTCAATTGACAGGGTGACTGGCGACGGCGATCCGAGAGGGCTCGCCAGCGTTGAAGCCGCGGGACAGCGAATTCGCCAGGGCTTCGGCCAAACAGCGATAGCCGAAATCGTTCATATGGACGCCGTCCGGCGCCAAGAACCTTCCATACGGCATGCCGGCCGCCTTCCAAGCATCCATCAGCGCGCCACGGGAGAACACCGGCACGTCTGTTGCGGCGCCGACATCGGCCAGCGCCTGCTCGATAATGGCGTGCTCAGGCGACGCTAGGATGGCGGGGGAGCGCTGATTGTCCATCAGCACCACGTCGATCCCAGCCGCCTTCAACTCGTTCACGCCTGTGGTCATGCGCAGCTTGAACCGGCTCGGATCGGAGTTTTCCATCGCACCGTTGGCCCCGACCTGCCAGATCACCAGGTCCGGCTTGACGGCGATGGCGTCCTCCTGGAGGCGGGGAAGCTCCTCCTTGGCGTCCTGTCCGCCGATGCCGCGGTTGATGATGGCGAAGTGGGCCCGCGGGAAGGCTTGCGTCAGGTCGGCCTGGAGTTGGGCCGGGTAGCTGTTGCCAACGTTGGTGGCCATCCACCCCTCCGTGCTGGAGGAGCCCAAGGCGACGACAACCACCTCCTTGCCGCTGGCGAAGGTCTGCCGCGCCTTGCGCAGCGGGATGGGCGGGGCGGTGACGGAAGGACAGGCTTCCTGCGCCTGTGCTTGCGTGAAGCCGGCGGCGATGAAGGTGAACGCGGCGAGGATGAGGGCTCGTCGTGGTAGGAACATCTGCGTGATTAAGCGCACTGAACACCTCAAGGTCCAGAGGCAAAGTGAGCGGGCGCAGTTATTCCGGGTCGCTGGCCCGCCGCTTGCGCAAGCTGGCGGCATAGCTGCCGCGCGGGCGCTGTTCTGCCACGCTGGGGCGCACGACGGTGCGGTGATAATCGTCCCAATCCTCGGCGGTCAGTTGGTGCAGTTCCGGGACCAACTCGTAGCTGCTCAAGGTTGATTCGGCGTAAACGGCGCGGGGCAGCGGCTGGACCTGGAACAGCGGGTATTCACTGCTGAATTCTACCGGCTGATGGGTGCGGGTGAGGCGCAGGGCGGTGAAGAGCGGGCCGAACCAGCGGTCGGTCTCGACAATGCCCTCGTAGAGTTCGTAGCCGCCGGGCCGCGGCAGGTTGGCCGGGGCGCGGAGCAGCAAGCTTGTCCCCGGCGGCGTGCGGCAGACCAGGCCGCTCCAAAGCTGCACCAGGCCGGGTTCCTGCAACGCGCTGATGAAGGGCGGGGCGAACCCCTTGATGCCGTCTGGCGCCGCAGCGTCGAAGCTTTCGGCCATGCCCGGGAACAGGGCGGAGCCGAGCGGCATCCAACCGTCGGCTCCAGCATGCGTCCAATCAATGGAGGTGCCGTCCCAGCGCAGGCTGAAATCGATTGGGGAGAACACGTAGTAGCCGAACCCGGCGGCGCTGGTGATGGCCTCGCAGTAGCGGAAGGCGCGCGTGGGCAGGGAACCGGCGGCGGAGCGGTCAGCCCGCTGCGGCAGGCGGCCCGTGCCCGTGAAGCGGTAGAAGGTGATCAAAGCGACGGCGCCGGAGGCTGCCGGTGCCCCGGCAGCCGCCAAGACAGGTCAGGCGCTGCGTATCTTCGATGCGTCGGCCGTGGGCAGAGCCGGGGATGTCGCGCCAAGGCGGACTTTTGATGCGGGGGCGACAGGCTGGACGATCGCTTTGGTCATCACGTTGCTCCTGGATCAGGCGCGCCGGCCATCCCTCTGATGGCGGGCTTCACGCACTTCATCGCGCTCGGTCATGCCATATCCGGAATGGCCATGCGTTTTGTGCGCGTTACTAGGAAGTAAAACTCGCAGATAAACGACGGTGGATTGGAAATTTGACATGCGAATTGCTGAGACAGGATCAGGCAGTACCTCCAACCGTCATGGCGGACAGCTTCAAAGTGGGCTGACCAACACCCACCGGAACACCCTGCCCGTTCTTGCCGCAAGTACCAATCCCAGGGTCAAGCGCCAGGTCGTTCCCAACCATCGTTATCTTTGTTAAGGCGTCCGGCCCGTTGCCGATCAAGGTGGCGCCCTTGACCGGGGCGGTCACGCGGCCGTCCTCGATCAGGTAGGCCTCGCTGGCGGAGAACACGAACTTGCCCGAGGTGATGTCCACGGAGCCACCGCCGAAATTGACGGCGTAGAGGCCGCGCTTGACCGAGCGGATCATTTCCTCCGGCTGGTATTGCCCGGCCATCATCACCGTGTTGGTCATGCGGGGCATGGGGGCATGGGCATAGGACTGGCGGCGGCCGTTGCCGGTGGGCGCCACGCCCATCAGCCGCGCGTTCAGTCGGTCTTGGATGAAGCCCTTCAGGATGCCGTCCTCGATCATCACCATGCGGCCGGAGGGCGTGCCTTCGTCGTCCACGGTAAGGCTGCCGCGGCGGTCGGGCATGGTGCCGTCATCCACCACCGTGACGCCGGGTGCGGCGATGCGCTGGCCGACCAACTCGGCAAAGGCAGAGGTTTTCTTGCGGTTGAAGTCGCCTTCGAGACCGTGGCCGATGGCCTCGTGCAACAGGATGCCGGGCCAGCCGGAGCCGAGCACCACCTCCATCTCTCCGGCGGGCGCCGGGCGGCTTTCCAGGTTGACTAGGGCCTGGCGCAGCGCCTCGTCCACTCCGTGGCGCCAGGTCTCCTCGGTGAGCAGGCGGCCGTAGCCGAAGCGGCCGCCGGTGCCGAAGCTGCCAGTCTCGCGGCGGCCGTCCCCCTCCACCACAACGGAGACGTTGAGCCGCACCAGCGGGCGCACGTCCGCGACCCGGCGGCCATCGGCACGCATCACCTGCACGGCCTGCCATTCGCCATACATGCTGGCCATGACCTGCTTGACCCGCGGGTCCTTGCCGCGGGCGTAACTGTCCATGGCACCCAGAATGGCGGTGCGCGCGGCAAAGTCGAGCTCGCCCAAGGGGTTTACGTCGGAATAAAGCCGGGCATTGCTGGCGCGCGGAGGCTCGGCGGCGACCCCGCCGGAGCCGCCCTCCCGCACGGCCGACACGGTGGCGGC
>CAXTNN010000325.1:0-4324 GCA_964245545.1 uncultured Acetobacteraceae bacterium | reverse complement strand
GGGCGGTAGGCGGCCCGCTCGACCGCCATGCCCAGCCCGGCGCCCACCAGGCAGCCACCCGCCAACGCGGCCCAGGCCGGCACCCCGAGGCCGATCAGCGACAACGCCGCCATGGTGCCGAACATGATCACGTCGCCATGGGCGAAATTGATCAGGTAGAGGATGGTGTAGACCATGCTGTAGCCGACGCCGATCAGCGCGTACACGCTGCCGATCGCCAGCCCGTTGATAAGCTGCGCGGCGAGGTAGCCGGGGTCCATCACGCCTTCCTCAGCACCTCGAGCCCGGTTTCATCGATCTTGATGCCCGTGGACACGAACCGGCCGGCCCGCACCTGCAGCACGGAATGGGTCCGGTCCTTGGTGTCGCCCTTTGCGGTCCAGGCGTAGCTGCCACCGGCGCCGTTGAAGGTCATGGTCTTCACTGTCTCGATCAGTGTGTCGCGCTTGGCGCCGTGCTGGTCGACCGCCTGCTTGATGATCCAGAAGATGTCGTGGGTGAACACTGCCACCTGGGACGCGAGCCCGCCATACTGCGTCTGGTAGTTGTCGACGAAGCTGCGGGTGGCGGGATCGGCGGAGAACGGGTCGTAGGCGGCGAGCACGTAGGTTCCGTCGGCGGCGCCGAGCGATAACTCGATGTACTTGTCGTACAGGTTCGAATCCGGCCCGACCACGGGGATGCCGGTGAAGCCGAGGTCCTTGGATTGCGCCAGGAACAGCCCGCCCTCGGTGTATTCGGTCATCAGCATCAGGCCATCGACGCCGGCCGACTTCATCTGCGTGATGACCGGCTGGAAGTCCCGGTCCACGTTGGGCGTGAACGTGCCTTCCGCGGCGATCTGGCCATGCAGCACGTCCACCGCCTTGACGATCTCGTTGCGCAGGCCGCGGCCGAAATCATTGTCGACGAAGAAGATGCCGAGCTTGCGCTTCTTGAGGTTGTTGATCATGAAGCCGGAATATTCCTGCGCGCCGTAATCGTCGCGCCCGGTCAGCCGGATGAAATCGGTCCAGCCCTGCTCGGTGATGGACGGGTTGGACGACGAAGGGCACAGCACGGGGGTGCCGGCATCGGAGTAGATCGGCATCGCCGCCAGCGTGGCGGAGCTGTTCACGTGGCCGCAGACGGCGAAATACTTGTCCTCGTCGTCCACGATGCGCTGCGCGACGGTGGCGGCGTCCCTGGGCGTGCCGCGGTCGTCGAACACCTCGAAGCGGACCGGCCGCCCGCCGATGCCGCCGGCGGCGTTGATCTCCGCCACGGCGATGTCCGCGCCCCGATTGCCGTTCAGGCCCATCGCGCCGGAGCTGCCCGTCATCGGCGTGGCCAGCGCGATCGTCAGCGGCTCGGCGGCGCGGCTGCGGCCGATGGCGAAGGTGGTGGCGGCGGCACCCAGCAGCAGACGGCGCGCAATGGTCATGGTCGGCTCCCCCAACGGACAAATTCCTGCAAGTTTGGCGCCATGCGCCATGCTGTGGCGCAGCACTTGCAAAACTTGTCGAGAAATTGGCCGTGAGCATGCACAGCAGCCCGTCATCGCCAGCGCCCGGACGCACCGCGCTCTCCTTGCTCGACCCGCGCGCCGGGCTGGATGTTCCGGACGATCGGGACGCCCCTGCCCGATTGGACGCGCTGGCCGAGCGGGTGGGCGTGGAACTGGCGCTGCTGGATTATCCATTGCTGGATTGGGTCACGCCGCGGGTGGGTCCGGCGGGGGAGCATGTGTGGGACGTGCTGATCATCGGCGCCGGACAGGGCGGCCTGGCGCTGGCGTTCGGGCTGCGGCGGGAGCGCGTCGGCAACATCCTGGCGCTGGACCGCGCCGCGCCCGGGCGCGAGGGGCCGTGGAAGACCTACGCCCGGATGCTCACCTTCCGCTCGCCCAAGCATGTCACCGGGCCGGACCTCGGCGTGCCGTCGTTGACGCCGCAGGCCTATTACCGCGCCCGCTTCGGCGATGCCGCCTGGGACGCGCTGGGCAAATACCCGCGCGAGGCGTGGCAGGACTACCTCGATTGGTATCGCACCGTGCTGGACCTGCCGGTGCGTCACGGCACCACCGCTACCCGCATCGAGCCGCTCGCGGTGGCATCGGGCGGGGACCTGCTGCGCGTGCACGTGGAGGACCACGACGGGCCGGCGGCCATGCTCGCCCGCAAGGTGGTGCTGGCGACGGGGATCGAGGGCAACGGCGATTGGCGCCTGCCGGACCTCGACCTGCGCTGCCTGCCGCCGGAGCGATTCGCGCACACCAATTGGGCATTCGACGTGGCAGAGCACCGGGACCGCCGCGTGGCCGTGCTCGGCGCCGGCGCGTCCGCCTTTGACACCGCCGCCGCGCTGCTCGAAGCCGGCGCCGCCAGCGTGACCCAGTTCGTGCGGCGGACGGAGATCCCCAACGTGAACCCGGCGCGCTGGATGGAGAAGGCTGGGTTCCTGCGCCACTTTGCCGAGATGGACGACCTGGCACGCTGGCGCTGGATGCGCATCCTGTTCCTGCGCAGCGGCCCGCCAACCCAGGACGGGGTGAACCGCTGCGCCGCCTTCGCCAACTACCACTTGCGCATGGGGACCACCTGGTCCGGCGTGGCGATGGAGGGGGACGCGGTCCGGCTCACGGCCAGCGACGGCACCACCGGCCGCTACGACTTCCTCGTGCTCGGCACCGGCTACACCATCGACGTGCGGCTGCGGCCCGAGCTCGCGGGGTTCGCCGGCCAGATCGCGCTGTGGCAGGACCGCTTCACGCCGCCTCCTGGCGAGGAGAACCCGGTGGTGGCCCTGTTCCCCTATCTCAACCCCGACCTGTCATTCCAGGAGCGCGAGCCGGGCGCGGCGCCGTTCCTCGCCAACATCCACAACTTCACCTACAGCGCCACCGCCAGCGTGGGCTATTCCGGCGCCTCGCTCACCGGGATGAAATACGGCATCCAGCGGCTGATCTCGGGGCTGGTGCGCGACCTGTGGCTGGCGGAGGCGCCGGCCGCGCTGGCCACGGTGCAGGCCTACCAGGACATCGACCTGGACGTGACGCCGCTCGACCCTCATGCCGGGCAGCCGGTGCGCGCGGCATGACCGCGGACCCGCGCGTGGTGGTGGTCGGCGGCGGCATCGTCGGGCTGTGCACCGCCTGGCACCTGGCGCTGCGCGGCTGCGCCCGCGTGGTGGTGTGCGAGCGGGCGACCGCGGGCGCCGGGTCCACCGGCCGCGCCTCGGGCGGCATCCGCCAGCAGTTCGAGCGGGAAACCGAGATCCGCATGGCACGGGAGTCGGTCGCGTTCTGGGAGCGGTTCGACGCCAGCTTCGGCGCTGCCATGAACTTCCGCCAAGTCGGCTACCTGTATCTATTGACCACGCCGGACCGGGTCGTCCAGGCCGAGCGCAACGTGGCACTGCAGGCTGCCTGCGGTGTTCCGAGCCGCATGCTGGAGCCGGCGGAGATCTCGGCCCTGGCGCCGGAGGTGAACCTGGAGGGCGTGCTGGCCGGCAGCTACTGCCCGACCGACGGCAGGGCCCAGCCGCTGGGCGCGATCGCCGGGCTGGCCCGCGCCCTGCGCGACCGTGGCGTCACCATCCGCGTGACGGGCGTGATGGCGGGCGGCGATTGGATCGCGGCCGACTGGGTGGTCAACGCCGGCGGCCCGCACGCCGCCGCCGTCGGGCGGATGGCCGGAGTGGAGCTGCCGGTGCATCCGGTGCGCATGCACCAGTTCGTCACCGCGCCGGTCGCGGGCCTCACGCCGGGCCGCCCGGTGCTGGTGGAACCGGAGACCACGCTGTTTGCGGCGCAGGAGGGCGAGGGGATGCTGCTCGGCATGCGCCAGCGCGATGCGACGGGCGAGCACGTCGACGTGGATTGGGCGTTCCTGCCCGATGTGCTGCGCACCGCCGCCTACCGCATCCCCACACTGAAGGGCGTGCAGGTGCAGACTGCCTGGGCCGGGCTGGTGGAGATGTCGCCCGACCACGTCGGCATCATCGGCAGCGTGCCGGAGGTGGCGGGCTTCCTGTGCGCGAACGGCCTGTCCGGCCATGGCTTCATGCTGGCCCCCGCGGTCGGGCGGATCGCGGCCGGGCTGCTGCTGGATGGCGACGTGCCCGGCCTTGACCTGGCCCCGCTCAGCCCGCTGCGGTTCCGGGCGGCATGAGCGGGCGGCTCGCCGGCTGCACCGCCTTGGTGACCGGGGGCGGCCGCGGCATCGGCCGCTACGGATCGTCCCAGCTGCCCGACGTCACCTTCGCCCCCAACGGCAAGAACGACCCGGTGGAGGAGATGATGGCGATGGACGGGGCCACGCCGCCATACCCGCCAAACAACGCC
>CAXTNN010000324.1:0-4428 GCA_964245545.1 uncultured Acetobacteraceae bacterium | reverse complement strand
GACCGCGGCATCGGCGCGGCCGCCGCGGTCGGATTGGCCCGGCGTGGCCTGCACGTCGTCATCACCGCCCGCACCCAGGGCGGGCTGGAGGAGACCGACGACGCCATCCGCGCCGCCGGCGGCACCGCCACTCTGCTGCCACTCGACCTGGCGGAGGGCGACCAGCTCGACACCGTGGGGCCAAGCCTGCTGGAGCGGTTCGGCCGGCTCGACGCGCTGGTGCATGCGGCCGGCGCGCTGGGCCGGCTCACCCCGGCGCCGCACATCCTGCCGCGCGACTTCGCCGACGCTACGGCCGCCAACTGGGCAGCGTGCTGGCGCTTGATCCGCACCTGCGGCCCCCTGCTGATGGCGGGGCCGGCGGGGCGGGCGGTGTTTGTCACGGACGCCATCGTGGAGCAGCCGCGCGCCTATTGGGGCCTCTATGGCGCTACCAAGGCCGCGATGCAGCACCTCGTGCTGTCCTGGGCGGAGGAACTGCGCAGCACGCGATGTCGCGCTAATTTGTTCGACCCGGGCGCCGTCGCCACCCGGCTGCGGCGCCAGGCAATGCCGGGGGAGGACCAAGCGGCGCTGGCGCAACCCGGCGACGTTGCTCCCGCGCTGGCCGCGCTGTGCGACGTGGAGGAGCAGCGGAATGGGGTGGTCGTTAGGATGACTCCATCCGCTGTGTTGTCTCCCTCTCCCTCCGGGCGAGGGTCGGGGTGAGGGGCCAAGCGGCACGACCCCGCCAGCCGGCCCCTCCCCTCCAATGCCATTCCACGGGCTGTCGCCCACGGAACCTTTGGCGGGGCCTGATCAGCCCACGATCACCCGAATCGGTGACGCGGCGTCGCGAATGCTGAGGGGGGTGGCGCCGGCCGGGTCGCCGTCGGCTTGGGCGGGGATGCCGCCATTGCCGAGGATCTCCACCGAGGCGGCCGGGCGAATGCGCAGGCCTGGCATCAGCGGCAGCAGGTTCAGCGGCAGGGCGGCGCCATACATCAGCGCCGAGGCCGGGCCGTAGCGTTCGAACAGCGCCACGGTGAAGCCGGGCTGCTTGGCGTCGGCACCCGGGGCCAAGATGAAGCGCCCGGCATACAGCCGACCTTTGCTGACGATCACGCTGCCCGCTTCCACGTCCTCGCCATCCAGGCGCAGGTGCAGGCGCGGGTATTTGTAGCGGCTCATCTCCACGGCCGTCTGCACCAGGTAGGCGCCTTTGCCGAGCAGGCGCTTCATCGGCAGGTTCAGCCCATGCACCACCTGCGCATCCAGGCCCACCCCCAGCATCTGCACGAACAGCCGCGTCCTGTCCGGGCCTTGGGCGATGCCGGGCCAGAGCACGCAGGTGCGTCCGAAGGCCAGCGCGGCCGCCACGGCCTGGGGTGCGAACGGCAATGACAACTCATGCGCCAGCACGTTGGCGGTGCCGAGCGGGATGACGCCGAGCCGCGCGTCCGTGCCCGCCAAGCCGTTGGCGACCTCCGCGATCGTGCCGTCCCCGCCCGCCGCCACCACCAGCGGCGCCCCCGCTTGCGCCGCTTCCCGCGCCAGCTCGGTGGCATGGCCGGCGTGCTGGGTCTCGGCCAGCTCGAATCGCATGCCGGAGGCCGACAGCACGTCCAGCACCCGCCACAGGGCATGGGACCGGCGCCGTCCAGCGGTCGGATTGAAGATGACGATCAAGCGCTTGCACGGCGATGTGGTTGTATAGGGACCGAGTCGGTTGCCATGTCGCAAATTCGCAGCCCGTCATGTCAGCGCAATGACACTACCGGGTCAGTCCCGTGACGTGTTGGCCGAGTTGCGAGCGATTTCAGCCGTCATGCAAGTTTCACTGACACGGCGCGCAAGCGCCGACTATGAGCAGCCGCGACAAGGGTCTCTCACTGACTAGGGACGGCTTATGAACGCCAGCGTGCCGATTGCCCGGTCGTCTCCAGCGATGCGATACCGAACCATCTTCATTTCGGACACGCATCTGGGTACCAAGGACTGCCGGAGCGACTTCCTGGCGGATTTCCTCACCCATACTGCCAGCGACTACCTCTACCTGGTTGGCGACATTGTCGATGGCTGGCGGCTGCGCAAATCCTGGTATTGGGACGGCATCCATGACGAGGTGATCCGGCTCATCCTCGGCAAGGCCCGTGCCGGCACCGACGTCACCTACATCCCAGGCAACCACGACGAGATGTTCCGCGCCTGGCTGCCGTTGGGCCTGGAAGTCGCGGGCATCAAGCTGCGGCAGGACGCCTCGCACACCACCGCCGATGGCCGCCGCCTGCTGGTGACGCATGGCGACGAGTTCGACAGCGTGGTACGGTATGCGAAGGTCTTGGCCCTGCTCGGCGACAGCGCCTACACCACGGCGCTGAGGCTCAACCGTTACTTCAACGCCATCCGCCGCCGGCTTGGCCATCCCTACTGGTCGCTGTCGCAGTGGCTGAAGCGCCGGGTGAAAGAGGCGGTGAAGGCGATCGACCGCTTCGAGGGCGCCATCTCGGGGGAGGCCCGGCGCCGCGGGTTTGACGGCGTGGTCTGCGGCCATATCCACCACGCCGAGATGCGCGAGGTTGGCGGCGTGCTTTACCTGAACGATGGCGATTGGGTGGAAAGCTGCACCGCCCTGGTCGAACATCACGACGGCCGGCTGGAACTGATCGACTGGGCGGCGCTCCACCGCCTTTCCTTCGCGGCCCCGCGCCGCAGCCCGGTGACTGTCCCTGCCTGACAGCAGCGCTCTTTCCCGATCGGCTGTGCCCGAGGCACCCCACCGTATCCTGATCATCTCGGACGCTTGGACGCCGCAGGTGAACGGGGTGGTGCGCACGCTTTCCACGGTGGCGCGCGAGTTGGCGGCGATGGGGCACGTGGTGGAGGTGATCGGCCCGGACCGGTTCCGCACCCTGCCCTGCCCCAGCTACCCCGACATCCGGCTGGCCTTGCTGCCGCGCCGGGCGCTGACCCGCATGGTCGAGGCGTTCCGGCCCGATGCCCTGCATATCTCCACGGAGGGGCCGCTGGGCATTGCCGCCCGCGCGCTGGCCACCACGCGGGGCTGGCCGTTCACCACCGCCTTCCACACCCGCTTTCCCGAATACCTGCACGCCCGCACCCGGGTGCCGACGGCGCTGTCTTATGCCTGGCTGCGTCGCTTCCATGGCGCGGGCGCCGGGCTGATGGTGGCAACGGCGAGCATGCGGCAGGAGCTCGCCGGCCGCGGCTTCCACACCATCAAGGCGTGGTCGCGCGGGGTCGACCTAGACCTGTTCCAACCCGAGCCGCGGGAGCCGTGGGCCTTGCCCCGGCCGGTGTTCGCCTATGTCGGCCGGGTGGCGGTGGAGAAGAACATCGGCGCCTTCCTCCAGCTTGACCTGCCGGGCTCCAAGGTGGTGGTGGGCGACGGGCCGGCGCGCGCCTCGCTGCAGCGCCGCTTTCCCGGCGCGCATTTTGCCGGCATGCG
The DNA here is from genome assembly GCA_964245545.1 of uncultured Acetobacteraceae bacterium. Classification (GTDB taxonomy): domain Bacteria; phylum Pseudomonadota; class Alphaproteobacteria; order Acetobacterales; family Acetobacteraceae; genus LMUY01. The sequence goes on along the minus strand of CAXTNN010000324.1, from coordinate 980 downwards.
TCATGGTGCCTCCCTGGCGCAGGCGTTCGCCGGGGCGGACGTGTTCGTGTTTCCGTCGCTGACCGACACGTTCGGCCTGGTGCTGCTGGAAAGCCTTGCCTGCGGCACCCCCGTCGCCGCCTTCCCCGTCACCGGACCGCGCGACGTGCTGGCCGAGGGTGGGCCCGGCGTCGGCGCGACTGACCCGGACTTGCGGGCGGCAGCCCTGCGTGCGCTGGAGAGCGGGAACCGCGCCGCCTGCCGCCGCCATGCCGATCGCTTCTCCTGGCGCGCCTGTGCGGAGTCGTTCCTGCACAATTTGGTGCCGATCCGCACCGCGCTCGCTCGGAGCCCGCTGCCGCAGGAAGAACCCGGGCTTCGCCCCTCCTTCGGAGAAGCGTAGGCCAGGCCAAGGTCCCGACCGCCGCATTTGGCAGCCATCTCCCCCCATGCTACCCGCCCTCGCCATGAGCGGGCCATCACCGTGAAGCAAATCGTCCGCAGCGCTGCCGTCCAGTCAATCGCCGCCGGGTCCGTCGGCCTGTACCTGTCCCTGGCGCTGCGCACCACACGCTGGCGCGTCGTGGGCGCGGAGCATTTGGCAGAAGCGCTCGCCGGCCGGCCCGTCCTCGTCGCGTTCTGGCATGAGCGGTTGGCCATGCTGCCGCCGCTCTGGGTGCATATGCGCGGCCATGGCGCCAAGGGCACGCCGCGGGTGCTGATCAGCCGGCATCGGGACGGGCTGCTGATTGCCTCGGTGATGCGGCGGTTCGGCGTGGTGGCGGTGCATGGCTCCTCCTCCAAGACCGGCTCGGCGCGCGACGTGGCGCAGAAGGGCGGCGCCGCCGGCGTGCGAACGCTGCTGGCCGAGCTTGAGGGTGGCGAACACGTGCTGATCACGCCCGACGGCCCACGCGGCCCACGGCGGCAGGCCGCCCCGGGGGTGGCCCAGATCGCCGGGCTGTCCGGCGCGCCGATCCTGCCCCTGGGCGCCCAGTCCA
>CAXTNN010000323.1:1871-4445 GCA_964245545.1 uncultured Acetobacteraceae bacterium | reverse complement strand
TCGGTCGGCAAGTCGGACGGAATGGGTGAGGCGGCGCGCACCTCGTCGGCCACGCCCCAACGGCGGAAATGTTCCAGCGAGCGCATGTTCAGCGTCTTGGCCCGCGGCTGCGGTCCGCGGGCCGGCTCGCGCTCGAGCAGCCGGACCGACACCCCGCGCAACCCGAGCTCGATGGCAAGCGACAGCCCGACGGGGCCGCCGCCCACCACGAGGACATCGGTGTCGAACGTCACGCGTCCGCCACGATCGGGTTACGCAGCACCCCGATGCCCTCGATCTCGACCTCGCACACGTCGCCGGCCTTCATCCACACCGGCGGCTTGCGCACGGCGCCGACGCCGGACGGCGTCCCCGTCACGATCAGGTCGCCAGGCTCCAGCGTGATCGACTCGCTGGCATGGGCAATCAGGCTGGCGCAGTCGAAGATGAGCTGGTCCGTACTCGACTGCTGCATGACTTCGCCATTGAGGCGCGTTTCGATCCGCAGCCCGGCGCCCCCGGGCGGCAGCGCATCGGGGGTGACCAGGCCGGGGCCGAACGGGCCGGTGCCGTCGAAGGTCTTGCCGATCATCCATTGGGTGGTGCGGAGCTGGTAGTCGCGCAGCGACGCGTCGTTGAACGCCGTATAGCCGGCGACGTGGTCCAGCGCGTCGCGCTTGTCGATGTAGCGGCCTGGCTTGCCGATGACGACCGCCAACTCGCATTCATAATCCAGGGATTTCGACACGCGCGGCAGGCGGATCGGGTCGAGCGGGCCGATCAGGCTGGTCGCATAGCGGGCGAAGAAGGTTGGGACGTCCGGAATTGGGAGGTTGGCTTCGGCCGCATGGTCGACGTAGTTAAGCCCGACCAGGATGACCTTGCCGGGCACAAACGGCTGCAGCAGCGCGGCGGCCGCTAGGTCGACCGCGTGGCCGTGCTCCAGCAGCGTGCGGCCGGCCGCCGCGAGCGCCGTGCTGCCTTGGCGCAGCAGGTCGAGCAGGCTGCCGGGGTAATTCGGCGCGGTGGCGAGCAGGCCTCGAACGTCGCCGCCGTCCTGCGCGGCGATGCCCTCGGCACCATCCATGCGGTAGGTCAGAAACTTCATCATCCCCTCCCAGGTCCGGGTTTGCCGCCTCTTTCTCGGGGCGGTCAGGCAGTCGCGGGACGGCTCGGTGGCACGGAACACGAAGCGGTGCGCCCAACTGGCCCAATCCGCTTTAGGCATGGCCGAGGCTTTCTCCACAAATTGAAGCTAGGCCGGTGGTTTATTCACCTGGATGATGCCGGAGAGGCCGGCGCGGCCGCTTGCAAGGCCGGCGGCTGCCGTCAAAGGCAGGGCACGGCAGCCCCGTCCGGCCGCAACCGTGTCGCCAGCCCCGCCGCAGCCGGGTCCAAGCACGGGCGCACCGGCCGAGCGCTATTCACGGCGTGAAATGAGGCTGCGAGAATAATGGATTTGCCCGGCAGCCACTCCGTGAATAGCTGGGGAGGGTTCAAGACGGCTGGAGCGCCATCGCCCGGTCCGTCCTTAGGATGCTCCACACGAGGGTGGCCTTCACCGGAACGGCCGCGCTCGCCATAATAAAGCCAAGAAGGAAGCGGAACCGCAATGGACCCGAGTAACGATGTCTGCCAGGGCCAAGCCAAGATCGACATCTACAACCACGTGCTGCCGCCCGATTATCTCGAGCTGATCAAGCAGCGGTATAAAGACCCGGGCATCGTCAAGCGGCTGACCCAGATCCGGGCGCTGTGGGACATGGAGGCCCGCATCGAAATCCTGGACCGGTTCCCCGATGTGCAGCAGGTCATCACGCTGTCGCACCCGCCGCCGGAGGCGCTGTACGGGCCCGAGGAGTCGCCGGCAGCGGCCCGCATCGCCAATGACGGCATGGCTGCGATCTGCGCCCGCTGGCCCGGCAAGTTCCCCGCCTTCATCGCCGCCTTGCCGCTGAACAACATCCCAGCCGCCGTGCAGGAGATGGATCGCGCGATCGGCGAACTCGGCGCCCGCGGCGTCGAGATCAAGACCAACGTGAACGGCCGGCCGCTGGACGAGCAAGAGTTCTACCCGGTGTTCGAGCGGGCGGCCAAAGCGCACGACGTGCCGGTCTGGATGCACCCGACCCGCTCGGCCAGCTTCACCGACTATGCCGCCGAGCCCAAGTCGCGCTATGAAATCTGGCAGGTGATGGGCTGGCCGTACGAGACCACGGCGGCGATGGCGCGCATGGTGTTCTCGGGCTTGTTCGACCGGCTGCCGACCCTGCGCATCATCACCCACCATTGCGGCGGCATGCTGCCGTTCTTCGACGGGCGCGCCGAAACGCTGTGGGCGCAACTCGGCTCGCGCACGTCGGATGAGGATTACAGCCAGATCCTCGCCGGCCTCGGCAAACCCTTCATGGACTACTTCAGGATGTTCTACGGCGACACGGTGCTAGGCGGCTCGGCCTCGGCGCTGCGTTGCGGGCTGGACTTCTTCGGGCCGGACCACGTGGTGTTCGCCAGCGACTTCCCATTCGACCCCGAGGGTGGGCCGATGTTCATCCGCGAAGGTATCCGGTCGATCCGGGACCTCGGCCTGTCCCC
>CAXTNN010000323.1:0-1861 GCA_964245545.1 uncultured Acetobacteraceae bacterium | reverse complement strand
CCAGCAAGCTGCTCAAGCTGGACCAGCCGGCAGCGTCGCGCCCGTAGCCCAGGCGGCCGCCGGAGCAATGGGAGGCTCCCATGAAAATCAGCATCAACGGCACCGCGGTGACCGTGCCGCTGGAAGGCTCCGGCGGGCGGCGGTCCTTGCCGCTGACCGAGCTGTACAGGTTGCCGGGCAGCCGGCCGGACCTGGAGACCGTGCTTGAGCCCGGCGAGCTGATCACGGCGGTCGAGCTCCCGCCCCAGCCGTTCGCGGCATCCTCCACGTACCGCAAGGTGCGCGACCGGGCGAGCAATGCCTTCCTCGTTTCGGTCGCCGCCACGCTCGACACGGATGCGGCGGGAATGGTGCGGGACGTGCGCCTCGCCCTAGGCGGCGTCGCGCCCAAGCCCTGGCGCGCGTGGCAGGCGGAGGCGGAGCTCGCCGGCGCCGTTCCGCTGCCCGGCAACGCCTTCAAGGTCGGGCTGGTCCGCCGCACCGTCGAAGCCGTCCTTCTCGAACTCGCGGGAGCCCCAGCATGACCATTCCCCAGGCGGTGCCGCTGGTGCCGGAGGGTTGGATGCCCGGCGGCGTGCCGGACCCGCTGCTGCGGCATCGCCATGGCCTGGTGGGGGCGCCGGTGTCCCGCCTCGATGGGCCGCTGAAGGTCCGCGGGGCGGCACGGTTCGCGGCCGAGTTCCCCCTGGACGGCATGGTCTACGCCGCGCTGGCGTTCAGCACGGTGGCGAGAGGTCGCATCGTCCAACTCGGCACGGAGGCGGCGGCAGCGGCGCCCGGCGTCGTCCTGGTGATGACGCACGCGAACGCACCGAGACTGGAGCCGATGCCGCTGATCATGACGCAGCCGAAAGCCGCCGGGCCCAACACCCTGCCGATCATGCAGGACGACCAGATCCACTGGAACGGCCAGCCGATTGCGGTCGTGCTCGCCGAGACGCAGGAGCAGGCGGACCATGCCGCCTCCCTGATCCGGGCGAGCTATGCGGCCGCTCCAGCGGTCACTGTATTCGACCAGGCCAAGGCGCATCCCCGCCTGCCCAAGCACGTCATCGGCGAGCCCGCGGTGGTCGAAATCGGGGACGCGGAGGCGGCGCTGGCGGCGGCGCCGATCAAGGTCGACCTCCGCTTCCGTACGCCGCGCCACAACCACAACTCGATCGAGCCGCATGCCGCCACGATCGCCTGGCGCGGTGGCGAACTGGTGATCCACGACGCCACCAACAAGGTGGTGCAGGCGGCATGGACAATTGCGCAGGTGTTCGGCCTCGACGAAAGCCAGGTCCACCTGTCGGCGCCCTACGTGGGGGGCGGCTTCGGCGGCAAGGCGCTCTGGTCGTATCAAATCCTCGGCGCCGCCGCGGCCAAGCTGGCCCAGCGCCCGGTCCGCATGGCGCTCTCGCGCGAGGGCGTGTTCCGCGTCGTGGGCGGGCGGACCACCACCGAGCAGCGCGTGGCGATCGGGGCGGAGCCGGACGGCCAATTCAGCGCGGTCATCCACACCGGCGTCGCGGCCATGACGGCGCACAACTACTGCCCCGAGCCGTTCACCTTCCCGGCGCGCCACCTCTACGCCGCCGGCAGCTTCAAGCTGGTGCAGCAGGTGGCCGACATGGACATGCTCGGCAACACCTTCATGCGCGGACCCGGCGAGGCGGTCGGCACCTTCGCGCTGGAGACGGCGGTCGACGAACTGGCGGAGCAAGCCGGCATCGACCCCGTCGCCTTGCGGATCAGGAACGAGCCGGAGCAAGACCCGACCTCCGGCACGCCGTTCTCCTCCCGCCACATCGTCGAGGCCTGGACCGAGGGGGCGGCCCGGTTCGGCTGGGACCGGCGCAGCGCCGTGCCCGGGGCGCGG
>CAXTNN010000322.1:0-4451 GCA_964245545.1 uncultured Acetobacteraceae bacterium | reverse complement strand
GTCCGTTCACCGTGGAAAGCCTCTCGCCCCACCGCGTGGTCCCGGCCGACGAGGACGAACTGCTCGGCGGCGCTCCCACCCGGCGCCGGACCGCGGCACCGCCGATCGATTTCGCCACCATGGTGCTCGACCATCTGCGCACCGCCGGGGTGCATCAGGCGCGCCGCGCCGACAGCATCCGCTTCACGGGCCTGCAGCCTTGGCCCGGCGACACCATCGGCGCCGAAGGCCGCTACATCGAAGGCAAGGAGGGGGAAGGCAAGGAGGGGGAAGGCAAGAAGGGGGAACGCGAGACGGAGCGCCGGGCCGCCATCCTGATCGGCCCCGAGTTCGGCACGCTGTCCCGCATGGACCTGGTCACCGCCGCCCGCGAAGCCGTCGAGTCGCGGTTTGACGTGCTCATCGCCTGCGCCTTCAACTACGACGCCCATGCCAGCGAACTCGCCAAGCTCGGCCCGCTGCCGATCCTGAAGGCGCGGATGAACCCCGACCTGCACATGGCCGACGACCTCAAGAACACCGGCCGCGGCAACCTGTTCGTCGTGTTCGGCGAGCCGGACTTGGTGGTGGAGCCCGTGCCCCCGCCTGAAGCAAAGGGCAAGCCGGATCATATCCGCATCCGCATCCTCGGCGTGGACGTGTTCGACCCCCAGACCGGCGACATCCGCTCCGGCGACACCAAGAGCATCGCCGCCTGGTTCATCGACACCGACTACAACGAGGAAAGCTTCTACGTCCGCCACGCCTACTTCCTTGGCGCCAACGACCCCTACAAGTCGCTGAAGGCGGCCCTGCGCGCCGAGATCGACGAGGAAGCCTGGGCCACCCTCTACCGCGACACCTCCCGCCCATTCCCCCGGCCGGAACGCGGCCGCATCGCCGTGAAGGTGATCAACCATTTCGGGGACGAGGTGATGAAGGTGTTTACGGTGTGAAGCAGCCCCGATGACCGTCGAATTCCGCATCGCCGACACCTTCACCGCCGCGCTCGCCCGTTTGGAGTCGCAGGAGCAGAAGGCCGCCAAGACGGCGGCGTTCGACCTGCAAATGGACCCGGCGGGGCCGGGGCTGCAATTCCATCGGATCGACCGCTCCCGTGACCAGAATTTCTGGTCGGTGCGGGCCAGCCGCGACCTCCGGCTCATCATCCACAAGACCGCCGCGAGCTTCCTCCTGGCCTATGTCGGGCACCACGACGACGCGTACGACTGGGCGGAGCGGCGGCGTATCGAGGCGCATCCCAAGACGGGCGCCGTCCAGATCGTCGAGGTGCGCGAGAGGGTAGAGGAGATCGGCTCTCCCCCACCGCCCGTGGCGCCGGCCGAGCCGGTATCGGCCGTTCGGCTGTTCTCGTCATTGAGCGCCGACGAGCTGCTGGCGGTCGGCGTGCCGGCGGACTGGATTGCCGATGTGCAGGGAGCGACCGAAGACGGCTTCCTCGGTTTCGCCGACCGCCTGCCCGCCGAGGCGTCGGAAGCCCTGCTTGAATTCGTCGGCACCGGGCGCTTGCGGCCGCCAGCGCCACCCCCGACGCAAGACCCATTTGCGCACCCGGACGCGCTTCGCCGATTCCGTGTGGTGGAGGATCAGGCCGAGCTGGTGCGGGCGTTGGACGCACCTTGGGATCAATGGGCGGTGTTCCTGCATCCGGCGCAGCGCAGCGTCGTCGATCGCTCCTACGCCGGCCCGGCGCGCAGCTCGGGCTCCGCCGGCACGGGCAAGACGGTGGTTGCGTTGCATCGGGCGGCCCGTTTCGCGCGCGCCGGGTCGGAGTGCCGCATCCTGCTGACCACGTTCTCCCAACCGCTCGCGAGCGCGCTGTCCCGCAAACTCGCCATCCTGTTCGGGCCCGATGCAGCGGCACTGCGTCGCGTGACGGTGGAGCCATACCGCACCGTAGCGGACGAGCTGTATCAGCTCGCTTTTGGCCGCCGGGCCATGGTCGCGTCGGATGAGCAGGTGGCCGACGCCCTCACCAAGGCGGCAAACGGGATCGGCGCACGCGGCTTCACCCCGCGCTTCCTGCTGTCGGAATGGCGCCATGTGGTGGATGCCTGGCAGATCGCCGATGTCGCCGCCTATGCCCGCGTGCCCCGGCTTGGCCGCAAGAACCGGATGAGCGCGGGGCAGCGGGAACGCCTCTGGCCGGTGTTCGAGGCCGTTCGGGCTTCGCTCACCAAGCGCGGACTGGCCACCTGGCCGCAGATCTATGGCCAGGTGGCCGCGCATTATGCCGGGCGGCCGGAGAAGCCGTTCAGCCATGTCGTGGTGGATGAGGCGCAGGACCTCGGCGTGGCCGAGTTGCGCTTCGTCGCCGCGATCGCACCCGCGCATCCCGACGCGTTGTTCTTTGCCGGCGACCTGGGCCAGCGCATCTTCCAGCAACCCTTCTCATGGCGGGAGCTGGGCGTGGATGTGCGCGGCCGGTCCTCGACCCTCACGGTCAACTACCGCACCAGCCATCAGATCAGGCGGGCCGCCGACCGGCTGCTGCCGGCGACGGTCCGTGACGTGGACGGCAACGCCGATGAGCGTGACCGCACCGTTTCCGTGTTCAACGGGCCGCCGCCGGAAACGCAAATATTTGCCACGCCAACCGATGAGATCGCCGCCGCCGCCGCTTGGATCGGCCGGGCCATCGCGGACGGGATCGCGCCGTCCGAGATCGGTGTCTTCGTGCGTTCCCGGGCTGAGTTGGCGCGTGCCCGGGCGGCGGTCGAAGGCGCCGGCCTGTCCTGGACCGAGCTTTCCGAGCAAGACCGGGAGCTGACCGGCACGGTGGCCGTCGGCACGATGCACCTAGCCAAGGGCCTGGAGTTCAAGGCCGCGCTGGTGATGGCCTGCGACGACGGCGTGCTACCGCTCCAGGCCCGCCTGGAGGCCGTTGCGGATGAGACGGAGCTGGACGACGTCTACGAGACAGAGCGGCACCTGTTGTATGTCGCCTGCACCCGATCTCGGGACCGGTTGATGCTGTCAGGCGTCCGCCCTGCGTCTGAGTTCTTGCAAGACTTCGATGCGTGAGGAGAAGCGTCGCACCGCGCGCCTCGATCAGCGCTCGGATGGCTGCGCAGCGCCGCCGCCCGCGCCATCGACCGCGGCACGTGGCCGCCCGCCACTGGTCGGCCAGCCCGCCCTGTGCCCCGCCGCCTACAGCGCATGTTCTCCCGGTATGTCCCCCGGCATCTCGACGTCGATCTCCAGGGTCGACATCGCCTGCCCCCGTTCCAGGTTCACCTTCACCTTGTCACGGTCGATGGCGATGTGGCGGGCGATCACCTGCAGGATCTCCTCCTGCAGCGTGGCCGCCAGGTCGTTGCCGCCCACGAACGCACGCTCATGCGCCAGCAGGATCTGCAGCCGGTCGCGCGCGACGGGGGCGGTCGAGCGGCGGCTGAATAGGCCGAACAGGTTCATGCCACCCTCCGGCCGAACAACCGGCCGAGCAGCCCGCTTTTCTCCGCATGCACCGTCATCGGCAGCGTCTCGCCCATTAGCCGCTTGGCCGCGTCGAAATAGGCGCGGGCAGGGGCGCAAGCCGGGTTGCTGAGCGTCACCGGCGAGCCGAGGTTGGACGCCTTGAGCACCTCGTCGCTGTCCGGGATGATCCCCAGCAGCGGGATGGACAGGATTTCCAGCACGTCGTCGGTCTTCAGCATGTCGCCACGCTCGGCCCGCGCCGGGTCGTAACGGGTGAGCAGCAAGTGCTTCTCCATCCGCTCGCCCGCCTCCGCCCGCGCGGTCGTGCTGTCCAGCAGGCCGATAATCCGGTCCGAATCCCGCACCGAGGACACTTCGGGGTTGGTCACCACCAGCGCCATGTCGGCAAACCGCATTGCCAGCGCCGCCCCCTTCTCGATCCCCGCCGGGCTGTCGCAGACCACCCAGTCGAACTTCTCCCGCAGCTCGCCGATCACCCGCTCGACGCCCTCGACCGACAGCGCCTCCTTGTCCCGCGTCTGCGATGCCGCCAGCAGCGACAGCGTCTCCACCCGCTTGTCCCGGATCAGCGCCTGGGCCAGCTTGGCGTCCCCCTGCACGACGTTGATCAGGTCGAACACGACCCGGCGTTCCGCGCCCATGATCAGGTCGAGGTTGCGCAGGCCCACGTCGAAATCGACGATCACCACTTTCTGCCCCGACTGCGCCAAAGCCACGCCGAGCGCGGCGGTGGACGTCGTTTTGCCCACACCGCCCTTGCCCGACGTCACGACCAGGACCTTCGCCATACTTCCTCCCACCTTGATTACGCGATACTGACCATCACCACCGAGTCGCCGTCCAATGTGGCGTGCACGGCCTTGCCGCGGATGGCGTCTGGCATGTCTTCCGCCAGTTTGTAGACGCCGTCGATGGCGACCAATTCGGCCTCCATCCGGGTGCAGAAAATATGCGCGCTCGGCTGACCGCTGAACCCGGCCAGCGCCCGCCCGCGCAGCGCGCCGTAGATG